>CAZBHM010000170.1:0-1076 GCA_964491975.1 uncultured Lachnospiraceae bacterium | reverse complement strand
AGTATCGGAGCATGCTCATGTTGAGTGTCTTACCGAACCGTCTCGGACGGGTAAACAGCGTAACCTCGGTCATGTTTTCCAGCAAATCCCTAATCATTCCGGTTTTGTCTACATAATAAAAATTCATTGTGCGGATTTTTTCAAAATCCTCAATCCCGATGGGCAGCATCTTTTTTCTTTCTTCCATGAGCAAATCCTCCTATCCTTTCTATCATCATTCCTTGGCTGAGTTTATTTCGCTGTTATAATTTCTTCTTCCATGACGACTTTGCAATGCTTCTTATGGCAGGCAACCGCATATTTATATATCTTCACGGGATCAAATTCCTTAAGTGCTTCTGTGTAGTGTAATTTTTCAATCTGTTCAAGTGCTTTTGTGCATTCTGTCATCAGTTCGTCATTATCCGCATATTTTACCTCAATCACAATGCCAGTCTTTTTCGCATTGTACATGATCATGATATCGTTATACCCTTCCCCGGACTCGTGGTTAGAGCGCACAATCCAGTTGCGGCGATATTTTAGTATTCCAAGCAGAACACCATGGTAGAAGTTTTCTTTCATGGACTTGCGAACGGAAGTATCACGGATACTGATGGTTTCCATGAGGTAATCATTAAACATTTCCTGAATTTTTGGTACGTCTCCATCGATAAAAGCCTGGCTGAATGACTGGTATCTCTCAGCATCGGTTTCCACATAATCATTGAACCATGTATATATATGATTCTTGAAAATCGAGCGGATTTCCTCGTTGGGGATTTTCAGTGTCATTGTATTTGCATGCAGTCCTGAACCAAAGGATTCATCATCAGCTTCGGATTTTCTGGCAGGGGACTGCAATGTCAGATACCCGGTTGTAAACAGTACACTCCAAAGATGATTGATGGTTTTGTCGAGTTCTGCGTATGTTAACTCTTGGTAGATTTCTTTCTCGATTGTCTTACCTTCTATCAATTGCTCAAGTTCCCAACGGGTCGTATCATCTGCCTTATCCAAAAATCTGCGGATAATGCTGTTGCTGCTCGTATTAGACCAATAGTTTTCGGGGCGCATATTCGGATTTGCACGAAGGT
>CAZBHM010000169.1:0-1151 GCA_964491975.1 uncultured Lachnospiraceae bacterium | reverse complement strand
TCAAATGCAAATCCGTACTTTCTTATCTTCTCTTCCGGGATGCCTTTCTCCATAAGCGACGCGGCATACTGTTTTTCTTCTATCTGCATAAGGGCTGCCGCCACGGTGTCTTTTAAGTCCTTCTCATCATACGAATCATGCACCTTAAACTCAAAAATGTAGGCATAATCTTCCCCGTCCCTGTTTTTAGGCTCTAATACCACATCATAACGTCCAAAGCCGCTCTCCCTGTTAGAGGTAATACTGTATCTGCCCTGCAAATCCACCATAAGTCCAAGCACAAAGCCATGGTAGAATCGTTCCGGCTCTGCAAACGACGGCTCTTTTCCCGTATCAAAGTAACTGAATGTACTAAGCGCCACACGGTTCATGTAATTATTCATTAGTCTGACATTTCCGGCAAGCATTGCCTTTATAAATTCATTGTAATACGTTTCTTCCTTCTTAAACCACTGTTTTACCATACCATAAAACATACGCAGCACTTCATGGTTGGTAATCGAAAGCCTGTAAATCGGACTTTCCCACGCCTTAACCTCTTTCCCGGTCTGCCTTCCAAGCACCTTAAGATAACCGCTTGCAAGTAAGAGGCTCCAGACGGCATCCGCACTCTGGTCTAACTGGTTATATACTATCTGCTCATCAATAGGTACTAAAATCTCATTGTCCCTAAGAAGGACTTCAAACTGCTTCTTCAGGTCAGCGGAACCTTCACGAATAAGCTTTCCAACAAGACCATTCGAGCTTGTATTTGCCCAGTAGGTATCTAAATCCCGCTTATCTATATAATTAAGAATCGACCACGGATTGTATATATCCTTATGTTCGCCAAAGACAAATCCATCATACCAGTATTTAACATCTTCCCTTTCATCGGAAAGCCCGTATTCGTCCAGTGCCGCAAACACTTCCTCTTCCGTAAAGCCAAAAGCCGTTGCATATTTATCAGAGGTGGTTGTTACCACCTCCAAATTATTCAAATCCGAGAAGATGGATTCCTTACTTACCCTGGTAATTCCCGTCATCATGGCACGCCCGAGCCACGGATTGGTCTTAAATGTAGAGTTAAAGAAGCTTCTTGTAAATCCCACAAGCTCATCCCAAAAGCCGTGAACGTAAGCTTCCTGCATCGGTGTGTCATACTCATCAAG
>CAZBHM010000168.1:0-1278 GCA_964491975.1 uncultured Lachnospiraceae bacterium | reverse complement strand
CCATTTTTAAACCACTGCTTTACCATATTATAAAACATACGCAGTACTTCATGATTGGTAATCGAAAGCCTGTATGCCGGACTTTCCCATGCCTCAACCTCTGCTTCTGTCTGTTTGCCAAGCACCTTAAGATAACCGCCCGCAAGTAACAGACTCCATACGGCATCCGCACTTTGGTCAAGCTGGTTATATACTATCTGCTCATCAACAGGTACTAAAATCTCATTATCCTTAAGAAGACTTTCAAACTGCTTCTTAATGTCAGCTGAGCCTTCCCTAAGAAGCTTTCCCACCAGTCCGTTCGAACTTGTATTTGCCCAGTAGGTGGTTAATTTCCCCGTATCAAGATAATTAAGAATCGACCACGGATTATATATATCCCCGTGTCCGCCAAATATAAATCCGTCATACCAGTATTTTACTTCTTCCTTTTTGTCAGAAAGCCCGTACTCATTAAGTGCAGCAAATACTTCCTCTTCCGTAAAACCAAAAGCCGTTGCATATTCATCAGAGGTAGTAGTCACTACCTTTAAATTATTCAAATCCGAGAAGATGGACTCCTTGCTTACCCTTGTAATTCCCGTCATTATCGCACGCCCAAGCCACGGATTGGTCTTAAATGTAGAGTTAAAAAGACTTCTCGTAAAAGCCACAAGCTCATCCCAGAAGCCGTTAACATACGCCTCCTGCATAGGGGTGTCATATTCATCAAGTAAAATAATGACTTTCTTTCCATAATAACGACACAGATAGTCTGACAACTGATATAATACCATCGGTGCATCCTTTTCATCAAGACCGGCTTTCATCCGCCCGTAGTCTGCCTTTTCGTTCTCCGACAGCTTATCACTTTTTAGCAGATATGAATGCTTTTCCAAAAGCTTCTTTAATAACTGACACATCCTGTAAACCGCCATCTGATACGAACTCTCCTTTATATTCGCAAATGAAAGCGAAATCACCGGATAAGTTCCCTGAATCTGTCTGTACTTTTCATCTTCCCATATTGAAAGCCCTTCAAACAAATCTCCCCTGTCCGCATAGTCTACTGAAAAGAACTCTTCAAGCATGCTCATGTTTAAAGTCTTGCCAAAACGGCGGGGACGGGTAATTAAAGTAACGTCATCCTCACTTTCCCACCACTCTTTAATAAATGCCGTTTTATCCACATAAAAGCAATTCTTCTTTCTGACCTTTTCAAAATCCTGTATTCCTATCGCTACCGTTCTTGCCATAATATTCTCCTTTCCCCTGCACAAAACCATGTATGTTCAAAAT
>CAZBHM010000167.1:0-1296 GCA_964491975.1 uncultured Lachnospiraceae bacterium | reverse complement strand
AAAGTAAGTAGTAAATTAAATAGTGGAATTAGAAATTATATTAATGAAACACAAAGAAGAGATGCAGAAATTTCAAAAAATAATGATATGGAAATAAAAATAAAACAAGAAAAAGCAAGGAATACTAGTTATGTAGAATGTCCAAATTGTGGTTCTGACAATCTTTTAGCAGAAAAATTTGGAACTTGCAAATATTGTAGAAGTAAATTAGTAAATAAAAATTATAAAGGGTAGAAGGTGAAAATGTGAATCAAAATAACAATATAATAGGATACGACTCTCAAACAGGACAACCTATTTATGGTAATCAAAATGCAAATATACAACAACCAACGCCACCACAAATGAATACAGAATACACACAACAACCCGTACAATCTCAACCACCTAAAAAGAGTAAAAAAGGACTTATAATAGTAGTTGCGTTAGCAATTGTAGCAGTAATTATAGGAATAGTTTTATTTGGTAATCAAAATAAGAAAGAACACACAAATAACGATATTCCTAACAATTCAGAAGTAGAAAATAATAATCAAAATAATGCACAACAAAATAATAGTTCAACTGGAAGCGTTGAAGAAGGAACAAATACAACTTATGATGAAAATGGTGCATTCTTATTTAGTATAGAAGATGTTTTTACTATTACTGGTAGAGGTACTGTTGTTACGGGAAGTGTTGAAAGAGGTAAATTAAATGTTGGTGATACAGTTCAAATTATTGGATTAAGTGAGGAAATATTAACAGCAGAAGTTACAGGAATTGAAATGTTTAGATCACAAAAAGATGAAGCAACTGTTGGAGATAATGTTGGAATTCTTTTGAAAGATATTACAAGAGAAAAAGTACAAAGAGGTCAAGTGTTGGCAAAACAAAATTCTATTGTTGCAGCAACAAAATTTGATGCAGATGTACATATTTTATCAAAAGAAGAAGGTGGAAGACATACTCCATTCTTTGACGGATATAGACCACAATTCTATTTTAGAACTACTGATATAACAGGAGTTATTGATTTACCAGATAATATTGAAATGGTAAGTCCAGGTGAAGATGTTTCATTTACTACTACTTTAGTATCAAATGTTGCTATGGAAGTAGGTACTGAGTTTTCTATCAGAGAAGGTGGAAGAACAGTAGGAAAAGGAACTGTCACCAAAATTTATTAAAGGAGAAAAACATGGATTATACAGATACAATTTTAGCTGAAAGTATGTTCCTTATGTTGGCTTATGTTATAGAATTAATTATTAATATAGGAGTTTGGGTATTTATATTTAAAGTACTAAAGAATTC
>CAZBHM010000166.1:0-1404 GCA_964491975.1 uncultured Lachnospiraceae bacterium | reverse complement strand
TGCGCAAGTCTCTATTTTTCTCTTCTAATTTTTTGTAACAGTTCAGCCATGGGCTAAACGCGTGAACTGTTACTTTTTTAGAGTGCTGTTGTATTTCAGGCTTCCGCTTTGCAGGCAGCGATAAGACTGCCCGCCTCATCTGCTTCTATCCCAAAATACTTCTTAAGCTTCTGTATAATACACTCTGCCGGAGTACCCTCTTCAATATTTTCATAAATCATTCCCTTTATGCCCTCCATACGACCTTCCGCACGTTCTTCAATTCTCATATCTTCCAACGCCTTACACATATCCGCCTTACCGCCTTCCTTAATATAATCTTTCATACTTATAAATTGCTCTGAATTGGTATGTACCACCATCATTTCATATGCATCCTCTTCCAGATTCCTATATTCCTCATTTTCTTCCACCAGTCTTTGGAGCCTCTTCTTGTCTTCCGAATATCTTATAAAGTCAAACACCAGTTTTAAATCTGTCTTAAATACATCCGTATTCTCAAACTTTCTTACCTCAATAAGGTGTATGGGATAATTTGACACATATTTTATAAGCTTTGCAGGCAGACCCGAAAAATCAAAAAGTCCGTGTAAATCCCTGCTTCCATCCCACTCTTTTCCATAATAAAGTACAAATGTAACACACGGAACAAGCTTTGATGTCTTTTTAAAGCCCGAGAGAAATTCCCCCGCTGTAAGCCCCTTCTGCTCTTGTAACTCTTTACAGATGGCTACTGCCTGTCTTTCATACTCCGACACATCATAATCCCTAACCCTTAAGGGCATAAGATAATGTACTTCCTCCTGATTTTCAATGCCTATAATCGTAAACCTTGTACCGAATACAAGCCGCCTTAACAAATCCCGCTGCTTCTTTGTAGTATTGCCCGACGGTGTATTAATCTTCCACAGACCGGTCTGCGTATCACATTCCTTTACATCCTGAGGTTTTATCACCTGTGCGCCTTCAAATACCACACCATTAATAAAATCCGCATAACGATCTGCAACCGACATGTACCCGACATCCGGTTCATCTTTTCTCATTATCTGCCTCCCTCTGCAGGAGACTTACGCATCCTTGCAAAGCGTACATCAGATAGGATTTGCCCTCATCGGATATACAACAACCGCCGTGAATCCCCTGCCTCTAATTAAATTAATAAAGTGAATTAAAAGCATAGACTCATAAAATGAACTTAAAAGTAAAAAGATTATCCTGACTGTCTGAAATATGCTTTGACGACATTATACTACAGTATCTTTATGTTTTCAACATTAATTTCACTCTGTTTCGTTCATATTCTCATATTGTAACAGTTCAGCTACGCAAGAACATTCCCATATCCAGATTCCACGTTAATACTGCTATAATATCTGAGGCATCCGTCAAATAATTATTCGA
>CAZBHM010000165.1:0-1423 GCA_964491975.1 uncultured Lachnospiraceae bacterium | reverse complement strand
CATCATCACCAAGCCGTGTATTTAAGGGTAAGAAGATGCCTGGACAGATGGGTGGAAAGCGCATTACAATCCAGAATCTTGAAGTTGTTCGCGTAGATGCCACAAATAATATTATCTTAGTAAAGGGTGCAGTTCCCGGACCTAAGAAATCCTTAGTTACAATTAAAGAGAGCGTAAAGGCTTAAAGGAAGGAGGAATATACAGATGGCAAAAGTATCTGTTTTTAATATGGAAGGCGCACAGGTTGGCGAAATCGAATTAAACGATGCTGTATTTGGTGTAGAAGTTAATGAGCACCTTGTACACATGGCAGTAGTTTGGCAGCTTGCTAATAAGCGTCAGGGAACACAGAGCGCAAAGACTCGCGCCGAAGTAAGCGGTGGCGGAAGAAAGCCTTGGAGACAGAAGGGAACAGGCCACGCAAGACAGGGTTCAACAAGAGCTCCTCAGTGGACAGGCGGCGGTGTAGTATTCGCTCCGAAGCCAAGAGACTACTCATTCAAGCTTAACAAGAAAGAGAAGAGAGCAGCACTTAAGTCTGTTTTAACTTCCAGAGTAAATGAGAACAAGCTTATTGTTGTAGATAACTTTAATTTCGATGAGATTAAGACAAAGAAGTTTGCAACAGTTATGAATAACCTTAAGGTTAATAAGGCACTCGTAGTATTAAATGATGGCGATACAAATGCAGCTATGTCTGCAAGAAATATCCCTACAGTAAAGACTGCTTATACAAATACAATTAATGTATTCGATATTCTTAAGTACGATACACTTGTAGTTGCTAAGGAAGCAGCAGAGAAGATTTCGGAGGTGTACGCATAATGGCAAGTCTTCAGTATTATGACATAATCCTTAAGCCGGTTATCACAGAGAAGAGTATGAACGCTATGAGCGATAAGAAGTACACATTCCTTGTTAATCCGGAAGCAGATAAGATGATGATTAAGAATGCTGTTGAGAAGATGTTCGATGGTGTTAAGGTTGAAAGCGTTAATACAATGAACATGGATGGCAAGACCAAGAGAAGAGGTATGACATTCGGTAAGACAGCTAAGACAAAGAAGGCAATCGTTAAGTTAACAGAAGATAGCAAGGATATTGAGGTTTTTGCAGGTCTCTAAGATTGACCGGGTTTATACGGCCGGAACATTATCGGCCGGACTGCTTTATGGCAGCTTGATAATATAGAAAACACGCGAGTGCGTTGTTAGGCATTGAAAGGAGTGAAACAAAATGGGTATTAAAACATTTAACCCATATACACCTTCCAGAAGACATATGACCGCATCTGATTTTTCAGAGATTACAAAGAAGTCACCGGAGAAGAGCTTGTTAGTTTCTTCAGGAAAGACAGCAGGTCGTAATAATCAGGGTAAAATTACAGTAAGACATCGTGGTGGCGGTGCAAAGAGAAAATATA
>CAZBHM010000164.1:0-1574 GCA_964491975.1 uncultured Lachnospiraceae bacterium | reverse complement strand
GTGCTTGGCGGCGGTGTGGTTAAGGGCTCGATGGTACTTGTGGGAGGTGACCCGGGCATAGGTAAGTCTACGTTGCTTTTGCAGATGTGCCGGAATCTTTCAGAGCATAAGAAGGTTTTGTATATATCGGGTGAGGAGTCACTTAAACAGATTAAGCTGAGAGCAGACCGAATAGGAATTTTTTCTGAACAGTTTTTTCTGCTGTGTGAAACGAATCTTGATATGATAATAGAAGTTATTGATAGGACAAAGCCTGATATAGTGATTATAGACTCCATTCAGACGATGTATAAGGAAGATGTAGGCGCAGCTCCGGGAAGCGTAAGCCAGGTAAGGGAATCTACAGGAGTTCTTATGCAGATTGCCAAGGGTCAGGGGATAACCGTATTTATAGTCGGGCATGTTACCAAGGAAGGCGTGGTGGCAGGACCCAGGGTGCTTGAACATATGGTGGATACAGTACTCTATTTTGAAGGCGAACGGCATGCTACATACAGAATACTTAGAGGCGTCAAAAACAGGTTTGGTTCCACCAATGAAATAGGTGTATTTGAGATGACAGAGAGCGGACTTTCAGAAGTTTCCAATCCGTCAGAATATATGCTTTCAGGTATGCCGGTAGATGCGGCAGGTTCGGTTGTAACATGTCAGGTAGAGGGTACAAGACCAATTCTTCTTGAGATACAGGCACTTGTATGTAAGACGAATTTTGGAATGCCGAGAAGAACTGCTGCAGGAATGGATTATAACAGAATTAATCTTTTGATGGCAGTGCTTGAAAAGAGACTTGGATATCAGATGTCAGACTGTGATGCATATGTAAACGTCACGGGTGGCGTTAAGATGAATGAGCCGGCAATGGATCTTGGAATAGTAATGGCCATTATTTCAAGCTATAGGGACATTCCGCTTCCTGATAAGACGATAGTATTTGGAGAAATAGGGCTTACCGGAGAGGTAAGAGGCGTGGGTAAGGTTAAACAGCGAATAGCAGAAGCGGAAAGGCTTGGCTATAAGCTGTGTATAATACCGAGAGTTAATGTTCCGGCAGTACCGGAGAATACTAAAATCAAAGTGCTTGATGTTGCCAATGTTAAAGAGGCAGTTGAGATATTAATTAAGAGAAATCAGTAAAGGGAGGATAACATGGAGAAATTTAAGAGTATTATTGTGGGGCAGTCAGGCGGCCCGACAACCGTAATTAATTCAAGCCTTGCAGGTGTTTATAGAACTGCCAAGGTTAATGGTGTGGAGAAAATATATGGTATGCGTTTTGGCATTCAGGGACTTCTTGAGGAAAAGTACATAAATATGTGCGATTATATCAAGAGTGAGCTTGAGATAGAGCTTCTTAAGCGTACACCATCTTCATATCTTGGCTCATGCCGTTATAAGCTTCCTGAAAGTGATAAGGCGCCGGAGGTTTATGAGAAGATTTTTGCCATACTTAAAAAGCTTGAAGTAGATGCATTTTTCTATATAGGCGGCAATGATTCGATGGATACTATTGCCAAGCTGTCAAAGTATGCTGCTGAAACAGACAGTCCGATAAGATTTATTGGTGTACCTAAGAC
>CAZBHM010000163.1:0-1577 GCA_964491975.1 uncultured Lachnospiraceae bacterium | reverse complement strand
GTTCTGCAAATCTATCACAACCTTTTGTTTTCAGCCAGAAATACAATGTCAGACCCGCCACAACATTTACTGCTATAAAAATTCCAATATAGCGTACATATCCCAGAGTATAGCCAGGAAGCATCATATATCCAGCAAAAAGAAGTACTGTATATCCAAACCCACCAAACATTGTAATCACTACGGAAACACTCTGCTTAATGGGTGTAAGCTCATTCGTCCATGTTAGTACCGGCTTTATCACTCCCATAAATAGACCAAACACTGCTATTACAAACACATAGGATAGTATCTGCAGAATCATCATCACAAACTGTCCGATTTTGAATGAAGAAACCACCGCTACACAAATCATGCTAAACACCACAGGTATACCATTTAGAATAAGCTGCATATTTAGCTTCGCCTTAAGCACCTGCCATGGTGTCACGGGAAGAGATTGTACAATCCACAGGCTTTTACCCTCCAAAGATATCGAAGGTGCCGTCATGACATTTATTGAAATAAGACCACAAAGCATAATCGTAACCAACAGCAGAACACTTCCATCCTGACTTTCAAACATACCATTGAGCATTGTAAATAGCTTTCTTCCCTTCCATAAGAGCACTACTGCACAAATTGGCATCAAGAAGATTCCTAACCCACTGTTTAACATATATCCCGGACTGGATATAAAATGCTTATACTCCCTTAAAATCAGCGCCTTCGTCACACTTTCCTGTTTCATAGCCTTTTTTCGATATTCCACTTTACTTACTTTTCCTGTGGATGTTGCTACCTGCAAGAAGCTTTTTGATATCAAAATCCACATCATTAAAAATATAACTGCAACCAAAGCAATCATTATTAGAGATGATTTCATATCTCCCACACCAATGCTTCCAAAAGCAAAGAGCAAATATGCCGAACCCTTAATCTTCTCACCATACACAGTCAGATTGGCAAGCAGGTCTGTAATCATATTCTGTGCCTTAAAATAAAAGAAATAATAAGCACCGATAAATAAAAGCGATACGAATACCGTAATCATGCTTTTATGCTTTAATTTCAGGCTTACTTTTGAAACGACATAACCAAGTAAACAGGACAGTGTCATAACAAATATAGAAATCAACAGTGTAAGAATAATTCCACCAAATATACTCTGTGCTGTAACCCCTGCTGTTATCATATATACAATCCACGCCGGGATCACAACTACTGCTGAGTACATAAGTCCCATAAGA
Organism: uncultured Lachnospiraceae bacterium; assembly: GCA_964491975.1. Taxonomy (GTDB): domain Bacteria; phylum Bacillota; class Clostridia; order Lachnospirales; family Lachnospiraceae; genus SIG300. The sequence goes on along the minus strand of CAZBHM010000163.1, from coordinate 348 downwards.
TATACACTAAGCAGACGTGATGCCACGATTGTTGATATCGGAATCGGCATAGATAAAAGCAGATCGTTATCCTTTGACAGATACAGACCAGAAAATGTGTTAAATACACTGCCAAATGTACCGAGTAAAATTGCAATTCCCCCCATAAGTGCAAAATACATCCATCCCATATCCAACACTACCATTGGGGCACATAATTTTCTTGAAAATATCGTAAATATACCACCTAGAAGTCCTATCATAATAACCGCAAACCACATCATAAACATGATTGTAGACACTTTAGAACGGGCCTTATTCTTCTTCGCATCATAAAAGTAAACACGAAAAATCTCACTCAGCTGTTTT
>CAZBHM010000162.1:0-1650 GCA_964491975.1 uncultured Lachnospiraceae bacterium | reverse complement strand
CCATTATCCTATATTATATGATATAATCATAAAAGAGAAGTATTGTACACATAGGGAGGTGTTCATGATGTTATACAGAAGAGTTTCGTTTGATGTTCAGGCAGTGCAGTATGAAGCCGGTAAAGGACTTGAAGATGGTTTTATACCATGGACTGATATCGTCACACACGGATGGTTTACAACTGAAGGACTTGTTAAGATAACACGCGATGATGGAATAATAGTCTGTCCATACATCAATACCAAGAGAGGACTTTCATTCATTATGGATGGTGACTTTATTATAACTGAGGGTGATGGTGACCGCCATGTCTGTGGCAAGCATAAGTTCTATGGCAGATTTGAAGAGCTGTAATACTGATATATAATTCGAGCCGGATTAATACTAATCCGGCTCTCAATTTTATTCCTCAATATTTTCTTCAGTTTCTTCTACTCCCTTAACCTCACGGAATATCTCCATAAACTGTTTACCGGTTATGGTCTCCTTTTCAAACAAGAAGTCAGCAATCTTATCAAGCACCTCACGATTCTCGCTAAGAAGTGCTTTCGCCTTCTCGTGACATTCCTTAAGAAGTGCCATTACCTCTGCATCTATTTCAGCAGCCGTTGCCTCTCCGCAGTTCATAACAGCGCGGCCATCAAGGTAAGTATTTTCAAGGCTTTCAAGACTCATAAGACCAAATTTATCAGACATACCATACTGTGTAATCATTGCCCTTGCAAGCTTCGTTGCTTTCTCTATATCGTTAGAAGCACCTGTAGTAACAGTTGAAAATGCAATTTCTTCCGCTGCCCGTCCGCCAAGCAGTGTAACAAGCCTTGTAACAAGCTCATCCTTAGTCATTAAGTACTTCTCTTCCTCAGGCACCTGCATCACATAGCCAAGCGAACCCATTGTACGGGGAACAATCGTAATCTTCTGTACCGGCTCTGCATCCTTCATAAGAGCGGTTACAAGTGCGTGACCAACTTCATGGTATGCAACTGTCTTCTTCTCTTCCTTGCCAAGGATTCTGTCCTTCTTTTCTTTACCTGCAATAACTACCTCAACAGACTCAAACAAATCTGCCTGTGACACTACATTTCTGCCCTGTTTAACTGCTAAAATCGCAGCCTCATTAATCATATTTGCAAGATCTGAACCTACTGCTCCTGATGTTGCAAGTGCAATTTCCTCAAGGTCAACCGTATCATCCATAAGCACATCCTTAGAATGTACCTTAAGTATCTCAACCCTTCCCTTAAGATCAGGCTTATCTACAATAATTCTTCTGTCAAAACGTCCCGGACGAAGAAGTGCCTTATCAAGCACATCCGGTCTGTTGGTTGCAGCAAGTATAAAAATACCCTTTGAAGTATCGAAACCATCCATTTCTGCAAGAAGCTGGTTCAATGTCTGCTCACGCTCATCATTACCACCGCCATAGCGTGAATCTCTTGACTTACCTATCGCATCAATCTCATCAATGAATATAATACACGGTGCACTTGACTGTGCCTGTTTAAACAAATCTCTTACTCTTGAAGCACCTACACCTACAAACATCTCCACAAAATCAGAACCTGAAATGGAGAAAAACGGTACTTTTGCTTCACCTGCAACAGCCTTTGCAAGAAGTGTCTTACCTGTTCCGGGCGGTCCTACAA
>CAZBHM010000161.1:0-1652 GCA_964491975.1 uncultured Lachnospiraceae bacterium | reverse complement strand
CCTGTGACCCTCTGCTTGTAAGGCAGATGCTCTCCCAGCTGAGCTAAGACCCCATCGCTTCTGCGAACTTACTTAGATAGTATAACACCAAATTTCCAAATTGTCAACTACTTTTTGAAAAATTTTTTACAATTTTTTATTTTATTTCAAAACGCTATTTTAAGAGCTTCAAAACATGCTAATCAACACACCATCAGTTTAATAAAATCTTAAAAAAATAGAATATTGTACTTTCTTAATGTTTATGATATACTAACAACGATGTAAACATTTATAACGAATTATTTACAAAGGAGCAACAGTTTTACATGATACACTTTATAGTCAACCCTCATGCACGCTCCGGAGGAGCAGTTGCCCTTTGGAATGAGCTTGAGAAACTTCCCGTTATGAAGAATACCGACTACACCGTACATTACACTGAATATGCCGGTCATGCAGTCAGGATTGCAGATGAGCTAAGCCATGCGGCATCCAAAAGTAATCCCATTGTTATCGGAATCTTTGGCGGTGACGGCACAGTTAATGAGGTTTATAATGGAATAAACACTAACCACCGTTATATTACATTAGGCTATATTCCTACAGGCTCAGGCAATGACTATGCTCGCGGCCTTAACATTCCACGCGATACCACAAAGGCACTTAATAAGTTTCTTGCCCAGGCTTCAGGCAAGGCTGTGGAACATGGTATTGTCACAAGTGCTTCTGTGGCTCGTAAGTTTGCCGTAAGCTGTGGTATTGGCTATGATGCAGATATCATCTATCGTGTATCTAACTCAAAGTTCAAGAAATTTCTCAACAAACTAAAGCTTGGCAAGCTTGTATATACGCTAATAGGTATTATTCAGGTTTTTATATGTCCCAAGCTTTCCGCACGCATAGTAATTGATGAGAATACTATTATAGATACAGACTGCTTATACTTTGCCTCCGTTCATGTACTCAAATACGAAGGCGGTGGCTGGCAGTTCGCCCCTCATGCCAATCCGTCAGACGGTATGCTTTCTGCATGCCTGTTTTACGGTACCGGAAGGTTAAGCTTTGCACTTAATCTTATAAGCTGCATATTTAACCGTCACGAAGGCAGAAAAGGTGTTTCTCTCTATAATTGCCGCAGTATAAATATTTCCATCAGTTCCGATGCCGAAACTCATTCTCATACAGATGGTGAGTGTCTTGGCAAAACTAATAACTTGAGCGCTTCCATATGCAACAGTGATCAGTTTATCAATGTAATTTATTAACTTTAAAGTGGTGATTAAAATGATTGAAAAAATTAAATATTACCTGCATAAATACAGGCATGCATCATGGTTACTTTACATGTTTATCTACTTTCCGTGGTTTTTACTGCTAGAGAACCTTGTAACTCATTATACCCCTGTACACTCAATTTTTGACAACTATATTCCTTTTTGCGAATATTTTATTATCCCATACTTTTTATGGTTTGCTTATGTCAGCGTGACTGTCCTGTACTTCCTCTTTACCGACAAAAAAGCTTACTACCAGCTGTGCGCGCATCTTTTTATTGGCATGACAATATTCCTGATTATATGCACGATATGGCCTAATGGTCAGAATCTCCGTCCTATATATTTCAAGCGAGATAATATATTTTTTGACCTGGTGCGTACACTATATAAGAG
>CAZBHM010000160.1:0-1727 GCA_964491975.1 uncultured Lachnospiraceae bacterium | reverse complement strand
CCCTTACCTGTCTGCACATAGCTTCTTCATTAATCAGAAGACATGACAGCCAGAAATTAGGGACACTTTCTTTTTCATCATACGGATTTAAAACAACAGGTAAATCTTTAAGTCCTTCCTTATATCTTTCGTAAATTGCCCTTTTCTGTGCAATATGTTCTTCCAGATATGGCATCTGACCCCGTACCACACCGGCAATTACATTACTCATGCGATAGTTATATCCTATTTCTTCATGCTGATACCACGGTGCGGCTTCCCTGCTCTGTGTAGACCACTTACGCACTTTATCCGCTGCATCTTTATCATCAGCAAAAATCATGCCGCCGGTACTTCCCGTAATTATTTTGTTGCCGTTAAAGGAAATGCAGCCGTAATCTCCGAGCATGCCTGTCTGTTTTCCCTTATAGCCTGCGCCAAAGGATTCTGCAGCATCTTCCACAATCAACGCACCATGCTCATCACAGATTTTCTTTATCTCAGCCATCTTACATGGTGTTCCGTACAGATGAGCCAGAACAACCAGTTTCACTTCCGGATATAATTCAAATGCCTTTTCCAGGGCTACAGGATCCATATTCCAGGTATCATATTCTGTATCAATATAAACAGGAATACCGCCTTCATATACCACCGGATTAACGGTAGCATCAAATGTCATGTCAGAGCAGAAAACCTTATGTCCGTTCAGTGCAACCTTTCCAGGTTCACTTTTACCATAAAGCTTTTCGCCTGCAAGCCTGACAGCCATATGCAGGGCTGCCGTTCCGGATGAAAGGGCTACGGCATGTTCTGCTCCCACCTTCTGTGCGGCAAGCTTTTCCAATTCATTGATATTTTCACCAACTGTTGACATCCAGTTAGTCTCATATGCTTCATTTATGTACTTAATCTCATCACCGTGCATTGTCGGTGATGAAAGATATACTTTTCTTTCAAACGGTTTTATTTCACTGTATCTGTACATTTTCATTATCCTCGCAATTTTATTTCCACTGTTTCATTTCTTCCAGTGTATGAAGTCTGAAAAACGCCCTAAACATCAGCCCAACACCACCCCCATTTTCATAAGGTCCAGTCTGGACATAAACCACCGGATACTCCGATGGCAACTCATACGACACTCCAAAGTATCTGTTGTTATCAAAGTAGTGTTCCTCAGTAAGATAAATCTCCGTTGCGACATATCCTCGTTGAATAAATTTTTCCAGCAATGTTTCCGGCACCAAATCAGCCCTATTAGTATATGCCCTAATCAGAACACTTGGTCTCATATCAAATCCAGGCATTTTATCAGCCCGCAAAATCCAGTATAATGTATTCTCATACAGATAAATCCATGTGCCATATTCCATACTGTAATCACAGAGTTTTCCATCCGCAACTACTGTCTTCCACTTCTCTTCATCAATATCAGGTTCAACAAATTCTAAGGGATTATAGTCATAACATACACCGTTATAAAAATATTTATTTGTTGCCACTTTTATCCCCTGATAAGATATCTTTCCCTCTTCCGAAGTTGTCCTGTATGAAACATCTACAAACATTTCATAACAGATATCTTTATCCAGTCTGTCCGCATTTAAGTTAACTGTAAAACCAGCGCTTTTTAAGTTCCCATCAACAGATGCAAAATACTCACCAACATCCGTCCGCTTTTCAAGTACACACTTAGCTACAATGCATTTTGAAGGGTCTGCCGCCTGCCATACCACTCCGGTTGC
>CAZBHM010000159.1:0-1745 GCA_964491975.1 uncultured Lachnospiraceae bacterium | reverse complement strand
ATTGTATGGCCTGTGGCACATGCCTACCAATATATTCTTGAAGCCGGCATGACAGGCAAAACGGATGATGAAAGCTGCTGGGTACTGCTTGCAGACCGTAGTGCGGCTGACAAGGCAATTATCAACACCAATGATGAGGTAAAGGGCAGAGGAAGATTTGTGCGGATTACAATTACGGGTAATGTGGATGATGTTAATACGGTAACATTTAACATGTTCTCGGTATATGGTAAGAGAGAAGGATAGAGTGATGGAAAAGGAAACTGAAATTTTAGAACAGTATATAGAGGATTTGAAGAATATTCCGGCAGAGCAGGATGGTGAGAAAGCACTGCTGTTAGTGAAGCTTAAGAAAGGAGATGCCGTGGCCAAATCACGCCTTGGTGAGCTTTATCTTATGAAAGCCATGCAGACTGCATCTGAATACAGGGGACAGGGAATTGCGCTCATAGACCTTATTCAGGAGAGCAGTGTGGCTGTGATGCTTGGTATTGATGAGTATGAGGGTGATGAGCTTGCGGAGGCTTTGGATTTGCATATTGACAGATATGTAAGAGAGCATATAAAACGTATCGTAGATGAAGAATCTGCTGAAAAAAAGGCAGAGGATGCACTTGCTGAGAAGATTAACGTACTCAGCGATACGGCGCAGGCACTTGCAGAGCGTTTTGGAAGAGAGGCTACACTTGCAGAGCTTAAAGAATATACGGAGCTTACTGAGGATGAAATAAGGGCACTTATGAAGATGTCACTTGATGCATTATAGACATTTGAAAAACATTTTTTTGGTTGCAGAGTATGTGAAACTTACTCAGAACTAAAATTGAAGTTGCCAATGATTATTTTACACAACTGAAGAGGTAGGATTTTAGCAGCAATTTAAATAGAGATAGGTTGAGAAATTCAAGGATAAATTGCAATTTGTGTAACTGGGAAAATCCTATGAAATTCTTGTGTTTAGTCCATGAACTATTATAAAAAGATTAATGAGTGTTGATATTTCTCTTGTTTTTTTACAAAGGATGCAGTACAATTATATGTGTATTGCATCCTTTTAAGGTGTAACAGTTAAACTGATGCTTAATTGTCACACCAAATTTCGGGAGCGACAACAGGAGGACATTTTATGAATACGAGTAAAAAAACATTTCGTATGGTGCTTACGGCACTTTTTATGGCAATTGTCATAATCATGGCATTTGTACCTAATCTTGGGTACATTAATCTTGTGCTTATCAAAGCTACACTTATACATGTTCCGGTCATAGTCGGATCCATAGTGCTTGGACCGCAAATGGGAGCAGTGTTAGGTTTTACCTTTGGACTTACCAGTCTGATAAATAACTCGATTAATCCGAGTGTTTTATCATTTGCATTTTCACCATTTTATTCACTTGGCGATGTTGGCGGTAATTTTTTTAGTATAATTATCTGTTTTGTGCCAAGAATACTGGTAGGTGTGGTTCCTTATTATGTGTATAAGGGGCTTATGGCGCTTCTTAAGAAATTTAAGGCAAAGCAGATGGTGGCATTGTCGGTTGCGTGTGCGTTTGGGGCATTTACCAATACGATTCTGGTAATGAATATGATTTACATATTCTTTAAGGATGAGTTCGCCGCTGCAAAATCGATTGCGGTTGAGGTGGTATATGATTCCATTTTGGGAATTATTGCAGCTAATGGCATACCGGAAGCAATTGTGGCGGTTATAATTGGTACGATGATAGCTCTTGTGCTTCTTAAGC
>CAZBHM010000158.1:0-1904 GCA_964491975.1 uncultured Lachnospiraceae bacterium | reverse complement strand
CTATTAAATCAGGTAAGATTTATATGGGAGCAAAGTATAAGAAGCCGTCTGAGAATCTCTATATACATCAGTGCTTTATGAGAGACGGACATGGTTCAATTGTAATCGGAAGCGAGATGGCAGGCGGTGTTAAGAATCTTAAGGTATCGGAGTGTCGTTTCTTTAATACAGACCGTGGTTTAAGAATTAAGACAAGACGAGGCCGTGGCAGGGACGGAGTTATAGATGGTATTCTTTTTGAAAACATTGCCATGGATCAGGTGCTTGTGCCTATAGTATTTAATATGTTTTATTTCTGTGATTCTGACGGACACAGCGAGTATGTGCAGTCTAAGGAGATGTATCCGGTTGATGAGCGTACACCGTATCTTGGCAGGTTTGAATTCAAAAATATTAAGGCAGAGAACTGTCATGCTGCCACGGCTTATATGTACGGACTTCCGGAGCAGAAGATAGGTGAGGTTGTGTTTGAAAATATTGATGTAACCTATGCAGATGATGCAAAGCCCTTCAGGGCAGCCATGATGGATGGCGTGGAAGACGTTTGCAAGATTGGTATATTTGCAAAAAACATGAAAAAGCTTGTGCTTAAGAATGTAAATATTAATGGCCAGGAAGGCGATAAGATTATTGCCGAAGGCGTGGATGAGCTGGTATAAAATCTCTGATTAACTGTACTGCATTGTGGGAGTGCAAAGCACGGAACAATCCATAGGCATCATTGCCGGGGCTTTTAGCCCAAACATCATAATATTGGCAGCAGTTCAGCCTATACTCTGAACTGCTGCCAAATATTTGTACTGATTACTGGTTAAGCCTGTCAAATATCTCGTCATTAGTAAGTGTTTCACAGGAAAAGTCATAATCTGCGGCAGTTTCTTTGTCGAGAATATGCGAAAAATCAGCTCTTTTTTCTGTATCAGCTCCAGGACCAAAGTTGTTGTATTCAGCGTAAAATGTGGTTTCGTGAGCCTGTGTCTTTTTCCAGTCATGCCAGCCTTCTTTGCAGATATGTTCGCCAAGGTATGAATTTACGATTACGGTTTTTGCAAAGTCACGCCAAGGTCTTCCAAGATATACACTGTCTTTAGGACATTTGGATGTAAAGCGGCACTTATTGAAGACATATCCATATTTTCTGCCCTCAGGAGTTGAAGCGGCAGTCGTATAGCCACATACCTTTTTGTCACGGTATTCGGAATAAATCTCACAGTTTTCAAAATATGCGGCAGCACCCCCGAAGATGAAATCCACATCACCGGCGATATAGCAGTCCTTGTATATATGTGCCTGATTACGGCGGGGAGCAAATTCCTTAGGACCACGGAAGCCGTTAGGAACAATTACGGAAGGCGGGAGCGGAGCCGTAAATATGGTATCCTGATGTCCGAGAAAACGGCAGTTTTCAAAATATAATCTGTCACCGTCAGCGTAAAGGGCAAGTGCCTGGCCGACATCCGGTCCATGTCCTGAGCTGTTTTCCACGGTAAGATTTTTGAGGGTTACATTGTCAGCATCAATAAAAAGAGAAGCAGTGCGGAATGTACCGTTCTTTTCGCCGTCGGCATTGATGGCATTAGCGCAGGCGTTATATGTAAGGATGGTTTCAGAGTCATCACTGCCGGTTCCGGTTATTGTAATATTTGGGGTATATACCTCAAGCCGCTCATAGTATACGCCCGGTGCAACTTCTATGGTTATGGCTGCTTTTGTTTCTTTAAAAATATCGGCGGATGCCGAAAGTGCGGCGGCCACCGTGGGATAAGAAGTATTTTCTTCCGGGTTTACGCGTAAAATTATGTTTTTGCTCATTATATGTTCATCCTTTCTTTTATAGATACTTGATTAGGTATTAAAATTGATTATAGATAGTTTATCATAAAATGATGTTATGGTCAAAAGGT
>CAZBHM010000157.1:0-2002 GCA_964491975.1 uncultured Lachnospiraceae bacterium | reverse complement strand
AAATATAAGTGATATCTTATTTATAGAAATTAGCACTCTCCTTAATTGAGTGCTAACAACATAGGAAAGGGGGAATTCCCTTGGAGCAGCTTGACCAGAGAAAGCAGACAATACTGACAGCCATAATTAAGAACTATCTTGAGACGGGCGAGCCGGTAGGCTCCAGGACGATTTCAAAGTATACGGATCTTAATCTTAGCTCAGCTACGATTCGTAATGAGATGGCAGACCTGGAAGAGATGGGCTATATCGTACAGCCGCATGCTTCGGCAGGACGTATTCCGTCAGATAAGGGATACCGTTTTTATGTTGATACACTGCTTGATGAAAAGGACCGGGAAGTTTCTGAAATGAAGGAATTTCTAATTGAGAGAGTAGATAAGGTAGAGACGATGCTTCAGCAGATGGTTAAGCTTCTGGCAGTTAATACTAATTATACTACGATGATTACGGCTCCTAAGTATAACAAGAACAAGGTTAAGTTTATACAGCTGTCAAAGCTTGATAATAAGAAGCTTCTGATAGTGGTAGTGGTTGAAGGCAATATAATTAAGAATACTATAGTAGAGCTTGATGAAGAGCTTGATGATGATGCGATTCTTAAGCTTAACATTCTTTGCAACACCACACTTAACGGTTTATCGGTTGGTGAGATTAACCTGTCGGTGATTACCAGACTTAAGGAGCAGGCGGGCGAGTACAGCGGTATTGTTGCAAGTGTGCTTGATGCCGTGGCAGAAGCGATTGCAACGGATGATTTGGAGATATACACAAGTGGAACAACCAACATTTTCAAATATCCGGAGCTTTCAGACCAGCAAAGAGCCAGTGAGCTTATATGCGCGCTTGAAGAGAAGAAGGGGCTTAGTGACCTGATTGCGGATTTTCAGGAGGAGAATAAGGATATTCAGGTTTACATCGGAAGTGAGATGCCTGTAAAGACCATGCAGGACTGCAGTGCAGTTACAGCAACCTACGAGCTTGGTGCGGGCATACAGGGTACAATAGGTATTATCGGACCTAAGCGTATGGATTATGAGAAGGTAATGGATGCTCTTAAGACGCTTATGGCTCAGTTAGATGATATATTTAAAAAGACATGAAAGGTGGCGTATTAAGTGGCAGTAAAGAAAAATGCAGCCTCTGAGGAAAATATGGAACTTGATAAGGAAAAAGCTTCAGCAGCAACGGCTACTGCTGAAGAGATTAATGATGATGCTGTTGCAGCAGACGAGAAAGCGGCAGATAATGAGAATGCCTGTGCTGAGGAAAGCGAAGATTTAAAAGCTTCTGAGAAGCAGGGAGCGTTTTCTAAGTTTAAGAAAGACAAGAAGGATAAACGGGATGAACAGATTGCAGAGCTTAATGACAGACTTATTCGCAACATGGCAGAGTTTGAGAATTTCCGCAAGCGTACTGACAGGGAAAAGGCAGATATGTTTGAAAACGGTGCGAGAAGTGTAATCGAGAAGTTTCTTCCGGTGGTTGATAATTTTGAGAGAGGCCTTCAGACATTATCCGAGGCAGACAGGGAGAATCCTGTTGCTAAGGGAATGGAGATGATTTACAAGCAGTTCACCAAGGCATTTGAGGACATGGGAGTGAAGGTTATTGAGGCAGTAGGCAATGAATTTGACCCGAACTTTCATAATGCGGTTATGCATGGTGAGGATGAGAATTATGGCGAGAATATCGTATCAGAGGAATTCCAGAAGGGTTACCTCTATAATGATAAAGTAATAAGACATAGTATGGTAAAAGTTGTAAACTAGTGGTTGGAAATTTAATAGTGGCTGCCTATCTTGGTTTATAGTGCGGATAAATGGCGGTCGAATATAATATTTAGGAGGAAAAGATAATGGGAAAGATTATTGGTATTGATTTAGGTACAACAAATTCATGTGTAGCTGTTATGGAAGGTGGTAAGCCGGTTGTTATCGCTAATACAGAAGGTATTAGAACAACTCCATCAATCGTTGCTTTTTCCAAGACAGGAGAAAGA
>CAZBHM010000156.1:0-2030 GCA_964491975.1 uncultured Lachnospiraceae bacterium | reverse complement strand
CTGAAGGCATACGTCCAAGAAGTGCTGATACCTCTGAACCTGCCTGTGTAAAACGGAAAATGTTATCTATGAATAAAAGTACGTCTTTTCCACCCTGATCACGGAAATATTCAGCCATCGTAAGTCCCGTAAGACCAACTCTCATTCTTGCTCCCGGCGGCTCATTCATCTGACCAAATACCATGGTAGTCTTATTGATAACTCCTGAATCCGTCATTTCGTGATAAAGGTCATTACCCTCTCTTGTTCTCTCGCCAACACCGGTAAATACCGAATATCCACCATGCTCTGTGGCAATATTACGGATTAACTCCTGAATAAGAACTGTTTTACCAACACCGGCACCGCCGAAGAGACCAATCTTTCCACCCTTCTGATAAGGACAGAGTAAATCAACAACCTTAATACCTGTTTCCAACATCTCTGTAGATGTTGCCTGCTCTTCAAATGAAGGTGCTGCCCTGTGGATTGGGTAATACTCGACTCCTTCCGGTGCCGGCTTATTATCTACAGGATTACCAAGCACATTGAATATTCTTCCTAAAGTTTTCTCACCTACCGGAACAGAAATCGGTGCACCTGTAGCCGTCGCATCCATACCACGGACAAGACCGTCTGTAGCACCCATGGCAATACATCTTACGGTATTGTCACCAAGATGCTGGGAAACCTCCACTACAAGCTCACCGCCATCTCTGGTGGCAATTTTTATTGCTTCATTAATCTCCGGAAGCCTGCCCCCGGCAAATTTTATGTCGAGAACCGCTCCGATTATCTGCGTAATTTTTCCTACGTTTAACCCGGCCATTTTTTCACTCCTTTTCTGGTTAATTGTAACAGTCAAGCGACGCAGGAACATTCGTAAAACCGCACTGCGTGCTAACCGGCAATTACATTGCCTGTTTGTAAGGTCATGGCTGAACTGTTACGTTAATTTATGGCTTCTGCACCCGCTATAATCTCGGTTAACTCCTGAGTTATCGCGCCTTGTCTTGCTCTGTTATACTTTAATGACAAATCTGCAATCATTTCCTCTGCATTGCCTGTAGCTGAATCCATAGCCTGCATTCTGGCACCATTCTCACTGGCAACTGCCTCTGCGAGTGCACCGTAAATCAGACTGTTCATGTATTTAGGAATAATTGCGTCAAGAATTTCATCCTCATCCGGCACAAAGTTCATCGGAACAAACTTCTCAGCAGATGTATCCCCGCCTTCTGTATCCTCCATACTGATTGGAAGCAGTTTAATAAGCTTTGGCTCATGACTTACTGTATTCTTAAAAGAAGTATAAACAAGATAAATCTCGCCCACATTACCCTCTGTATACTCCTTAAGCACTACCTCGCCTATAGCCTTAGCATCTGCATACTCCGGCTCATTAATCACATCTGAGTAATCAGCCTTAATCTCATATCCACGTCTTAAAAGCGCATCCTTGCCCTTCTTTCCAATGGCATAAACAAGCACATCCTCCATAGGCATGTTACTATTTGTCAAAAGCTTAACGATATTATTATTGTAACCGCCTGCAAGCCCCCTGTTAGAGGTTATGACAATAACCGCCTTCTTAGGATTATCACTACTGCCATTCAGATAAGGATGACTGATATTCTTAGTATGTGAAAGCATGTCTACCATCGTGTTATACATGTACTCAGAATATGGTCTTGCCTGCTCTGCCCTTGACTTTGCCTTCTGCAGCTTAACCGTGGAAACAAGCTTCATGGCTTTGGTAATCTGGCCGGTGCTCTGGATGCTGGCTTTACGCCTTTTTATGTCTCGCATCGATGCCATGACATATCACCTTTCTTTGTTAAAATTCCGGTTGCTTAGAATTCTTTCTTAAATTCCTCTATAACCTTAACTAAAAGCCCCTCTGTTTCCTCATCGAGCTGCTTCTTCTCTTTAATAGCCTTTGGAAGCTCCGGATATTTCGTATCAATATATTCAAAAAGCTCTTTTTCAAAACGCTGTACGTCCTCTACTGCAACATCCAGGAGATATTTCTTCGTAACAGCATATATAAT
>CAZBHM010000155.1:0-2050 GCA_964491975.1 uncultured Lachnospiraceae bacterium | reverse complement strand
GTCCAGAACACACTGTATATAACCGCAAGCACAAGCGGCTTGTCCGATGGCAGGATTAAGAACACGAGGTATGGCAGGATACATGCTGCAACAAGAAAAGAGAATATAAAAATAATAATCTCCACTATACCCTTAGTTGCAAATAGTGCAAGGAACAACCTGCTTTTACAAAATGGCAGTATCCTTTTCTCACGCATAATACCCTTAAGCTCCGACTTAAGACGCTCGTTGTCCTTGCGAAGCATCTCCGTCTCATCTTTCATTCGCTGCGCTTTCCCTCTGGCTAATGCCTTTTCCCTGTCTGCCCTGGCTTTCTTAAGCTTATCTGCCTCTTTCGAAATGGTTTTATCAATTCCCGTCACAAGCTCGTCCTTGCACTTCTTTACCGCAGAATCAATACGCTCCCTGGTTTTCCTGTCAAGCGCATCAAGCTCACGCGTAAGCCCTCCCGTCTTCGACATAAGAAGTTCAATATCACCCGCCGTTTTCTCATGCTCTTCACATTTAGCAAGAATTTCCTTAAGCATCTCTACATTACCGTTTAGAATATTGTCATTCACTAAGACCGCCCCTTTCCTTTGTCTGTATTTTATTACAAAAATGTATATATGGCAAGGTTTTTCCTTGAACTTATTCTTAAAAGAATGTATACTGTTTTTAAAGGAGGTATTATCATGTTTCGTCTATGGGCAAAGCTTTTTACAGATAACCGCATGCTTAATGATATCGTTATCGAAAACAACGACCTTACCCTAAACCGCACGAAGAAGGTTTTTGATGCTGTTGATGAGGTCTGCCGGGAATTTGATTTAAGCCGGCCGGTCTGGCTTGATGTAAATATTGCGGACTTCAAACGTATCAGTAAAACAAGATTCCGCGCCGATAATTTTATTGATTCATTTCCATACGACTATCTTGAAATACAGGTAATAGAAGAGGATATGTAGGAGCGCATGCTTCCTATATATCCTCAAAATTTTAGTCTTCCTTATTTGCAATATTTTTAAAGACACCGGTGGCTTCCTTTATTTTTCCTGCCTCATCTTTAAGACGGTCTTCCTTACGCTTCTGTCCGGCAATGGCAAAATGCTTTCTGCCATATCCTACTGCAAATGCAGCCGCCATGATAATCAGACCGTAAAACTGCGAATAAAATACCAGCATTGCATCTGTAACACCCGTTCCGCTTATCAGTACAGCAAGTGATACCGTAACAAACTGGAGCGGATATGTAAACCAGAATACTATCTGGTCCACAAAGGAATCACCCTGCACCGTACCTGCCTTAAAATATATGAGCATGTACAGCACAAAAAATACTATTGCATAAAGATGTGCCATGCCAAATGCCGGCAGAAACTTAACCTCCGAGCCCCTGTATAAGCTGCCTACCCAGCCCCAGTACAAAAGGAGTGCAAACGGTGAAATAATATACCACACATCTCCCATAACCGGTATATGTACAAATATGTAGAACAGACAGCCAAACAATGCCGGGGCAAACGTTGCCAGTAATAACGATGCTTTTTTACTCAAATTAAATTCTATTTCCAATTTTCTATCCTCCGAGCAATAATTTTACTTCTTAAGTTTAACCCATATAAGTCCAATTGTCAATGTTCATGCACAGCCTGAACTGTTACTTTTTTATAAAAAACATGGTTACTTATAATTATAACAATATTTTATGACAGATGTAACTTGAGATTTTCTCATACAGCAGTTAGTATATATATATCAATTAAAGGGGGATTTTTATGAAAAGCAAACCTCAAAATTCATGGCCGGGTATAGTTCTTATAATTCTCGGAATATATCTGATACTTAAACTGATATTTGATATTCCGTTTGACCTTTCGGGTGCATGGACCTTATTCATTATAATACCATGTATAACCGCACTTAAGAAGGAGGGCTTCAGCCCCATGCCTGCAATAGGACTTGGAACTGGTATTTCATTTTTCCTGTCCGCCCGTGACATCATATCTTTTGCCACATGCATCAAAATCGTAATACCCATGGCACTGATTATATGGGGCGCAAGTATTCT
>CAZBHM010000154.1:0-2055 GCA_964491975.1 uncultured Lachnospiraceae bacterium | reverse complement strand
TCAGATTGCCATGTACGAGCAGTTTGGTATCGAAGGACTTAAGGCATATAAACGTACATGTGATTATGCCAAGGAAAAAGATTTGGTTGTAATCGGTGATATTAAGCGTGGAGATATCGGTTCTACGTCTGCGGCATACGCAACCGGACATCTTGGAAAGGTTAAAATCGGCAGTAATACATTTGTGCCTTTTAATGAAGATTTTGTTACGGTAAATCCGTATCTTGGAACAGATGGTGTCAAGCCTTTCGTAGATGTATGTAAAGAAGAAAATAAAGGTATTTTTGTACTGGTTAAGACATCTAACCCTTCAAGTGGTGAATTTCAGGACAGAATGATTGACGGCAGACCTTTGTATGAACTGGTTGGCGAAAAGGTTAATGAATGGGGAGAAAAGTGTATGGGTCTATGCGGTTACAGCTATGTTGGCGCCGTTGTAGGTGCAACTTATCCTGAAATGGGTAAGATTCTCCGCAAGCAGATGCCAAAGACTTTTATACTTGTGCCGGGTTATGGAGCACAGGGTGGTAAAGGCAAGGATCTTGTACATTTCTTTAATGAAGACGGCCTTGGTGCAATTATTAATTCATCAAGAGGAATTATTGCTGCATATAAGCAGGAGGCGTACTCAGAATTTGGCGAAACAGGCTATGCTGATGCTTCCAGAGCGGCAGTTAAGGATATGATTCTTGATATAAGTCAGGCAATTGAAGGCAGATAAGGAGATAGGCTATGTCAAAGGTAAAAATGGATGCTGTAATTATCAGTCAGGAAAGAATCGCAGAGGGTATCTATAGCATGTGGTTTGAGGCAGAGCCTATTGCCAGGGAGACGGTGGCAGGCCAGTTTGTTGCAGTTTATTCAGACAACGGTGCCAATCTTTTGCCAAGACCGATAAGTATTTGTGAAACAAATAAGGAAAATGGCAGACTCCGTATTGTGTACAGAGTGGTTGGAAAAGGAACTGATGAATTTTCTAAAAAGACGGCCGGAGACAGGCTTACAGTAATGGGACCGCTTGGCAACGGCTTTACTTTGAAAGATAAAAAGGCACTTTTAATCGGCGGTGGAATAGGTATTCCGCCAATGCTGGAGCTTGCAAAGAGTCTGGACTGTGAAAAGACTGTTGTGGCAGGTTATAGAAATGAGCTTTTTCTTAAAGAGGATTTTGAGAGGGTTGCACCATTATATGTTGCAACGGAGGATGGCAGTGAGGGAACTAAGGGAACTGTAATTGATGCAATTAAAGCCAATTTTCTTGAAGCTGACATAATATATGCATGCGGTCCTACACCTATGCTTCGTGCCATTAAAGAGTATGCAGTGGCTAATGATATGGAAGCGTGGATTTCCATGGAAGAGAAGATGGCATGCGGAATAGGTGCATGTCTTGCGTGTGTATGTAAGTCTAAGGAAAAGGATGAACATACTAATGTTAATAACAAAAGAATCTGTAAAGACGGTCCTGTATTTAATGCAAGGGAGGTAGAACTTTGATGGTAAATACAAAGGTTAATCTTGCCGGTGTAGAGCTTAAAAATCCTGTTATGACAGCTTCAGGAACCTTTGGCTCAGGCAAGGAATACAGTGAGTTTGTGGATTTGAATAAATTAGGTGCAGTAGTGACCAAGGGTGTAGCCAATGTGCCGTGGCCCGGTAATCCTACACCAAGAATTGCAGAGACATATGGCGGAATGATTAATGCAATCGGCCTTCAGAATCCGGGGATTGATGTATTTGTTAAACGAGATATTCCATTTCTTAAACAGTATGATACAAAGATTATTGTAAATGTATGCGGAAAGACTACCGAGGATTACTGTGAGGTGGTAGAACGGCTTAATGATGAACCGATAGACATGATGGAAATTAATATTTCATGTCCTAATGTAAAAGAAGGAGGAATTGCATTTGGACAGAATGCAAAGGCTGTAGAGACTATTACGGCAGAACTTAAAAAGCGTGCCAAAAAGCCTATTATCATGAAGCTAAGTCCCAATGTAACCGATATTACAGAGATGGCAAGGGCTGCAGAAGCAGGCGGTGCAGATGTAT
>CAZBHM010000153.1:0-2099 GCA_964491975.1 uncultured Lachnospiraceae bacterium | reverse complement strand
AAGCGGATTGCGAATATCCGCCTTATAAGAGAACAAGGGTGATGTAATGATTAAGAGAGAAGAACTTCTGGCACTTGATTATTATAAGAAGGCCAAGTTTACAGGTAGCTACAGTGGCATGCGATATCGTGTGGAGTCGGCTGGCGAGAAGCCGGATTTGAAACTTAAGGCAACCGTGTGGCCGGAGCCGATGTCATTTGATAAGACGGCTGATGATAAAAAAACGTCAGAAGAATTTGAATTTTCTAAAGATGGTCTTGTTAAGATAACAGACTGGCTGAATGATAAGTATAATGAGATGGATTGGAGTAAACTATGAAAAAGATTTTAGAGCAGATTAGTGAAGTGGTTAGTAATGCATTTGAGGAGGCAGGTTATGATGGCGGTTATGGTAAGGTGACCTTGTCTAACAGACCGGACCTTTGTGAATATCAGTGTAATGGGGCAATGGCAGCAGCCAAGGCTTATAAGAAGGCACCCTTTGCAATTGCGGAGGCAGTAGTTGAAAAGTTGAATGGTAACGGACTTTTTGCAGAAGCGGTATGTGTTATGCCCGGATTTATCAATATGAAAATAAATCCGGAATTTCTTGCAGAGTATGTTAATCAGATGGCTGTAGCTGAAAAGTTCGGTTATGAGCTTCCGGAGAATCCGCTTTCAATTGTAGTGGATTACGGCGGTGCCAATGTTGCAAAACCATTGCATGTAGGACATCTTCGTCCGGCAATCATTGGCGAAAGCGTTAAGAGAATATGTAAATATGTCGGTCATAATGTAATTGGTGATGCGCATCTTGGTGACTGGGGACTTCCGATGGGACAGGTTATAGAGGAAACCAGAGACAGACAGCCACAACTTCCATATTTTGACCCTGATTTTAAGGGAGAATATCCGACAGAGGCACCATTTACAATTTCAGAGCTTGAAGAGATTTATCCGGCTGCGAGTGCTAAATGTAAGGTAGATGAGGAATTTAAGAAAAGAGCGCAGGAGGCTACGTTTAAGTTACAGAATGGTGACCCTGCATATACGGCTCTCTGGCATCACATTATGAATGTATCTAAGGCAGACCTTAAGAAAAATTATGATAGCCTGCTTGTATTCTTTGACCTTTGGAAGGGCGAGAGCGATGCACAGCCATACATTGACGATATGATTGACGATATGCTTAAAAAGGGCGTTGCATACGAAAGCCAGGGCGCACTTGTTGTAGATATTGCACAGCCACAGGATAAGAAAGAATATCCTCCCTGCCTTGTAAGAAAATCAGATGGTGCATCTATTTATCAGACAACTGATCTTGCAACGATAATTGAGAGAAAGAAACTTTATAATCCTGACCAGATTATATATGTAGTTGATAAGAGACAGGAATTACATTTTATTCAGGTATTCAGAACTGCACGTAAGGCGGGGCTTGTTACTGATGAATGTAAGCTTGATTTCCTTGGCTTTGGTACAATGAACGGCAAGGATGGAAAGCCGTTTAAGACAAGAGACGGCGGTGTGTTAAGGCTTGAAATGCTAATAAATGATATTAATCAGGCTGTTTATGAAAGAATTATTGAAAATCGTGACATTGATGAAAAGGAAGCAAGAGAAACAGCTAAAATAATCGGACTTGCGGCGCTTAAGTACGGTGATTTATCCAATCAGGCGGCAAAAGATTATGTGTTTGATGTAGACAGGTTCATTTCATTTGAAGGAAATACCGGGCCATACCTTTTATATACAATAGTACGTATTAAATCAATCCTTAATAAATATGCGGAAAATGGCGGAGATGTTAACAGCATTGGAAAGATTCTTGCCCCACAGAATGACAGCGAGAAGACACTTATGCTTCAGATAACAAAGCTTAATGAGATGCTTGAAAATGCATATGCGGAAATCGCACCTCACAAAATATGCCAGTACTGCTACGAGCTGTCAGAAGCATTTAATAAATTTTATCACGAAACAAAGATACTTACAGAAGAAAATGAAGAACGAAAAGCAAGCTTCATATCTCTTATCAAACTTACAAAAGATATAATGCTTACCTGTATAGACCTGCTCGGCTTCGAAGCCCCAGAAAAGATGTAGTATTCAGCCGAGCA
>CAZBHM010000152.1:0-2167 GCA_964491975.1 uncultured Lachnospiraceae bacterium | reverse complement strand
CTTCGTGACGGAAGAACAGGTGAGTATTTTGACAGCCCTGTAACAATCGGACACATGCATTACCTTAAGCTTCATCATCTTGTTGATGATAAGATTCATGCACGTGCAACAGGTCCTTATTCACTTGTAACACAGCAGCCTCTCGGTGGTAAGGCACAGTTTGGCGGACAGCGTTTCGGTGAGATGGAGGTTTGGGCACTTGAGGCATATGGCGCTTCCCATACGTTACAGGAAATTCTTACAGTTAAGTCTGATGATGTTGTCGGCCGTGTTAAGACATATGAGGCAATTATCAAGGGTGAGAATGTTCCTGAGTCAGGCATACCGGAATCATTTAAGGTACTCCTTAAAGAATTGCAGTCACTTGCACTTGACGTAAAGGTACTTCGTGAGGATGAGACAGAAGTTGAGATTATGGAGAGCGTTGATTATACAGATACAGATGTCAATTCTCTTATGAATTCCGAGTCATATGTAGATGATAAGTCATCTTATGGAGATTACGGATATCAGGAACAGGCTTTTGATGAGAACGAAGAGCTTGTTGCGGTAGAGCCTGAGAAAGGCGAGATGGATATGTTCTACGGCTTTGACGCAGGCATGTCAGATGATGAATAAAATTGCGATTAATCAAAGAAGGGAGTGTCATTCATGCCGGAAACAATAACAAACGAAGCCTATGAGCCTATGACATTTGATAAAATTAAGATAGGCCTTGCTTCACCGGAAAAAATTCTCCAGTGGTCCAGAGGAGAGGTTTTAAAGCCTGAAACAATTAACTACAGAACACTGAAGCCGGAGAGAGACGGTTTGTTCTGTGAAAGAATATTTGGACCCAGTAAGGATTGGGAATGTCATTGTGGTAAATATAAAAAGATCCGCTATAAAGGTGTTGTCTGTGACCGTTGTGGTGTAGAGGTAACAAAGGCAAATGTAAGGCGTGAGCGTATGGGACACATCAAGCTTGCAGCTCCTGTGTCACATATTTGGTATTTCAAGGGGATACCGAGCCGTATGGGCTTAATTCTCGATTTATCACCGAGAGTTCTTGAAAAGGTTTTATATTTCGCTTCTTACGTCGTATTGGATAAAGGTAATACTGACTTAGCGTATAAGCAGATACTTACAGATAAAGAGTACAGAGAGGCAGTTGAAAAATGGGGCGTGGGTTCATTCCGCGCTGCCATGGGAGCCGAGGCTATTAAAGAACTTCTTGCATCTATAGATTTGGAGAAGGATGCAGAGGAGCTTAAGGCTGAGCTTATTGACTCAAGCGGACAGAAGAGGGCAAGAGTTATTAAAAGGCTTGAGGTTGTTGAAGCATTCCGTGCTTCAGGCAACAGACCTGAGTGGATGATTCTTGATGTGGTTCCGGTTATTCCACCGGATATACGTCCTATGGTTCAGCTTGATGGCGGACGTTTTGCAACATCTGACCTTAATGACTTATATAGAAGAATAATTAACCGTAACAATCGTCTTGCAAGACTTTTGGAGCTTGGAGCACCTGAGATTATTGTACGTAATGAGAAGAGAATGCTTCAGGAAGCGGTAGATGCTCTTATTGATAACGGCAGAAGAGGCCGCCCTGTAACCGGTCCGGGTAACAGAGCACTTAAGTCTCTTTCGGATATGTTAAAGGGTAAGCAGGGTCGTTTCCGTCAGAACCTTCTTGGTAAGCGAGTTGACTATTCAGGCCGTTCGGTTATCGTAGTTGGTCCGGAATTAAAGATTTATCAGTGTGGTCTTCCTAAGGAAATGGCTATCGAGCTTTTCAAGCCTTTTGTTATGAAGGAGCTTGTGGCTAATGGAACAGCACATAATATAAAGAGCGCGAAGAAGATGGTTGAGCGTCTTCAGAGCGAGGTTTGGGATGTATTAGAGGAAGTAATTAAAGAACATCCGGTTATGCTTAACCGTGCCCCTACACTTCACAGACTTGGTATTCAGGCATTCGAGCCGATTTTAGTAGAAGGTAAGGCTATTAAACTTCATCCCCTTGTATGTACCGCGTTCAACGCCGACTTCGATGGTGACCAGATGGCTGTACATCTTCCTCTTTCAGTGGAAGCACAGGCAGAGTGCCGTTTCCTCTTATTATCACCGAACAACCTGTTAAAACCTTCCGATGGTGGTCCGGTAGCCGTTCCTTCACAGGATATGGTGC
>CAZBHM010000151.1:0-2170 GCA_964491975.1 uncultured Lachnospiraceae bacterium | reverse complement strand
ATATTATAATTATTATAATAATTCCAATAATTAAAAAATGAATTGGTTCGATAACAATTGTGATATTATCGTCCGTAGTGGTGGCTGATGAAAAAGATGCACTGGAGGAGGTGTTTTTGCTATTATTTTCAGTAATATTAATTGTTCCTTTGCCTACGTAATGACCATGGTACGTGTAAATTATCTCTGCGAATACATTGTCACTGCTGTTTTTGGTAGCAAGAGTATAATCAAGGTTCTTAAAGTCAATATTTGCCGGAATGTAGACATATTCGCCGCCGGCAAGGGTAAGGGAGGGGTTAGGATTATAAAAAAGTATTTTATCTGTTGCTGCTTCCTTTGAAATAAAGCTGTTTTCTAAAAAGTTAAAAGAATCTTCTTCTTTTGAAATTTCAACTTTTTTGAAATATGAAAAACCATAGTCCAGAAGAGCGGTGGTGTCTGAGTAAATATGATTGGCATCTTTTGCCTTCATAACAACGCAGATAAGCGTCATTCCGCCGCTGCTTCCTTTGAAATAAAGCTGTTTTCTAAAAAGTTAAAAGAATCTTCTTCTTTTGAAATTTCAACTTTTTTGAAATATGAAAAACCATAGTCCAGAAGAGCGGTGGTGTCTGAGTAAATATGATTGGCATCTTTTGCCTTCATAACAACGCAGATAAGCGTCATTCCGCCGCGTTCTGCAAATGTGACAAGGGTATTGCCGGCAGTGTCGGTATAGCCGGTTTTTCCGCCTAAACATCCGTTATAATGCATGGAGCCACTCTTTATAAGCTTGTGTGTAGTATTTATAGGTCTTTTTAGTGGCTGGAGATTTGTAGGCGGTATTATATATGAGGTGGTTTTATCAATTTCTAAAAAGGTTTTATTTTGTATAAGGGTACGACACAGAGTCGCAATATCATAGCATGTTGTGTAATGATTATCATCATGCAGACCATTGGCATTGGCAAAATTAGTATTGATGGCACCTAATTCCTCCATGCGCGAGTTCATGAGATTGACAAATTCGTCAATGCTGCCGCTTACATGCTCTGCAAGCGCATTTGCTACCTCATTGGCGGAAGCAAGCAAAAGTCCGTAAAGGCAGTTTTCAACAGAAAGATATTCGCCAGGATTAATGGCTATGTGGCTTGAGTTTCTGGGAATACTAAAAACAGCGTTCTCAGAAAAGTAAACCATTTCATCAAGCTTACAGTTTTCGAGCACCAGAAGAGCAGTTACCAGCTTGGTAACACTTGCAGGATACATGGCCGCATTCATATTTTTATTATAAAATATAGTTCCGGTAGAGGCTTCCATGACAATTGCAGCCTCACCGTTAATTTCAGGAGGTTCAGGCCAGTTAAGGCTTTCATCATTAAAATCTGTGATATATTCCTGGTTTAAAGAGGCAGCCATGACAGCACATGTATTTGCAGCTATGATGACAAATGACAGCAGTAATGGCATAAAAAAATATTTGAAGCGTTTCATGCAGACAATCCTTTCTCACTGTAATAGCTATATTATAAATTAATTTTGCGGTTATGACAATAACTTGTTGAAAACAAAAGCATTCAATGATATTATAATCCTAGAGTTTATTATATCAGAATGGAGATAAAAATATGAGACTTAGAAATGTAAAGGGTGCAAGAGAGGAAATGCTTGTTAACCGTTTTGTTGTACAGGAGCCCTGGCAGTATAAGGGAAAGTGGAGTGAGTTCTTTGGAAACGACAATCCTATATATATTGAAGTAGGTATGGGAAAGGGGAAGTTTATCATTGAAAATGCTGAAAAGAATCCGGATATTAATTATATAGGTATTGAAAAATATTCCAGTGTACTTATCCGTGCGATTGAAAAGCAGGAGCAGCTTGAACTCCCAAATCTGATTTTTATAAGAGAAGATGCTGAAAAGACCGATGATATTTTTGATGCGGAGGAAATTTCTAAGGTATACCTTAATTTTTCTGATCCATGGCCGAAGGACAGGCATGCCAAGAGGCGACTTACGTCAAAGCAGTTTCTTGCCAGATATGAGAAGATAATTAAGAAGGATGCTGTTGTGGAATTTAAGACAGATAACAGACCACTATTTGATTTTTCCCTTGAACAGGTTAATGAAGCAGGGTGGGAGCTTATAATGCATACGTTTGATTTGCATAACAGTGAGTATGCTGCAGG
>CAZBHM010000150.1:0-2192 GCA_964491975.1 uncultured Lachnospiraceae bacterium | reverse complement strand
CACATTTTGAACATGACACTGTATCCTCAACCCTTCCCGTACCGTCACAGTCCTCGCAGTCATTCGTAGTTTCGCTATTTCCGCAGCTTTTACATCTCTCCATTTCTGTAAAATTGTCGCCGTCACCGTTACAGCCTGTCGCCGGGCATATGAACACCGTACCTGTTCCACCACAGGTGCCGCACTCATTATAACTCCACTCGCCCTCATGGTAATGCGGTGTTCCGGCATTGCCCACGCCTCCGCAAAGATAACACTCCTCGTTTTCTTCTGAATCCCAGCCTGTTCCGTCGCAGACTCCGCACGGCTCATCAGGTACATACTCCGTCCATGCATCAATCCAGCTTTTTGATGTATAACCATTACCATTACAATTAAAACAATCACTGTCACCAGGTTCCCCTTCGGCTCCACATTTGCCACATATCTGATATGTTTCAAAGCTCTGCGAGCCACAGGATGAGCATCTTACCGTGCCGCCGCTGCCGGTTCCGTAACACGAACCACACTGCATTGTTATGCTTATCTTTCCATCGTCACAGTTGCCGCATTCCTCTTCATCAGTGCCTGTTATGTAACCATCACCGTCACATTCCTCACACCATTCCCAGTCATCAATCCAGCCGTTATCGCAGTCAGGATTCGCACACGGCCTGTCAGCTTTCTTTTCAAGGCTTACCGTGTTAATTACTGCCTCCACACCTGTAAGTTCTGCCTCATCACCATCCGGAAGCTCAAAATGCGCACTTCCCGGTACAAATCTTATGCCTGGTTTAAGTTTTTCACTGTTTTTTCCGTTCTTATCGTTATACACCTCACCATCCACAATTACAGAATTAAAAAAATCCTTATTGTGAGCATATCTGACCGCACCGCCCTTATAAACCCTGTTTTTTACAGTCATTATGTCAAGCTTAAACACATCAGGCACTTCCTTCATGTATTCAAACGTAACTGCAGCTTCGGCGTTTATGTATCCGCTGTACACCGCCTGCCTTTCACTGCTTCCATCCTGAAACACGGTTTCCTCATAAAGGGTTAGCGGCATACTGTAGTGCCTTGTGTACTTTCTTACTCCCACGGTCAGATTTTCCAAACAGTAGGATGCCGCCGTGGCGACATTTTTTATAATACTGTCGGTCGGAACCGAATCAGACACATCATATCCTTCAACGCGGTTGCCCGTATAATACAGTGGCTCTTTCCCTAATGCAACCATTTTTTCCGTATCCTCCACTGTATCGGTAACCGGAATCATATCCTCTATCGTTATGTCACCCGCCCAAAAACTCATTATTCCATAGGCATAATTTATAACCTCGTCATTGGTCGGCATGCTTTTTATACCGTCGCCCTGCAGAAGAATGTTTAAACCGAACTGGCTTCGCGCAAACCGGCAGCAGTTGGGGAAATTTTTATTGGTATAACGCCTAAAATATGTGCTGCCATATGGGGAATCCAAACTATAGACCGAGTTTAACAATTTTTCCTGTTCCGCAATCATTGGTGCCGTTCCACACACCCAGTCACCGGTAAAATACACATCTCCTGTAGCTTCATCCTTTGCGTAGTAACCATACCAGAAGAACGGCTCTATTATCAGGTACCAGTTGTTGTTTATAAAATTACTTACAACTTCCGGAACGTCCGAAAAATACTCTTCCAAAAGCCTGAACATGTTGTAATCCTTACCGTTTTCCTGCGAGAGCATCCAGTCCCTTATGTCACCACCACAGGCATTACCATCATTGTCAAACGGCGCATAACCGCCTATGCCGTATTTATAATATTCTACGTTTTTTAAATTTACACTGCCACCGCCAAAGCGTGCATACAGAATACCTGCATCATCATTAAACTTAGGTTTTGTTGTCTGACTTAATGCCACCTTAACCTCTGACTTAAGGTTTGTATCACCGTCAATAATATAAAGTATGAAGCCGCTCCATTTCGAACGGCAGCCAAGCGGAAAGATTCTTATTCCATTGTTATTAACATAAGAATTGTTTCCGGCATTGGCATCCGCATCCGCTGCATACACTGACATGACTGTTGCTGTCCTGCCGAAATACTGCATACATGCAAAAATCACAATTAAAAAAAATAGATATTTTATCTTTTTTTGCACAAACTCATCTCCTTCTGTTTTTTACACATAAAATACCCCAACTTTTTATTTTGTCATATAATCT
>CAZBHM010000149.1:0-2214 GCA_964491975.1 uncultured Lachnospiraceae bacterium | reverse complement strand
TTTTTACAGTCCCTTCCCCATCTACTAATGCGGATGACAGGACTTGAACCTGCACGCTCGCGCACCAGAACCTAAATCTGGCGTGTCTGCCAATTCCACCACATCCGCAAATATCCACTTATGAGATTATAATATATTTTTCCCAAAAAAACAACTACATTTTTCAAATAATGCAGAATAATATATTGACATATTTAAAAGAGCTAATGTAAAATTGGGTTATACGATATAAAATAACTGAAAGGATTTTATTATGAGAAAGAATTTAACTAAAACCGCCATTTTAACCATGTGCTGTCTCACAGCATCTCTGGCAGGCTGCGGCGGCAGCTCAAATAATAATGCCACAACAACCGCAGGCACAACAATACAGCAGACTACAACCGCTGTAAAAGAAAGCACAACAGCCGATACAGAACCCGCAACTACTACAGAGCCTGCAACGACTGCCACCGTGCCAACAGCAGCTGACCCCGAAATTAACGCAATTCTGCCAGAATTAACAGCCGGAATCATAGCTTCTAATCCCGCAGGCATAGCCGCTGCCGACACAACCGGAGCTAATATAGAAATCGAAAAGGTGGAAACATACGGCACCAGCTTTGTCATTGTGACCTTAAATGCAGGCTGTGCCACGGTTGATGCTGATGATATCAGCCTTATCAAATACAATACCGACTGGTATAAGCTTTCTGCAACCAGTTCACCCATGAAAGTGACCGCAAGCTACACAACCATTAATAACGAAGGAAAAACCGTTATAATCTACAATACAGCTGATACAATAAAAGGCACCAGAGTAATTGCCGATACATCCGCAAAGAAATTCGACAACCTTGAAGCCGAAATTAAAAAGGCCGATAATTATCTTTCATGGCAGATGGATAATGGCGGCTGGGACAAAGGTGTTGACAAGCAGGCAGTAAGCCCATGGACTGAAGGAATGAAGAAAAACCAGTCTTCCGGCTGGACCGGACAAGGCGGTGTACTGATTGGAACCATCGACAATGATGCCACGTACACTCAGATGCAGCATATTGCCGCTGTTTACAGGGAAGTTCCTGATGAAAAATACAAGGAAAGTGTTTTAAAGGGACTTGATTTTATTTTCAAGCTTCAGTACGAATCGGGCGGCTTCGCTCAGGTTTATCCAAGACGCGGTAACTATTCCGACCATGTCACCTTTAATGACAATGCCATGATAAACGTCCTTATAATGCTTGAAAAAATGCGCGACCGCTCATATCCGTTTGATTCAGATATAATTCCTGATGAGTACATAACCAAAATTGATGAGTCCATCAATAAAGCTGTCGATTTTATTTTAAAAGCTCAAATCGAAAGTAACGGAAGATTGACTGCCTGGTGTGCACAGCATGACCCCGTAACCTACGCGCCACGCGGTGCAAGAGCCTATGAGCTTCCTTCAATAAGCGGTTCAGAATCTGTTGCAATCATCAAATTCCTTATGAACCAGAAGCAGACACCTGAAATCAAAAACGCTGTCGACAGTGCAATACAGTGGTTCAAGGATTCCGAAGTCAAGAATATGAAATACATTAAAAACGACCCGAATGGTGTTTATTTTGTAGAATCTGAGGGTTCAAGCTTATGGTACAGATTTTACGATATTGAGACCAATCTTCCTATCTTCTGTGACCGCGACGGCATTAAAAAGCACAGTATTACAGAAATAGGCGAAGAAAGACGTAACGGCTACAGCTGGAGCGGCAATTATCCACAGAAGCTTTTAAAAGTTTATGACGAAAGCGGATACTATGCCGGAAGAATCGAAGCTGTTGTAACAAAAACCAATTCAGTTACCAAAGATGGTAAAAAGCTTGTAAAAGATGCCTTAAGAGAAGTCGATTCCCAGATATTGTTCGTCGATTAATTCTGCCATAAGACAAAAGATAAGAGCAGAAATCAGATATCAGTAAAATGCCAGTAAAAAAGCGAGGCTGCAAAAAACAGCCTCGCTTTTTGTTGACTAAGTTATCCACTAACGAAGTCCCTGACTGGGCTAGCCGGATTCGAACCGGCGACTGCAGGAGTCAAAGTCCTGTGCCTTACCGCTTGGCGATAGCCCAATATACCATTATAAAACAAAACGTACCTGAATTAAACCAGGTACGAATTAAAAGGGTGGATACAGGGACTCGAACCCTGGGCCTCCAGAGCCACAATCTGGCGCGCTAACCAACTGCGCTATAC
>CAZBHM010000148.1:0-2229 GCA_964491975.1 uncultured Lachnospiraceae bacterium | reverse complement strand
AACGTTCATTGAGGAGTTTTAGAAAATCAATAAAATCATCGCTATTATGGGTATTCCGGACTAATGGGATTGCTTCTCCTGTCAATAAATCGATAGCCGCAAGCAGTGAAACTGTACCCAGTCTTTTATATTCATAATCTCGTTTGATTGTTCCACTCTCTTTGGTTGGTTTCAGATCCGGTGATGTTGTTGCAATTGCCTGAATCCCAGGTTTTTCATCATAAGACACAGTATGAACATCTTGTTCGCCAGCAGGAACATAGAGTTCACCATTTTCATCAAAGAGTAGTTCTATTTGTTTATAAACGAGCAAAACTTGATGAAATCAGCTGTTTTGCGGCACTCCCCCTGTGTTGTAAAACGACAGCTATATTTATTACTGCTTTTATAAAGCGGCTTAATCGGCATATTGTTTGCCTGTGTGATCCATGTGAAAAGCACCGGTATGTATAAGCTCAGAAACCGGAACAAGCTCGTAGCCTTGATTTCTTAGACCTTTCGAGACTATCATGGTTAGATATAAAAGTAAAGATTTATTTTAAAAATTGATTTACCGAAGTATTACGGTATTTTAATGGACAAAAAAGAAAACTGGGACTATTCCCCAGTTTCTTCATCATCAATATTATTCATCGCATATTCGCAACACTTAACCACAAGTTGATTAAGTGATATATTCTTACTTGTTGCTATCGTGTTCAGTTCTTCCAGTAGTTCAACTGGAAAACGGAGCGTTCTATTTGAATATTCCTGCTTCTTTATGTGGAACTTATCAACAGCCATAATAACACATCCTTTTGCTTAAAATCTAGGTATAATTATAGTTGTAAATTTCACTTAAATACGTACATTGAAACAATACGCAAGACTTGCGTATTGAATTGACTGATATGGTTTTTAGAGGTAAAATAGGAGTAGTTTTAATCACTACAATTATACGGAGGTTTTTATGCGAAAGAAAACATTATTGATATTAACGGCAGTTATAATTTTTTCGTTGTCAATGCTTGTTTGTTGCGGCAATCAGCAGGAAGCAAATAGCACACCGACAGAAGCACCAACTTCGATGGAAGCACCTACACCAACTGAACCGCCGACACCGACGGAAACACCAACGTCGACGGAAGCACCAACACCTACACCAACTGAACCGCCGACACCGACGGAAACACCAACGCCGACGGAAACGCCAACACCTACACCAACTGAACCGCCACATGAACACGCCTACACCGAAACAATTACGACAGAAGCAACTTGTGAAGCGGATGGAGTTAAAAACTTTACTTGCGATTGTGGCGATACTTATACTGAAGCAATCAAAGCAACGGGACACAATTATAAAGACGAAACGAAAGCACCTACTTGTAGCGAAAAGGGCTACACCACACACACTTGTAAGTCTTGTGGTAGTGCTTATACAGATACAGAGGTTTCTGCAAATGGACATAGTTATGGTAAGTATACCTATAACAATGATGCAACCAGAGAAAAGGACGGAACAGAAACCGCAACTTGTTCCGCTTGTGGAAAGAAGAACACAAGAACGAAAGAAGGAACGAAACTTCTCTATGATGGATACGACGAATTTGGTAATGGTTTCGTATACGGTACAAAAACAGAATATGATAGGATGGGAAATAAAGTAAAACAAAAGATTTTTGAAGCCAATAACCCATACACGCTTTACCAAGTTGTTGACGGTGGAGGTACAAATATTTATTTCTACTTTATCTCTACTGGAAGTGCTAATAAGGGACCCGAATATAATGCATGTTATGATGAGGGTATTGCAATTTTATTTGCAAGATATCCAGAAAAAACTGTTCAAATGGCACAAGGCGAATATGTTGGTACATATAACGGACAGGTTATTTACAAAGCATTACCGATAACTGGGGCAATAGGACCCGACGGACGACCGGTTTGGTAATACATTATGCAATGGTAAAATGATACTCTAAATTATGGAGGCGTTTATGAGGAAAAGATTACTAATGATATTAACGGTTGCGGTTTTACTTGTTGGTTGTGGAAACAAATAGTACACCGACAGAAGCACCGACTTCGACGGAAGCACCAACATCAACCCCAACGGAAACACCTACGCCAACGCCGACGGAAGCACCTGCGTAACCTTGAAATGATACAGGAACGAATCGCAGAGATTGATGTAATGATACCTGAACTGGAGCAGCAGATAAAAGAAACAAATAAGAAGCTGGAGGA
>CAZBHM010000147.1:0-2332 GCA_964491975.1 uncultured Lachnospiraceae bacterium | reverse complement strand
ACAAAGCGCATTGCCATATCAAGGAAATCTGCTTCCGGATGTTCATAAAGTACCCACATAATTTTTGCAGCATCCATTGCTGAACCACCACCAAGTGCAATAATTGTATCCGGCTTAAATGCCGCCATCTGTGCTGCACCTTCCTTTGCCGATGCAAGTGACGGATCCGGTGCAACATTGTAAAACGTCGTATGAATGATGCCCATTTCATCTAATTTATCAGTAATAGGCTTTGTATAACCATTATTATATAAAAAGCTGTCTGTTACAATAAATGCCTTTTTCTTACCCATTACACTCTTAAGCTCCGAAAGTGCAACCGGAAGACAGCCCTTCTTTAAATAAACCTTTTCAGGTGCTCTGAACCAAAGCATGTTTTCTCTCCTCTCAGCAACGGTCTTAATATTTATAAGATGCTTAACACCTACATTCTCTGACACTGAGTTTCCTCCCCATGAGCCGCAGCCAAGAGTGAGTGACGGAGCAAGCTTAAAATTATATAAATCACCGATACCACCCTGAGATGACGGAGTATTTACAAGAATACGGCAGGTCTTCATGCGTGCTGCAAACTCATCAAGCTTCTCCTTCTGTGTCGCAATATCAAGATAGATTGATGATGTATGACCATAACCGCCGTCTGCCACAAGATGTTCAGCCTTTGCAAATGCCTCTTCAATATCCACTGCATGATACATTGCAAGTACCGGTGAAAGCTTCTCGTGCGCAAATTCTTCTGATATGTCAACGCTGTCAACCTCACCGATAAGAATCTTAGTATTTTCCGGAACTTCCACACCTGAAAGAGCTGCTATTGTAAAAGCCTTCTGTCCTACAATTTTGGCATTTAAAGCTCCATTTATGATGATAGTCTTACGAACCTTTTCTGTTTCCTCCGGATTAAGGAAATAGCATCCTCTAAGCTCAAATTCCTTTTTAACCGCCTTGTATACCTTATCAAGTACGATTACTGACTGCTCTGACGCACAAATCATTCCATTGTCAAATGTCTTTGAATGAATGATTGAGTTAACTGCAAGCACTATGTCAGCTGAATCATCAATGATTGCCGGTGTGTTGCCTGCGCCTACACCAAGTGCAGGCTTACCGCTTGAGTAAGCTGCCTTAACCATACCCGGACCACCGGTTGCAAGAATAATATCAGCTTCCTTCATAACCATATTAGTAAGCTCAAGTGACGGTACATCAATCCAGTCAATTATTCCTTCCGGTGCGCCCGCTGCCACAGCTGCTTCAAGAACTAATTTAGCAGCCGCAATTGTAGAATTTTTGGCACGCGGATGAGGACTTATAATAATACCGTTACGTGTTTTCAAAGAAATAAGTGTTTTGAAAATAGCCGTTGAAGTAGGGTTAGTCGTAGGAATAACCGCAGCAACAACACCTATAGGCTCTGCAACCTTCTTAATTCCATACGCAGTATCTTCTTCAAGCACGCCACAGGTCTTTGTATCCTTATATGCATTATAAATATATTCTGCAGCATAGTGATTTTTAATAACCTTATCCTCCACGATACCCATGCCGGTCTCCTCTACCGCCATCTTCGCAAGAGGTATTCTCGCCTTATTGGCTGCTATTGCTGCTGCTTTAAAAATTTTGTCAACCTGCTCCTGTGTATAGGTGGCAAAAATTTTCTGTGCTTCTCTTACTCTCTTAAGTGCTGCCTCAAGACTCTCCACCGTGTCTACAATCTGATAATTCATACTTGCATCTCCTTATACTTTGTTATATTTTTAACAATCAATTCAAAAAAATATAAATGCAGCCCATGTCCTGTCAAACGGATATTCACAATACTAATTCACTGCCTGATTCGCTTAAATAATCTCTGACATCTTGATATATAATATGTTCTGCATTTTTCTTCGTTAATATATTAACAATATCCTCAATAACTGTAAAATGCTTTTTTGATATAGGCTATATCATTTTTTATATACCATATACTCCATAAGTGTAAAATCCACGGCATTTGAATATTTAGCTGTACGCTCTATCCTTAGTGCGTATCCTGTAAGTGTGCCTTTTCCGTTAAAATAAAACATCGTATAATTTCCCTTTGCTCCCTGTGTCTGTCCCCTGTTAACTGCAAGAACTACATTATAAGGATTATCAATCCAATATAGTATACATAAGGCGCAATATAAACCTTCATTGGCTCTTCTTCAGTGCCATCCCTAAGTGCCTCCATCGCCTTTATAAAATCATTATATACATAGCTGTAATTTTCTGCCAATTTATTACTCATGCCGCCATCTACAAATATTGCTTTCTCTGTGATTACTAAATATATATACTCCTACAACAA
>CAZBHM010000146.1:0-2376 GCA_964491975.1 uncultured Lachnospiraceae bacterium | reverse complement strand
CTTATAATGCATACGTTTGATTTGCATAACAGTGAGTATGCTGCAGGCAACATTATGACTGAATATGAGGAGAAATTTTCACAGCTTGGAAATCCGATTTGTAAACTTATCGCAAAGCCTGTAAACAGATAAGAACGCTTTAAGTAATTTATGCATATATTGTAAAAAAGACATTGGGTGGTTGTATGCGTAAGTGCAGAAAACTGAAAGTAAAAATATCCCAGGCATTGTATCATAACAGCGGTTTGCAGAAATCTGCTGTTGAGCTAAAAAAATCACTTGATGAGGTAAGCAATATTATTTGTAATAAAGCGAAGGTGAAAAAGAAATAATCTTAATCATCTTCGCTGTTTTATTAGTCAGTATCTTGATTCTTATTTTTTTTGCGTTTGAGTGTACCTGCAATTTTACTTATAAAGCTTTCATGTGGTGCTTCTTCGTAATTAGTAATGACAATATCTTTTTTATCAAGTTGCCTGTTAACCCAGTTGTTGGCCAAAAATGAAATAACCGCAATTGTAGGAACACCAAGGAACATGCCTATTGGTCCTGCAATTGAACCGCCTACGGTAATTGAAAAAATAATCCAAAGAGGTCTTACGCCGGTAGAGTCACCAAGAATCATAGGACCAAGGATATTACCGTCAAACTGTTGCAGGGCAAGTATAATAATTAAATATGCTATTACCTGACCGGGACTTGAAATAAGCAGGATAAAGAATCCCGGAACAGCACCGATAATAGGACCAAAATATGGAATCATATTGGTAACTCCGACAATAACACTAATAAGAACTGCAAATGGCATGCGGAAAATAAGCAGGATAATAGCGCAAAGCACACCTATTATTAATGAGTCAATAAATTTACCTACAATAAATCCGCCGAAAATCTGATTACATTTTTTGGCAGTAGCAATTAATGAATTAGTCTTTTCTTCGGAAAAGAGAGCATATATAATACGTTTAGTATTATAAAGCAGCATTCGCCTGTCTGATAAAATGTAGCATGATATAATGATGGCAATAATGATATTATATATCCATACAAGAACTGACATGGATACGGAGTAAAGCTTTGGTATTGTATTGGTAATTAAATCGGTCACATATTCAATAAATGACGGAAGGGACTGGTTAAGTATGGATTCAAGATATTCAAAGTTAAATTCCGGATAGGATGTTTCCAAATTAATAAAAAAGTCCATAATCATTTCATAGCCTGTTTTAAGCAGTCCAAGCAAATCGTAAAGGCTTGTACCAAGCTGTGGTGAAATAACTACGACAAAAAGCGTAATAAGTCCGATTACTATGATATATGATATCGTAATTGCGAGAAATTGCCTTAATTTCTGTGACTTGATATGCAGGCGTTTGTAAAAAAGTCCGTTTTCAAATCGTTTTACCAGGGGATGCACTATATAAGCAATAAAAATACCTATAAAGAACGGCGCAAGTAAAGACATGACAGTTGAAAAAGCACTGAGTGTACTTGCCCAGTTTATAATAGACTTAATAACAAGTGTACAAATCGCAACTACAATAATTATGTGCAGTGAAATTTTAATAGCCAGTTTTTCAGAATATTTTGATTGCATTTTACGACCTTTCCTTTACAATAATTAATTTAATTATAGACCTAAAGATTATTAAATACAAGTTAATATTCTGCTAAAACACATATTTTTATAAAAAAATTCTTTTGCAAATCAAGCGGAATGTGATATTATATATAAATAAATTGCGTGGAGATGAAATTATATATGAAAATATCAGAAAAAAATAATTTGTTAAGGCGTATGCCCGTTGCGGCAATGTTTCTTTCTTCTGCGCTGCTTATTCCATTTCTTACGGGTCAGATTTCACAGATTGGAAATATGTTTTGTCCTATGCATATACCTGTGCTTCTCTGTGGCTTTTTCTGCGGCCCGTGGTACGGACTTATGACAGGTGCGGCAGCACCGCTTTTAAGGTTTGTTTTGTTTGGACAGCCGCAATTATATCCTACGGCCGTTGCCATGTGTTTTGAACTTGCAGCATATGGTTTTATGTCAGGCATGCTATATGGACTTCTTCCTAAGAAAACAATTAATGTATACATATCACTGATTGTTTCTATGTTTAGCGGGCGTATTGTATGGGGAATGGTACGAAGTTGTATGTATGGACTTGGCAATGTCAAGTTTGGTTGGACAATTTTTATTACAGAAGGGTTTGTTATGGCAATTCCCGGAATAGTATTACAGCTGGTACTTGTTCCGATACTCGTAATTATTATGAAAAGGTCAGCAAGATGAAGTCTCTGACTAATAAAATAACGCAGATAAAAAACGGAATAAGAAGTTAAAAAAATTTTTTAAAAAAAATAAAAAAAATT
>CAZBHM010000145.1:0-2488 GCA_964491975.1 uncultured Lachnospiraceae bacterium | reverse complement strand
TCGTTAGACATTGGCCCATCGCCAAATGGTAAGGCACTGGACTCTGACTCCAGCATTTTCAAGGTTCGAATCCTTGTAGCCCAGCTATTTGAGGCTGTCTTTGTGGGCAGCCTTTTTTGTCTTTAAAAGAATAGCAGCCACAGCCTGACACGTCAGGCTGTGGCTGCTATTCTTTATTTTGGAATTATCTTTTGTACTATTTAGTCATAAAAAGTATTCCAAGTGTTCGCGGTCCGCAATGACACGAAATCGTACAGCTCGCTCTCGTAACATACATCTCATTAAATGATGCATTTTCTTTAATTACATCGCGCACCATTTCGATGTACTCATTCTCAATTCCTGAATGTGTAATGAATATTCGGTCATACTTTATGTTGTCATACTCCAAAAGCTGTTCCTTAGCATACTTACAAAGTACCTTCCCAAGGTCACCACGGTATTTCTTACCTACATTCATTGCCCCTGAGGTATTATCTACATTAATACATGGTTTAAGGTTAAGTACACTTGCCGCAAATGCCGTAACCTGCGAACATCGTCCGCCCGCCTTCATAAATTCAAGTGTATCAAGAATAAAGCTTGCATGCACCCTGCCACGCATATCTTCAATTCTTTTCGCAATCTCCGAAGCTTCAAGCCCCTCTTTTATAAGCTCACCGGCCTCTACTACAAGATGTGCTATACCTGTTGAAAGATTAAAGGAATTAATCGGATATACACCGCCAAGCTCCTCTGCCGCAAGCACACAATTCTGATATGCGCTTGAAAGTGCACCGCCAAGACAGAGATGAATAACCTCATAGCCTTCATCTGTCCACTTTTTAAAATACTCCATATACTCAGCCACATTAATTGCTGATGTCTTAGGGAGCACCTTCTTATCCCAGTAAGCCTTATAAATATCATCCGTGGTTATGGTCACGTTATCAAGATACTCTTTACCATCAAGATTAATATGGTACGGATAATAGCTTACATCATATTTCGCTTTAAGCTCATCGCCCAAATCACACGTACTGTCTGCACTAAGAATTATTTTCTTCATAATACAATTGCCTCTTTCTTCACAATTACTGTCTATTTTATATCTGCAATATCGTATGTAATAATATATTCTTTACCTTTATATACTTTATAAAATCCCTGCATTATGCGGTCTGTAACAACTTCAATAAACTGCTTTTCCGTATCAATGAGTGCCACAAGAAACTGTGTTGTACTAAACCTCACACAGATATCAACCCTTCTTAACGAACGGTTTATCGTATCTCCAAGCATCGCAACAGTATCTTCGACAAATACCGCATCCTTTTCCTCATCATCAACAGCTACGAGCGTAAATAAAAGCAGCTGCACCTTCTGGTCATTACGCTTTGTAAAACGGGAAGCCATCTCAAACACATTTTCAAACTCCCTGTAACCTACCTCAAATACACCATTCTTGTTCTGATATGACGTAAGCAAATCTGCAAATTTCTGAAGCTCAGTCTTACGTCCAAGCGCACTCAGTCTTTTCTTCTCATCGTCATTCGCATTATAACAGTAAAATGAATTTCGCCCATTCTGTTTTACAAAATACAGGGCTTTATCTGCCTTTATATACATATCCTCAAATGTTTTGTCTGTCTCTAAAACAATAGCCGCACCAATAGATAACGACGCCTTTCTCATATACGGAACGTCCTGTTTTCTATTATTGTACGCATCTATAAATCTTCCCGCATACTGCCTTGCCTGACTTACCGTATTAACTTCTGACGTATATATTCCAAACTCATCTCCTCCAAGCCTGAACAATACATCCTTCGGCATAATATTATCCTTAAGTATATCCGCGCTCATTCTTAGCACTTCGTCGCCCATTGCATGTCCGAAAATATCATTAATATGTTTAAAATTATCTATATCCACCAGAAAAAAGGTTCCCTGCTCTTTATCCATTTTTTCTGTAATTACCTTCTCCGCAAAA
The DNA here is from genome assembly GCA_964491975.1 of uncultured Lachnospiraceae bacterium. Classification (GTDB taxonomy): domain Bacteria; phylum Bacillota; class Clostridia; order Lachnospirales; family Lachnospiraceae; genus SIG300. The sequence goes on along the minus strand of CAZBHM010000145.1, from coordinate 516 downwards.
CGCCTGTTATTAACTCCTGTAAGATAATCTCTCTCAGAAGCCTCCCTGAAACTTTCGCTTCTGCTGTAATCAAGTGCCTTCTCCACGCGCCTTTTAAGTATGCATGCACTGGCAGAATTTGCAACATAATCAAATGCCCCATGTGCAAAACAACGCTCTTCCATATCTTCATCAAAATTGTCCGTAACTACAAGTATTGGCATCGAGTTAAGACTTGACCTTATCCTCACGCTTTCAAGGACATTAAGATTCTCTAAATTATTCATGCCTATACCTATAATCAGCAAATTGGGAATTTGCTTCTCCACATAAGAAAGTACCCTTTTAGCAGAGCTTATACTGATAACATCATACTGCTCTTCTTTACTCAAAATTTCCTTTAAACCCGTTAAATCAATTGTATTATCATCAACCAGCAGTAATACTTGCTTCATGTCACTCACCTTATCTGTAAATTCATAATACACCATTTTATATATTATAGCAGATTCAACTGAAAAATGCATTAGTTTTTAT
>CAZBHM010000144.1:0-2663 GCA_964491975.1 uncultured Lachnospiraceae bacterium | reverse complement strand
TACCTGTTCCGGGCGGTCCTACAAGAAGTGCTCCCTTAGGAAGCTTTGCGCCAATTCTTGCATATTTTCCAGGATTATGAAGAAAATCTACAATTTCCGTCATTGATTCCTTTGCCTCATCCTGTCCTGCCACATCCTTAAATGTTACGCCTGTTTCTTTCTGACCATACATTTTGGCATTAGCCTTGCCAACACCCATAATTCCGCCTCCGGCACCTCCGGCACGCTTCATAAGAAAACCTAACACCGTATACATAAGTAAGATTGGCAATACCCATACAAGCAAAAAATCCAAAAATGCAGAGCCTGAATCAGGAATCTCTGCTCCATATTCAACACCAAACTCTTCGTTAGCAGCCTGAAGTCTTGTCTGAAGTGCATCTTCATTTTCCATTATACCTGTGTAATACACCACATCAAGCAATGTATTTTTCTGTCCCTTAGGTTTTATCATAAGACAGTCAGCCTGCTTATACACTACTCCGATTTCACCAGCTTCAAGCTTTTTAATGAAATCATTATACGAAATTTCCTTCTTGGTCATACTCGTCATCCATGAATTCATAAGGCTTATCGCAAATATCATAATGAGACCTGCAACTATAGCTATAATTATAAACTGAGTATTTCGGGTGGGTTTTTTATTTCCCTTATTATCCATCGGTTCCTCCTTAAATGCCAACTATTTTGGACATACTATATTGTGGTAACAGTTCAGCCATTGTCATGGGCTAAACTGTTACATATGTGGGCAACACCTGCCGGACAAGCCTCTGGCTTATCCGCCTCGCTTTTCTTCCTGCCCGACAAGCCTCTGGCTTATCCGGCTCGCTTCGCTCGCCCGATATCGCAAAACATGCAATACCGACTGCTAAAGCAAGCTTTGCAGGTCGGTATTGCATGTTTTGCGCTGCCCGGCTCTGCCCTATACGTACATTATAAATTCAGTTTGCCCAAAAATCAATATGGATATTGTGAAAAAAGCTTCACATTTATGAAAGTTCTGTAAACTTATTGGTATTTTTCGGAAGTTTTACTATTTTTCTAATTTTATCTTATTTACACATCATTTTACCCACTTTGTTCTTAGCATCTCCGCTCAAAGCCAAGATATCTTGTTCCCTGAAAATTAAGCATTCCGGTGTCACCCTCAACAAGCATCCCGTATTCATTACCTGACATGCTAAGCTCAATGCGGTCACCGCTTTCCACCTGAAAGGTCACATAATATGTCGTAAAAGTATTGTAATGGCTGTTCTCCGTTACTGTACCATGCCTGTGACGTGATACATCTGCTCTCTTCGAAACAACCGTTACCGGCACAGTAAGCCTCGGGGAATTATTGTTTTTGTTCCACTGTCTGATGCCGTTTACCGCAGAAAGAATAAACATTCCAACTATCAGTGTAAACATAACTATGAATACTATATTAAAAAAATCAAACCCAAAAAACATGCCCATATTAATGCTCCTGTTCTACCGGTGCTGCAACATCTTTTGTGGGCGGAACAACCACTGCTACCGGTGCGCTGTTGTCTGCTACCATTTTTCCGCCAAGTGCTCCCATTATAAGACTTTTAATATCTATACCCATGCCTGCACTGATTCCTTCCGTAACCTGTGTCGTACCATTTACAATATCAGACAAAAGCTTCGCACTGTTACCCTCGCCGTACATGGTAATCTTATCCACCTTGCTAAGCGGCTCAGCAACATTCTTAGCAATCTCAGGAAGTGCATCCATAATCATCTCTATAACTGCGGCTTCACCATACTTCTTCATGGCTTCTGCTTTCTTATCTATACCATCAGCCTCTGCAAGAGCCTTCAATCTGATTGCTTCTGCCTCTGCTTCACCTACGGCACGGATACCTTCTGCTTCATGCTGACGTTCAATTTTCTTAGCCTCTGCTTCCTTAGTACGGCGGAATAATTCAGCCTCCGCCTCCTGCTCTGCTGCATAACGCTTGGCATCTGCCTTTGCACGAATTTCCGCATCAAGTGTCTGCTTTGTAACATCAACCTCTTTTGCCTTAAGCTCCGCCGTACGCTCTGCCCTTGCAATATCAGCATTGGCAGAAGCTATCTCTATAGTCTTACGCTGTTCCTGCTCCTGAATTGAATATGCCGCATCTGCTTCGGCCTTCTTAACATCCGACTGTTGCTTAAGCTCAGCCTGCCTTATTGCAAGCGAAGTCTGCTTCTCGGCAATCTCCATTTCCGACTGTACCTTGGCATCATTAGCTTCCTTGGCTGCCTGAGCCTGCGCAATCGCAATATCTCTGTCAGCCTGTGCCTTGGCAACAGCCGCACCCTTTTTAATCTGAGAAATATTATCAATACCAAGGTCTTCAATAACATTGTTCTGGTCAGCAAATGACTGGACATTAAAGGATATCATCTCAAGTCCCATCTTTTCCAAATCCGGTATTGCATTCTCCTGAACACGCTCACCAAATGCCTTACGATCAGTAACCATCTCCTCCAAACGCATCTGACCTACAATTTCTCGCATATTACCTTCCAGCGTATCCTGAACACGGCTTATAATCATATCTTCCTTTTCATTAAGAAAGAATTTTGATGCCAGTGCCATCATTTCTTCACTCTGACCGATACGAATCTTTACAGTAGCATCCACTTTCACATTTATGTACTCAGCA
>CAZBHM010000143.1:0-2680 GCA_964491975.1 uncultured Lachnospiraceae bacterium | reverse complement strand
GGGGTTCAAATGAACACCCCAAATCGCAGTAGTAATTGCACTCAATTTCTACTACGATTTTACTACTACACACGGCTGTAAAATGCTAAATCTTGCCAAGATATGCAGATTGTGTAGTTTACACCCATAAATTACAGAAGGCTGAAAAAGTCGATAAATCTTCGCATTTCTCGGCAATTCTTGGCTTTTTATGATAGGAGATTTTTATGATACGAGTACTTTTCATCTGCCACGGCATTATTTTTTATTGCTGAATTATTTATTGTTGAAAGTGCTTGACTTTTGTATCGTACTGCGATATACTACGAGTATCGAAGTGCGATACATCGCACTAAAATCGAACGGAGGTCGATTTTATGGATCAGCATATAAAAAAGGTGTATGTTCCTATGACGGAAACAGCTTTTTTCATCTTATTATGTTTGCGGAAGCCTAATCACGGATACGGCATTGTTCAAAGCGTTGATAAAATGACGGACGGAGCTATTAAACTTACGCCAGGTACCATGTACGGCAGCTTGTCAAAAATGGAAAAGGACAATATAATCCGTTTTATTCGCGAGGAAGATAAACGAAAAATTTATCAGATTACAGATTTAGGATTAGAAGTTTTACAACTTGAACTGAAACGAATTGAACGATTATACAAGATAGCTCAGGAGGAAATGTAGAATGCAGGTAAAAAAACAAATCAAATGGTTTACAATATTTGAATATGAAAAAGAGCAGGATTATTTGCGAGAAATGCACAAGTCGGGTTGGAAATTTGTCAAGGTGACAGGGTTGGGAATGTATTATTTCGAAAAATGTATTCCTCAAGATGTAGTATATCAACTTGACTATAACGAAGATGGTCTCGCAAACAAGGATGAATACCTGAAAATGTTTGACGATTGTGGCTGGGAGTATATACAGGACTTTTTTGGCTACAGCTATTTTAGAAAAGCGGTTTCGGAAGATGGTGTGGCAGAAGAAATTTTCTGTGATGAGGAATCAAGATTTCAGATGATGAAGCGAGTTATAAAAGGGCGGATGCTGCCGTTGTTGATTCTTTTCTTTACGGTATTATTGCCACAGTTTATAATGAGTTTGTTTTACTCTCGCGATTATCTTATCACTGCATTTATTGGTGGAGTCCTGGCAATGTATCTTGCGATATTCACTATGTGTTTTGTGAAATACACACAGTATAAGAAACATAGAAAATAGTATTCTTAATAATCAATGCTGCCATACTAAGATAAGCTTTAAGTATGGCAGCGATATGAAAGATATTCATTTTTATCAGGGCTTTTGAATTAAAGCTTAAAGCCTTTTAATAACGCCCCAAGTCCGGTGCCGATTTCTTCAACCTCAAGCGGTTCGTAATCGGGCTTGGCATCTTCTGCCGGGGTATCAGCAACATCATTAAGAGCCTTCATGCTAAGACTTAACTTGCCGTTTTCAATGGCAATGATTTTGACAGTTACCTTCTGGCCTTCCTTTAAAATGACGGAAGGAGATTTAATACGCTTTTCAGTAATCTCAGAAATGTGAAGAAGACCGCTGAGACCATTCTCAAGCTCTATAAATGCACCATAATTTTTGATTGTGTCAACAGTTCCTTCCATTACTGCACCTACAGAAACTTTTGAAAGCTTCTTATTGTTTTCGGCGGCAGCCTTTGTAAGAGCGGCTTCCTTTGCTGAAAGAACGAGCCGTCTTTCTTCTTCGTTTACAGTAAGTACGGTTACCTCTACGGTTTTGCCAAGATAAGGTGAGGTATCCTCTACAAATTCCGCATCCAGCTTTGAGGCCGGAATAAAGCCACGGATGCCCTCAAGATATGCAATTGCGCCCTGTGGTACACATTCGGTAATCTTTACGGGAATCTGGGTGTGGCTGTTCTGATATTTAATCAGCCTGTCCCATGCAAGAACCTGATTGGCTTCTCTGGCGGATAAAAGGATGTGGCCTTCTCCGTCATCTGTACGAATTACCGTAGCTTTAATTTCGTCACCGATGTTAAGACTGTCTTTCGCAAGAAATGCAGGGTCATCGCTTAAATCTTCCGTTCTAATGATACCTTCAGTATAATACTTAAGGTCAACGGTAACCTCTGTCTCTGATATGGCGATTATGGTTCCGGAAAGTATGTCCCCGGTGCGTATTTTTTTAAACGAAGCTTCAAGCTCGGCTTTATAATCGTCCATTGACTCAGCAGGAAGCACGGTTTCTAAAATTTCTTCATTCATAATAAAGTCTCCTTACATAATTGAACTTGGATGTATACATTATAAATCCACTAAAGAAGCTTTGTCAATTGCAAATTGGCAGACAAAAGCGGAGCCATCAACTTATGCCTATGTTGATGACTCCGCCTAAACTATACTATCCATTGGAGTATACCTCTTTCTTTAAATTGTCTGGATGTCTTATTATGTAGCTTTATCTCGTACCTCTCATTCTAATGCAGCCATATCTGAATAATCCATCTGGTCTGTCATTCTTCTTCTCTTAATATCATGTGGCAGGTTAACATATAAGACTTCGGTTATTAAAATTCTAAACTAACTTTCTGGTGGTCTCTACCTTCCTTTCTTCTATATTATGATAAGTGAGCTAAGTTTTCAATGGTCCGTACCTCCTTCTGTTTTACTGTCTTGTTTGTTTTCTTGTCTTTATTATATCTGATAAAAAT
>CAZBHM010000142.1:1539-3190 GCA_964491975.1 uncultured Lachnospiraceae bacterium | reverse complement strand
TTATTAAGGGGAACAGTTATGGATGAGAAAATTATTGAAGAATATCAGATGCAAATCGCCAGTCTCAGCGAACAGATTGCATCCCTTGAGAAGGAAAATGCAAGACTTACCGACACCGTCGGCTGGATGCATAAGCTTATATGGGACTTGTACAAAAGACTGGGCATAAGCTTACGCTAACAAAAATGGCAGCACTTACAGTCTGCCATTTTTATTTCCCATATCAGAATATTTTATTCACTATCAACAGCATTGTCTGAATCGTTACGAACAATAAGCGCCCTTGCCGTTGCAAGAAGTACCTCTATATCACGTTCACTGCATCTATTATTAATCAGATACAAAAGCTCCGTCTTATCAGCAGAATCTTCTCCCTCTTCCGGTTCAAATACCACACTTGACGGAATATTAAGATATTCAAATATCCTTTCAAGCACCGCATAACTTGGAGTCTGACTCTCATTCTCTATAGTCTGTAAATATCTTACAGAAATATTCAGCTTATCAGCAAGTTCACTCTGTGTAATCTTCAGCCCATTCCTGGCTGTCTTTATTGCCATTCCAAGCTTCATTTGCGTTCCACGCATCAGCACATCACCTCAATACCATTATACACTTCGCATTCAGTTATGAAAACGATATGCAGTATCATTTTTGTATGTACTTTTGTTTCGTCTTTTGTTAAACGTATCTACATCACTTTCTATCCACAAGTGCTTCTGCCGTAGCAAGCAACACACTAACATCTCTCTCATCACATTTACTGTTAATTAAATAAAATAATCTCTGCTTTTCCGGGGTAATATCTTCATCGGCCGACTCAAATACAATGTTTGCAGGTATATCCAAACAATCCAGTATCTGCTCAAGCATCTTATAACTTGGTGTCTGCTTCTCATTCTCGATTGTCTGTAAATATCTTACTGACATATCGAGCTTATCAGCAAGCTCTGCCTGTGTCAGACCCATTCTCTTGCGTGCAACTTTTATTGCTGCACCTAATTTTATTTGTGTACCACGCATTTATGCATCACCTCAATACTATTGTACATTTCGCGTGATTTGTTTTCAATGATTAGGTACTTCATATTCGCGCGAACTTTTCATTCGTGTAATTGTAATATATTAACTCAAACGCACTAAAAAGCCAATTTGAAGCTGTTGTTCATGTACATGTAATTTCCCTCAATATATAATCTAAAGCTTCCATATAGGCCTCCTGGTGTGCAACAACGGCATATATGGCATGTCACCGCACAAGCTTCTGCCTTTATAATTTCCAAATACCGAAAAACAATACCGTTATCATCTTAATTCCTTGCAAATCACCACTTTTGACACAAACGAAGTCCTGCCCGCCTATTGTAATTTTTTCGGTTTTATAATATACTATCAATATAATAAGGGGTAGTGTGCCTATTGTATTTCAAACCACATTCATCAAAACCGGAAGGAGTGATTACTATGACGATGAGAAAAAAGATGCTGCCCATCGGGATTGAGGATTTTGAAGAAATCATCACCCAGGGCTTCTATTATGTAGATAAAACGGGTCTGATTCGTGATTTACTGAATGATTGGGCAAAAGTTACACTCTTTACCCGTCCGAGACGGTTCGGTAAGACACTCAACATGAGCATGCTCCGATACT
>CAZBHM010000142.1:0-1439 GCA_964491975.1 uncultured Lachnospiraceae bacterium | reverse complement strand
ACCTTCGTGCAAATCCGAATATGCGCCCCGAAAACTATTGGTCTAATACGAGCAGTAACAACATTATCCGTAGATTTCTCAACAAAGCCACTGCGACCACGCGTGCCGAAGTAGAGCAATTGATTGAAGGCAAGTCAATCGAGAAAGAAATCTACCAGGAACTAACCTATGCAGAGCTTGACAAGACCATCGACCATCTTTGGAGCGTACTGTTTACAACCGGGTATCTGACATCACAGTCCCCTGCCAGAAAATCCAAAGTTGATGATGAATCTTTTGGTTCGGGACTGCACGCAAATACAATGACACTGAAAATCCCCAACGAGGAAATTCGTTCGATTTTCAAGAATCATATATATACATGGTTCAAGGATAACGTAGAAAATGATGTTGAGCGGTACACGAATTTCTGTCAGGCGTTCTTGAACGGCAATTCGCAGAAGATTCAAGATATGTTTGATGTATACCTCAGAGAAATGATCAGCATCCGTGATACTTCCGTACGTAAGGCAATGAAGGAAAACTTCTATCACGGCGTACTGCTTGGAATCTTAAATTTTCGTACAGATTGGATTGTAAAATCCAATCAGGAATCCGGTGAAGGATACAATGATATCATGCTAATCCATGAAGGTATGGGTATTGGCATAATCATCGAGGTAAAGTATGCAGACAACGATAACTTGGATGCAGAATGTTCTAAAGCGCTTGAACAGATTGAGAAGCTGCATTATACAGACGCTTTGATGGAATATGATCCTGTGAAAATCTACAAATATGCGATTGCCTGCTATAAGAAGCATTGCAAAGTCGTCATGGAAGAAGAATTACCATTTGATTAAAAATCATGGTATAGATATGGCGGTCAAAATCTGACCGCCAAAAAATTATCTTCTTTTCCATACTAAAACTCCAAACTATCCTCATTGAGCAAAAAATATTTCATGCCCATAATTACAAAGCCTTCCTCATTTCTCCACGGTTTTTTCGTTCCATTCACTATAACAATCTTCTTGAATGAATCCGGAATATTTCTTAATGAATTAAGTTCCTGTGTCTTTTTTCCCAGAAGTCATATCATAAGCTATTGTTATTTTTATACCATGCCGGCAATTCTTTCAGAGACTTACAATCGTCAAACATCCCATACATATATTTAACATAGCCACTCCGCCTTAAATAAAAGGCTTCAACTTCCTCATTATTTACCATATACGCTCAAACCGCTTTCAAAATATCCAATAGACCAAACTCTGATTTCATAAATTTTCTTATGTATTTGAATGTCTTCTTATGTAGCAGGGGCGAATCCCCTCCTATTTTACCATTCAATTTTAGTATGTATTTTTCTCCCTGTTTTTTGAAAAATGGGGCCATTTTTTGTAACACCTTTATAAAACACTCCCGGTAGAAATAAATTGCCACTGTCTGCCTGACAG
>CAZBHM010000141.1:0-3199 GCA_964491975.1 uncultured Lachnospiraceae bacterium | reverse complement strand
CAATAATTGCAATTACTATAAAAACAATTGTTATTAATAATTTTAAATTTGATATTGAAGCTTCAAATAGAATAATGTCTGATTTAATGTCTCTGCCATTAAGGAAATTTTTAAGCTCCGCATTAATGGCCTTCGAAGCATCTGAAACAGCGCTGCTGACGGCAGCTTCAATTTCAGGATAAACAGTATTATTCATGGATTCAGCAATTACAAAGCTTTTGACAGCGTTAATATCTACATAATTCAAATCAATTGATTCGATACCATATTGCGAAGAAATGGCACTCATAATAGCACCACTTACATCTACTCCATAATTATTTTTAAAATTGGTGAGTGCAGTATTGGATGCAAGTACATTTGCATCAATCACATTATGGTTGGAAGCAGCAATCTCTTCAAACGCATTGTCAATCGTAGAATTAACCTCTTTTTTAAGACTGTCAAAAATGCTTTCATTTAAAAATGAAAGGTCTATGGTTTCGTTATTCATAACTGCATCTGTTGATTTGATACATATTTCTTTAAAAGTATCCTCTGTAAGGAACATTTCGTAAAGTGTACTGGTTATGCCGTGTTCAGGATAATTTTTTTCAAAAGCTTCGTTCGCAATTTCGTAAAGCATTTCATAAACATTACTGTTCGCAAGCATTTCTTTAACGCTATCCCCTTTAATGAATGCTGTTTTTACAGGAATAACCAATCCGTTAATAATCAGAAGAATAATAAGTATCGTTGACAATAATAAACCTAAAAGTCCACGTAGTATACAAAGTGCTCCTGATGACTTGATAGTATTTGTATTAGCCGACTGCTCCATTTCATAACCCTCCTTAAAATGTATAAAAATCAGAGGAATTACAAAAGCAATTCCTCTGATTTTATGTAAGTCTTTAATTATCTGTTATTAATAAGCTTGGTAAGTTCAACTGGGTCAACAATCTTGCCGTCCTTATAAACACGCATGTTACCTGATGCGATTTCGTCGATAAGGATAACTTCGTCGTTATTATAGCCAAACTCAAACTTAATATCCCACAAGTCAAGACCGATTGACTTTAAATCATCAGCAACAATCTTTGTGATCTTAAGAGTCTGCTCCTTCATGCTTTCAAACATTGCAGGTGTCATAACACCTAAAGCAGCAAGGCCTTCACCTGTTACAAGAGGATCACCTAAAGCATCGTTCTTAAAAGTACATTCAACGTATCCGCCCTCTAATACGGTACCATCTTTAATGTACTCACCATATCTGCGGATAAAACTTCCTGTAGCAACGAGACGGCATATAACTTCAAGACCATGACCAAAAACTGTTGCAGGAAGCACTTCCATGGTAGCTTCATCTACATTAGCACTAACATAGTGAGTTTTGATGCCTGCCTTCTTTAATAATTCGAAGTAGTGGATAGATGTAATAAGGTTTGCTTTACCAATACCTTCAATGGTTAAACCGACTGAATTTTCACCTGGATCAAAAACACCATCTTTACCTGTACAGTCATCTTTGAATTTAAGCATTACATTTCCATTGTCAAGGCTAAATACGTCTTTTGTCTTTCCTTCATAAATCTTCTTCATTTTAATTTGTCCCTTCTGCATTGGAATTAATTTGTAAAAGGCATGGCTTTTACAATAATGTTTTATCATAAAATTATCTCTTTGACAATTAGAAATTTCATATATTAAAAAATTTTTTTAAAAAACCTCTTTTCTAGGGAAGAAAATTGTAATATAATGTTGTTATGCAGTAAAGCTTCAGACTTAGTTTTGTATTCGCATGACGGTCTTACAGGTTTATTGCCGGCATCGTTAAAGAAACGAAGATGTTTACATTCTATTTATAAAGGAGAATAAACTACAATGAAACAGGATATGATTGTAATTCTGGATTTAGGAAGCACTGAGAACACAGTACTTGCCCGTGAAATTCGTGATATGGGCGTATATAGCGAGATTCATCCGCATGATATCACTGCGGCTGAACTTAAAGCACTTGATAATGTTAAAGGTATCATTTTAAATGGCGGTGAGAACAGAGTTGTTGATGGTGTGACGATTGATGTAAATGATGATATTTATTCATGCGGTTACCCTGTTATGGCAATTGACCATCCGACAGCTAAGTGCGCCAATAAGCTTGACAAGCTTCCGGACGAAGCGACGCTTAAGTCATTCGTATTTGACGAGTGTAAGTCAGAGGCTAACTGGAATATGAAGAACTTTATCGATGACCAGATTGAAATTGTCCGCCGCCAGGTAGGAGATAGAAAGGTGCTTCTTGCACTTTCAGGCGGTGTTGATTCATCAGTTGTTGCGGCGCTTTTACTTAAAGCTATTGGCAAGCAGCTTGTATGTGTTCATGTTAACCATGGATTAATGCGTAAGAATGAATCCGAGAGTGTTGTGGAGGTATTCCGCAACCAGCTGGATGCTAATCTTATATATGTTGATGCAACAGAACGTTTCCTTACGAAGCTTGAGAACGTGGCTGACCCTGAAGAGAAGAGAAAAATCATCGGTGGTGAGTTTATAAGAGTATTTGAAGAGGAAGCAAGAAAGCTTGAGGGCATTGATTTCCTTGGCCAGGGTACTATTTATCCTGATATTATCGAAAGTGGCACCAAGACAGCCAAAGTGGTTAAATCACATCACAATGTAGGCGGTCTGCCGGAAGACCTTAAGTTTGAGCTTGTTGAGCCGCTTAAGCAGCTTTTCAAGGATGAGGTTCGTGCGTGCGGCATTGAACTTGGACTTCCTGAAAGCATGGTATACCGTCAGCCATTCCCAGGTCCGGGTCTCGGTGTACGCTGCCTTGGCGCAATCACACGTGACCGTCTCGAAGCTCTTCGCGAAGCGGATGCAATTCTCCGTGAGGAGTTCGCAAAGGCAGGACTTGATAAGAAGGTATGGCAGTATTTCACTGTAGTACCGGATTTCAAGGCTGTAGGCGTAAGAGATAATGCAAGAAGCATGGGTTACATGGTAGTCATCCGTGCTGTTAATACAATTGATGCCATGACCGCAACAATCGAAAGAATTGATTACGATATCTTAGAGAAGATAGTTGACAGAATTACGGCAGAGGTGCCGAGCGTTAACAGAGTTTGCTATGAGTTGACTAAGAAACCAGTTGCGACGATTGAGTTTGAGTAATGTACAAGAGCCAAGAAATGCCGAATTTACGGCATTTCTTGGC
>CAZBHM010000140.1:0-3244 GCA_964491975.1 uncultured Lachnospiraceae bacterium | reverse complement strand
AGCATCCACTTTCACATTTATGTACTCAGCATTCGGCACAAAATCCGTGGTCTTAACATCTACTGAGAACATCTTTAACGAAAGCTTATCGAGTCTCTCAAGAAACGGAATACGAATACCTGCTTTACCAATTAAGATACGTGGCTTACGAAAACCGGATATCATATAAGCCGTATCCGGCGGAGCCTTTACATAACCGATGGCAATAATAATAACGAGTACAACAATAACTGATAAGACAATCATTTCAACCTGCATAAGCTGCTCCTTTCCTTATAGCCTCTGCTGCCATTTTATATTTGCGGCAATGGCCGCATGCAGCAGTGCCATTACATAACGTATTATATTCTATTTGGATAGAAAAATAAATACAAATATCAGTAAAATAAAACGGCTATTTTTCTTTATCCGGAAAAAATGCACTTATTCTATCTTAGTTCTGTCTTTCAGCATCTTATATCGGTCCATGTCAATAACACCGGTAGCAAGCATCCGCTCAGACCAAAGCTGCAAAGTTTCCACAGCTACGGAAATACGCTCAAGCTCCTCCTGTATGTAAACAAAATCCTCCAGCTCATCTCCTGTTATCTTTCCATCAACGGTAATTTCAATAAGTCTCTCCTTCTGTCTGCTCATCGAATTAAGAGAGGCCAGCATTTCAAGAACAATCTGGGATAAATCCTTAGGCTTTATCTCAGGAACATAAAGCTGTCCGATTGGGCACTGGTTGGCGCAATAATAATTGCAGAGAGCTGGCTGACAATATTTTTCTGCCATAACAAGAATCTCTTCCGGATGCGGAAGCAAACGTTCATTCTCAATCTTTTCAATTCTTTCAGGAGCCATGCTCGCAAGCAATTCCGAAGCTGCTTCCCGAGTAAGCTGCAGCTCTTCCCTTGTTTTCTGGTATATATTTTTATTTTCTTTAGTTGATGCTCTTCCCATTATAGTTTCCTCGCTTTTATTTATACGCAAATAAAACACCCAATCGTGTACACAATAAATGATGCAAACCATGCAACTGCACACTGCCATATTACCATGCCGACTGCCCATTTTGTGCCAAGCTCACGTTTAACCGAAGTAATGGCAGCTACACATGGTGTATATAGCAGACAGAATATCAGCAGACTCAATGCCGCAGCCGGTGAAAGCAGTGCCGTGATACTTCCGGTTGTTCCAAACAAAACCTTAAGTGTTGATACAACACTTTCCTTCGCCATAAATCCCGATATAAGTGCTGTTGATATCCGCCAGTCAGCAAAGCCAAGCGGCTTAAATAATGGTGTAATCACCCCTGAAAATAGTGCCAGAATACTGTCCATGGGATTTGAGACAACATTAAGTTTAAGGTCAAAGGTTTGCAAAAACCATATAACAACCGTTGCAAGAAAAATTACAGTAAAGGCTCTTTGCAAGAAATCTTTTGCCTTATCCCAGAGAAGCAGTGCCACATTTTTTGCACCCGGCATACGATAGTTAGGCAGTTCCATTACAAATGGCACCGGCTCTCCTTTAAATACTCTGCCCTTCATTAAAAGTGCCATCAAAACACCTGCCAAAATACCGCCTATATACAACGAAATCATAACAATTACCCCATAATCCGGGAAAAATGCCTTGGTAAAAAATGCATAAATCGGTAATTTTGCAGAGCAGCTCATGTAGGGAGTCAGAAGAATGGTCATCTTCCTGTCTCTTTCAGAAGGCAGGGTACGCGTTGCCATAACCCCGGGCACAGTACAGCCAAATCCTATCAGCATAGGAACAATACTTCTTCCGGAAAGTCCAATCTTACGAAGTAATTTATCCATGACAAATGCAACCCTGGCAATGTAACCACTATCCTCCATTAGCGAAAGAAAGAAAAACAGCGTTACGATAACCGGTAAAAAGCCCAGAACACTTCCAACTCCATTAAAAATACCATCAATCACTAATGAATGCAAAACTTCATTCACGCCAAAGGAAGTAAGTGCGCTGTCTGCAAGTGCGGTAAGCGCATCAATCCCCATATTAAGAAGATTCTCAAGGGCTGCACCGATTACTTCAAATGTCATCCAGAACACAAGTGCCATAATACCGATAAATGCAGGTATTGCCGTATATTTTCCCGTAAGCACCGCATCAATCTTGCGACTTCTTATATGCTCCTTACTTTCTCCCGGCTTTACTACAGTTTTGCTACATACCCTGCCAATAAACGCAAATCGCATCTGCGCAATTGCAGCAGAACGGTCAAGGCCGCCCTCACTCTCCATCTGCGTAATAATATGCTCTATCATATCAAGCTCATTGTCATCAAGCTTAAGCTTTTCAATAATAAGCCTGTCGCCTTCCACAATCTTACTTGCTGCAAAACGAATCGGTATATCCGCTTCTTTAGCATGGTCCTCAATCAAATGCATTATGCCATGCAGTGCTCTGTGCAAAACACCTTTGTTATCATCCACACTGCAAAAATCCTTTTGCCCGGGTGCTTCCTGATATCTCGCAATATGTACTGCATGCTCCACAAGCTCATCTATACCCTTATTCTGTGATGCAGAAATCGGAATTACGGGTATTCCGAGTAACTCTTCCATTTCGTTTACCCGAATCGAGCCACCGTTATCATAGACCTCATCCATCATATTAAGTGCCAGAACCATGGGAATATCAAGCTCCATAAGCTGCATTGTAAGATATAAATTACGCTCAATATTAGTAGCATCCAGAATATTTATAATGGCTTTCGGCTTTTCATTTAATAAAAACTCTCTTGTTACAATTTCTTCACTTGAGTATGGAGACATGGAATAAATGCCGGGCAAATCTGTAACAAGCGTATCCTTTTTTCCTTTAATTTCGCCATCCTTCCTGTCAACAGTCACACCCGGGAAATTCCCGACATGCTGGTTTGAACCTGTAAGCTGGTTAAATAAAGTGGTTTTACCACAGTTTTGATTTCCTGCCAGTGCAAATGTCAGAACTGTGCCTTCAGGAAGCGCCTTTTCTTCACTCTTAATATGGTATTTTCCACCTTCTCCAAATCCCGGATGCAAGCTTGCTTTCCGCGTTACATTAGCCCCTTTTTCTGAAGGTGTTCTATCCTTTATATTCTCTATCTCAATCTTTGCGGCATCCGCTTTCCGAAGCGTAAGCTCATAGCCGTGTATCATAAACTCCATCGGGTCACCCATGGGTGCATACTTTACAAGTGTAATCTCTGCACCCGGAATAATACCCATATCCAGAAAATGCT
>CAZBHM010000139.1:0-3332 GCA_964491975.1 uncultured Lachnospiraceae bacterium | reverse complement strand
CTATATAAGAGTGATACCAATACTAATGTATTTCCAAGTCTCCATGTGTACAACTCCATAGTTACCCATATATCCATTATCAAAAGTGAACGTCTTAAGAAGTACCGTCTGCTTAAAATATTATCATTTATATTAGCGGTAAGCATATGTCTGGCAACAGTATTTTTAAAGCAGCACTCCGTAATAGATGTAATCGGTGGTACTGCATTATCATTCTTTATCTATAAGCTTGTATATGGCATGGATCATTCACACCTTTTACAGTCGCTTGACGAAAAAGATACGGTGTAACCTTTCTTCCGGTTACACCGTATCTTTTTAATCTGTAGCAGTCTGGCCGGTCATGACTACCGGACTGTTACTACAATATTAATTAAATCCATAAAACTTCTGTACTATCTTATAGCCCATAATCGATACCTTCCGTCCGCTCCTGCCGGGAAGATTCATTGTAATTCCCATAATGCCATGCCGAAGCTTCTTATAGAGCCTCTTATCCTTTTTCTTAATATCCTTCCAAAGTTCTTTTTTCTTTGCCAGACTTTCTTTGGTACCTGAACGTATCAGCAACACCGATGAAATCGTCGTAATTATTTCAAGGTACTGGTACATATACTGTCTAAGCTTTTTGGAAGGCATAAACTCCTCATCAAATACATCATAAAGCTCAAGCATGATACGGTTAACCCTTAATTGCTGGTCAACACGTGAAATCATAACCTCTTCATTAACCGACTGATCCTCCCTGCCTATATAATACCAGTAGAAATCGGTATCTATATAATAAAACTTCTTCACATAAGGAAGCGGCTGATACACAAATATATTATCCACGTAGAAAGTATGCTTTGGAAGTTTAAGACCACATTCCTTAAGAAGCTCGGTGCGGTATATGACCGAATGCATAAGTATATAATGTCCCTTAAAAAGGTGCTCTATATCATCCCATCCAATTACCTTATCCGTTGGAATCATATGCGTATATTTCATAATCTTCTTGTGTGCTGCGCCTTCCTTGTCATACACATAATTGGCTATAACCATATCAAGCCGTTCTTCTTCTTTGCTGAAGCGTTCAAGAAGCTCAAGTATCTGCCCAAAAGACTTGGCACTTACTTTATCATCACTGTCAACGACTTTAAAATATATACCTGTTGCCGCTTCAATTCCGCTGTTTACGGCATCACCATGACCACCATTTTCCTTATTAACCACCTTGATTATATCCGGATATTTAGCCTTGTATCCTTCTGCTATTTCCTGTGTTCTGTCCTTAGAACCATCATTGACAATGATAATCTCTATCCTGTCACCTCCGACAAGAAGGCTTTCAATACACCTTTCAACATACGCTTCTGAATTGTAACACGGTACTGCAACTGATAACAGCTTCATATTATGCGTCAGCTCCTCTCTTTTACTAATTAATGAAACGATCAGCTAATTTAAGCGCTTCATTAACTATTGCATCTATATTGTAGTACTTATACTCGGCAAGTCTTCCAAGCAGATAAAAATTCGGATATTCATTAAGAAGTGTAAGATACTTCTCATATAATGCCTTATTATCATCATTAATTATTGCATAATAAGGTATTTCTTTAGTACTGTCCGTATAAGGTATGGAATATTCTCTCATAACCGTACTGCCATTAACCACCTGACCCGTAAGCTTCTTAAACTCTGTAATTCTTGTAAAATCTTCCGATACAGTATAATTAACAACTGCTTTTTCCTGATAGCTGTCTGCCTCTGAATGTCCCCATTCGAATTTAAGTGAACGGTACGGAAGCCTTCCAAACCTGCAGTCAAAAAATTCATCTATAGGTCCCGTGAAAATAACCTTTCCTTCAAATACTGCACCATTATAATATATTTTTCCTTCTGAAAGCTTCAGTACATTTTTCGCATCCACTCCAAGCTTCACTTTAATATTTGAATGATTAAGCAGGTTACTAAAAAGCTGTGTATATCCTCTTAAAGGCATTCCCTGATAGGTATCCTGAAAATAACCATTATCCCTTGACAAAACAAGCGGTACCCTTGCCGTTACGGATGGATCAACTTCCTCAGGCTTCTTCCCCCACTGTTTCATTGTATAATGTAGGAAAATATTCTCGTACACATATCTTCCAACCTTTTTAATATTCTCATCTGAATCCTGCATAAGCTTAAGTATCGGAACCTTACTGCCTTCCCCATACTTTTCAACAAGCGCCCTTTCAAGCTCCTTAGCTTCTTCCTCACTAAACACCGCATAAAGCGTATTAAGATTAAATGGCACTGGAACAATCCTGCCATTTATATTTGCTCCAACCTCATGCTTGTAATCATACCACTCTGTATACTTTGAGAGATAATCGTACACTCTTCTTATACTTGTGTGGAATATATGCGGCCCATAATTATGAACAAGCACACCATACTTATCAACCGAATCATAACAATTACCGCCTATATGCGGTCTTTTTTCAAGTATGAGCACTTTCTCATTCCTGTACTCTGCAAGCTCCCTTGCGACAACCGCACCTGCAAAGCCTGCGCCCACAACTATAGTATCATAACGCTCCGATACACACCCCGGATTAACCTGTCTGTAAATAAGCCACGCCACAACCGTTGTTATAAGAAGCGAAAGCACACACATTACTACTGCCGCAGCATCCCCCATCTCATTAAATGCCCTTGAAAACGTGAGAATAACCGAAAAGGCATTAGCCGACACGTGGAAAAGTACCGGTGCCCACACACTTTTATATTTATAATATATCCACGCAATAATCACACCAATCAGAAAAGCATAAATTCCCTGTGGAACATTCATATGAAATACGCCAAAATAAGCTGCGGACAAAAATATCGCCATCTTTGCCCCGCTGTACTGACGTACACGCTCATATACAATTCCCCTAAAAACAAACTCTTCAATCATAGGTATAAGAAATATTACACCAAGCACCATTGCTATCGGATTGCCTCCGTAAATGGCTTCTGAAGTATCCTCAAAACCGCCACCCCAGTTAATAATTCCGGTAATGGAAATAAGCAGATTAAATCCCATACACGAAGCCGCACCTATCACCACAATGTAGAGCCACTTAACTGCCGGAACCTTGTCATATTCCTTATACTCATCAACCCTTTTTAGGCGTTTTTTATCTGACAGCATCATAATCCAGAGTATTGGAAACGAGATAACTCCTGCCACAATAGTAAGCATCACCGACTTTTCAATAAGCCATTCCTCCGTAGCTACAATCAGAGCATACTGGTCAAGCATCGGATTTTCCATAAGTGCCGAAATCATATATCCGAACATTGCTATATACTGC
>CAZBHM010000138.1:1654-3735 GCA_964491975.1 uncultured Lachnospiraceae bacterium | reverse complement strand
GATAAGAACTGCATTCAGAACAAGTCTTAAAGATTCTACAAAGATTATTATTGCGCAGCGTATTTCATCGGTTATTGATGCAGACAGTATTATAGTTATTAATGATGGTAAGATAACAGGCGTAGGTACACATGATGAGCTTATGGCAAATAATACTGAATATCAGGAAATTTACTATTCGCAGATGGATAAGAAGGAGGCAAACTAATATGGCAGGAAGAAATTTGGAAAGCTTGCAGAAAAGATATAATAAAGCAGCCTCTATGGAAAGCGGCAGAATGCCTGGCGGCCCCGGCAGAGGTCCGGGTGGCCCGGGACAGAGAGGAAGAGGTCCGGGCGGAAAACCCAAGAATACCAAAAAGACGATAGGAAGACTTTTAGGATATGTAGCTGAGTATAAGTTAAGACTTGTATTTGTGCTTCTTTGCATGCTTTGTAGCACTGGTACTTCTCTTGTTGGAGGATATATTTTAAGGCCTGTAATTAATAATGCGGTTGATTTATCAGTAAGTGCGGAAGAAAGAGTTACTAATCTTGCACAGATTCTTATAGTGCTTGGCTGTGTGTATTTTATTGGTATTGTATCTAACTATGTTCAGGCAAAGCTTATGCTTTCAGTATCGCAGGCGGCAACAGAGAAGATTCGAAATGATTTGTTTGGAAAATTGCAGAAGCTTCCGATAAGATATTTTGACAGTCAGAATACCGGTGAAATTATGTCACGTTTCACAAATGATGTTGACAATATTGATATGATGATGAATAACTCACTTACATCACTCGTATCAGGTACAATATCACTTATAGGTACATTTATATTCATGGTAACAACCAATATATGGCTTACTCTTATTACGGTTGCATTTGTGCCGGTATTTGTAAAGGGCGGTTCATTTATCGCAAAGCGTAATGGTAAGTATTTCAGCAGCCAGCAGGCAGCGCTCGGTGCACTTAATGGTTATATAGAGGAATCAGTTACGGGGCAGAAGGTTGTTAAGGTATTCAATCATGAAGAAGTATGTATTGAAGAATTTGCACTTCTTAATGATGATATGCGTGATAAGCAGTTTAAGGCTCAGTTCTATGGTGGTGTAATGGGACCAATCCTTGGTAATGTCGGTCAGATTGCATATTCTGTAACAGCAGGTATTGGTGGGCTTCTCTGCCTCCATGCCGGATTTGACGTAGGAGGTCTGTCAATATTTGCCAACTACTCAAGACAGTTCTCAATGCCGATAAATCAGCTTACAGCGCAGACTTCTACGATTTTTGCGGCACTTGCCGGCGCGGAGCGTGTATTTGCTGTTATGGATTCAGAGCCTGAGAGTGCTGCGGATGCGCTTATTGATAAAGTAGATATTGACCATATCGAAGGACGCGTTGAGTTTGATGATGTAACCTTTGGATATGTTCCTGACAAGACTATATTAAAGAATATTTCCTTATATGCAAAGCCGGGACAGAAGATTGCATTTGTTGGTTCAACAGGTGCCGGTAAGACTACAATTACCAATCTTATTAACAGATTTTATGATATTAATTCCGGCAAAATTACGATTGATGGTGTTGATATCAAGAATATTGACCGTGATTTCCTTAGAAAAAATGTGGCAATGGTACTTCAGGATACACACCTTTTCACAGGAACGGTTATGGAAAACATCAGATATGGAAGACTTGATGCAACGGATGAAGAGGTTATTGCAGCTGCCAAAACGGCAAGTGCGCACAGCTTTATCATGCGACTTTCAGATGGTTATAATACTGTTCTTGAGGGTGACGGTGCAAATCTTTCACAGGGGCAGAGACAGCTTCTTAACATCGCAAGAGCAGCACTTTCAAAGGCTCCGATACTAATTCTTGATGAGGCAACAAGCTCAGTTGATACAAGAACCGAGCGTCATATTGAGCGTGGTATGGACAGACTTATGAAAAACAGAACCACATTTGTTATTGCACACAGACTTTCAACGGTGCGTAATGCCAATGCAATTATGGTACTTGAAAAGGGCGTTATAATCGAGCGCTTGATGAGGCAACAAGCTCAGTTGATACAAGAACCGAGCGTCATATTGAGCGTG
>CAZBHM010000138.1:0-1554 GCA_964491975.1 uncultured Lachnospiraceae bacterium | reverse complement strand
GGTGCGTAATGCCAATGCAATTATGGTACTTGAAAAGGGCGTTATAATCGAGCGCGGTGACCATGATGACCTGCTTAAGCAAAAGGGCAGATATTATGAGCTCTATACAGGTGCGGTTGAGCTTGATTAATATGTAATATTTGAAAAGGTTCCGGAAACGGAGCCTTTTCTTTGGAATAGTGGCAATTGCAAAATATAGAATTAGGTGATATAATTTGCTTAATTGAAATAGATGATAATTAAAAAGATGTTTACGGGAGGAGATTTAGTGAGAAAACAAAATGTGTCAAAAGCGGTTGCGCATATGTCTGTGGCAGCAGCAGTCTTGCTTACATTGTCGGGGACAATGGGGTGTGCAAGAAGTTCGCAGGCTACAGTATCAACGGTAGTATCGTTGCCATCTGTAACATATGCCACAATACCGGCGGATAATGTAGAAGAGGAGTACAAGTTTGAAGTGATAAAAAGAGAGATTAATGCTAAAGCGGCAGAGGTCGATACAGAAATACCGCTAAAGTCAGATATAGCAATTAAAAAGATTGACGGGCTTAAGAAAAATTTTATGATGGGTGTGGATATTTCCACGGTAATAGCTGAGGAAAAAAGTGGTGTTGTATATTATGATGCGGATGGTAATGTACAGGATATTTTTAAGACACTTGCGGACAGTGGAGTTAATTACATAAGAGTGCGCGTATGGAATGATCCGTATGATGCTGAGGGCAACTGTTATGGCGGAGGCGGTAATGACATACAGACGGCAATGGAGATTGGAAAACGTGCAGCAGCATATGGCATGAAGCTTTTTGTAGATTTCCACTATTCGGATTTCTGGGCGGATCCAGGTAAGCAGATGGTACCTAAGGCATGGGCAGGGATGGATGTTGATGAAAAGGCAGAGGCAATTTATGAATACACAAAGGATTGTCTTTATGCACTTAAAAATGCCGGTGCCGATGTCGGAATGGTTCAGATAGGTAATGAAATTACAGGCGGACTTTGTGGAGTTTCAAACTGGGTAAGCATAGCAAAGTTTCTTAATGCAGGCAGCAAGGCAGTAAGAGAGTTTGATAATGAGGTTTTAGTGGCAGTACATTTTACTAATCCGGAGCGTTCAGGTACTTATCTTGGCTATGCTAAGAGACTTAGTGATAATAATGTGGATTACGATGTTTTTGCAAGCTCGTATTATCCGGCGTGGCACGGTAAAATGGATGCATTGACCAATATCCTTACTCAGATTTCTGAAAAATACGATAAGTATGTTATAGTTGCCGAGACATCATGCGCTTATACAGCGGAGGATGGTGACGGATATGGTAATTCCATTTCATCAAACAGTGGGACCTTTTATGATACATCAGTTGAAGGACAGGCAGAGTGCATAAGAGATGTTATAGAGCTTGTACACAATGTGGGTGATAATGGTATAGGCGTATTTTACTGGGAGCCGGCATGGATTCCGGTTCCGGCTGATAATTATGAGGACCGACAGGCACTTTGGGAAAAATATGGCTCAGGCTGGGCATCAAGCTATGCGGCAGCGTATGATCC
>CAZBHM010000137.1:0-3876 GCA_964491975.1 uncultured Lachnospiraceae bacterium | reverse complement strand
AAATGAGAACTATCTTGTTGTATATGAGCTTATTAAAGATGCAAATAATGTATATGTAGCAGAGCTTTATTACGAAGAGGGATATAAATGGTTCGATGCATCGGAATGGGAGGATGCCTATACATGGCTGCAATTGTCATATGACTTAAATCCTGAGCCGGTAGAGACAATATATTATCTTGCAAGGGCATATGACCGTGCAAATAAAGGCTATGAGATGGAAGAAAAGGCAGCGGTTTATTACAGAATGGTAATAGAGCGTTTTCCGGATACGTCCATGGCGCGAAATGCCAAAACGTACATGAATGATGGTAAATAAGCAAAAGTCTTCTGTTTGTAAGGCCATGGCTTAAATGTTACATAAATTAAGAACACAAAGTACACATGATAAATCGGATAATACCGGGTGTATTTTGTGTTCTTTTTATATTTATTGGGGAGGATTAATATGGATAATACAACTTATATGGTAAAGGACCGGGTTTTGTTTGTCAGACTTACAAAGGAACTTGACCATCACTGTGCCGTGGGAATAAGATATACGGCGGACGAACTGTTAAGTCAGAGACAGTGCGACAGTGTGGTATTTGATTTTGAAGATACTGTTTTTATGGACAGCTCCGGAATAGGTGTAATTATGGGGCGTTACAGGAAGGTTAAAGAGTGTGGAGGCTTTGTAGGTGTAACGGGTGTGGGTGAAAGCATCAACCGCATACTTGAAATATCGGGAATGTACAAATTAGTAAAAAAGCTTGATGTTAAGGAGGAGTATAATGGTATCTAATGAAATGTTTTTAGAGTTTGATTCTAAGTCCAGTAATGAGGCATTTGCAAGGATTGTTGTGGCAGCCTTTGCTGCACAGCTCGATCCGACACTTGAGGAGCTTGCCGATGTAAAAACAGCAGTTTCAGAGGCGGTAACCAATTCGATTATTCATGGATATGACAACGGCCCCGGAAAAATTACCATGGAATGCAGGCTGGAAAATGGGGAACTGTACGTTACAATATCAGATAAAGGCAGGGGAATAGAAAATGTCAGACAGGCGATGGAGCCTTTGTTTACGACAAAACCTGAATTAGAACGCTCCGGTATGGGTTTTGTTTTTATGGAAGTCTTTATGGATACGCTCGAAGTGGATTCGGCTCCCGGTAAAGGCTGTACGGTACGAATGAAGAAGAAATTTGGAAATCAGGATATGACAGAATAGGGAATACATATGGATGCCACGATGTGCCTTATTGAGGCAGCGCACCAGGGGGATAAAAATGCCAGGGAAAAGCTGGTGGTCGAAAATATGGGCTTGGTCTGGAGCATAGTCCGAAGATTTGCCGGCAGAGGCTATGAATCTGAGGATTTATTTCAAATAGGAAGTATAGGGCTTATGAAGGCGATTGATAAGTTTGATACTTCATTTGAGGTGAAATTCTCAACCTACGCAGTACCGATGATTAGCGGTGAAATAAAAAGATTTTTAAGAGATGACGGAATTGTGAAGGTCAGCCGTTCTATTAAGGAGAACGGCTGGAAGTTAAGGCGCGCGGAGGAGAAGCTTTTATATGAGCTTGGCAGGGAAGCAACGCTTGAAGAGCTTTCGGAAGAAACGGGAATCGCGGTTGAAGATATTGTTATGGCAATAGAGGCCGGTACTGAGATAGAATCGATTTATAAATCGGTATATCAGGGAGATGGTAATGAAATATATCTGCTTGACAAGATTCAGGAAAAAACTGATGAAAACGAAAAAACATTAAATACCATTGCGCTTGGTCAGATTATGGACGAGCTTGGCGATAATGAAAGGAGGCTTATTGAGCTTAGATATTATCATGAAAAAACACAGGTTGAGGTGGCAAAGGAGCTTTCGATAAGTCAGGTGCAGGTATCACGCATGGAAAAGAAAATTTTGTTAAAAATGCGTGCACTGCTAAATTGATTTAAGATAAAAAATGCACATATTTTTTCTCTTATAGGCGCATAATAGCTATATACGGTGTCAGAATGTGAGAATGTGGCAGGTGTGGAGGAAATATATGAGCGAGGTTTTATATATAAAGGCAGGGCAGAATACTGAGGTTGGAAAAAAGGATGTGTGCATCAGTGATGTTGCCCAAGTGGAATGCAGCAATACAGATATTCTTAATAAGGTCAAGAGCTTAAAGCTTATTAAGATTCCGGATGAAAAGCATAAAAGACAAGTTTTTTCGATATTGACTGTTATTGAAATTATTCATAAGGAATATCCTAAGCTGGATATTGAGAATCTTGGCGAAGCAGATTTTATCATTACTTACAGACCGAAGAAAAAAAGATCCAAGCTTCTTGTTGCCATTAAAGTTTTGGCTGTATGCATTATTATGTTTAGTGGAGCGGCATTTTCGATTATGGCATTTAATCAGGATTCAGAGGTAGGCGACATATTTAAGAACATGTATGAGCTTGTCACGGGAAAAGCATCTGATGGTTTTACGATACTGGAATTTACCTATTCAATAGGACTGATTGCCGGAATAATCATATTTTATAATCACTTTGGAGGAATCAGAATATCGAAGGACCCGACACCGATAGAGGTTGAAATGCGTCTTTATGAGCAGGACATTAACACGACACTTATAGATAATGAAGGAAGGCGACAGGCACATTCGGGGTGATTATATGTGGTGGAAAGAAATTTTTCTTGGAATAGCAGGAATAGGCAGTGGTTTTATTGTAGCGGCCGGCGTGTTCGCGCTGGTAAGCTCGGTCGGTGTAATTACGCGTGTTGCGGGTGTTACGCATACAGGAAGATATGTAAAGCTCTATGAAGATGCAATAGTTCTTGGAGCGGCATTTGGCAATCTTTTGTCAATATATAAAATGCATATTCCTCTTGGAGAGACGGGGCTTTGTGTGTATGGTATTGCTTCGGGGGTATTTGTGGGAGTGCTTGCGCTTTCACTTGCTGAGAGCATTAATGCAACAGCTGTTTTTGCAAGAAGGTCCGGGCTTAAAAGAGGACTGGCTGCGATAGTACTTGCACTTGCACTTGGTAAGGGTGCGGGGTCTCTTTTGCTGTTTTTTATGAGATGGAGCTAATGTATGGAAGGGGAATATATATGAAGGCTGATATGTCAGATGAGAAAAAAATTCTTACCAGTAAAAAAGATTATGGTGAGTATGTAAAACAGGTTACTCCAAAGAGCAATCTCTTGGCAGATATGTTTAAAGCATTTATTGTAGGTGGCATTATATGCATGCTTGGACAGATATTGACCAATATGTTTATGCGATATGGAATGGAGAAGGAGACGGCCAATGCGTATACACTGCTTGTGCTTATCGGACTTACGGTAATTCTTACAGGGATTAATGTTTTTCCGGGTATTGTTAAGTTTGGCGGTGCAGGGGCACTGGTGCCGATAACGGGTTTTGCCAATTCTGTGGCTTCACCTGCCATTGAGTATAAGCCGGAAGGACAGGTATTTGGTATAGGCTGCAAGATATTTACGATTGCCGGGCCGGTTATACTTTATGGGGTGCTTTCGAGCTGGGGTCTGGGGCTTATATACTGGATATGGAGTATTTTGGCGTAAAATATAAAAAAGGCTGCTGCTTTAACGGACAGATTCGTAAAGCAGCAGTCTTTTTTTGGCAGTCCTTTTTTTGTAACAGTTCTTAAAAATTTTAGTTGACATTTAGGAAAAAGTGTGCTAACATGAAGAATGCACTATTGTGGTGTAGTAGGTCTAACTATGCGCGAAAACAGGTATAGCAGACCTTTATATATTATGAATCAAGGGGTGACAAGCCGATGGAGAAAAACAGAATACGTCCAGTGAAGGCCGGTAAGAGCCTGAGAATGAGTTATGCAAGACAGGAAGATGTTCTTGATA
>CAZBHM010000136.1:589-3907 GCA_964491975.1 uncultured Lachnospiraceae bacterium | reverse complement strand
TCTTAAATGGATACCAAAGGAGCAGATAAAAACCCTCCCGCTCTGGGAGGGTGATAAAGTATTTCTTGATTTACTTTTGGCTGATGAACAGCGCTTCTTCAGTATGAAGCTTATCTACCAGCAATACGACCTTATTAAAGCTGAAACTGCTTTATATTAGCAGCAACATCCCCCACCGCAGCAACACCAGTTGCAAAGAAGATTGGCGAGACAGATTTTGGTACAATAATCATTACCAAAGCCCGGCACATCATAAGTACTTCGTCTGGTCTGGTACCATGCGCCTCCGCCCTCCATCTGCTGCTTACACATCTTGTACTCCATATTCCCGGGTTCCAGTGCTATTGCCCTGTCTATATGCTCCATGCCCGTAACATTATTACCGGAATAAAAGTTAGCCATTGCACTGTAATAATACCAGCGTGCATCTCTGTTGCTAATCTGACTGAGCACCTGAATAGCTTCTTTATAATATCCTGCTCTTATATAATTGGCAGCCGCCTGCATGTACGAATCTTCTCCACTATAATCCGACTGCTGCCTTCTCTGGTACTGTCCTCCATAATAGCCGCCATAACCGCCAAAGCTGCTGCCATAGGCATCCTGATTTTGTCCGCTTTCACGCTGTCTTATAATTTCCTTATATGCCTGCTGAACTTCCTTAAACTTTTCCTCCGCAGCCTTAGGATTATCCAGATTAGCATCAGGATGATATTTTCTGCTTGCCGCCCTATACGCCTTTTTTATCTCATCCTCGGTTGCACTGCGGCTTATTCCAAGGACCTCATAAGGATCTCTCATTATTTGTCTGCTCCTTTATCTTTGTCACGCTTATTTCTCACAAGCTCATATCTGGTCCAGACTCCCGAATACAGTATATTTCTTAAAATTTCTGCATTTCTGATTATCGGAAGCTCCTCAAATGCCTTACAACACTCCGCCATCATCATTATAAGAATCTTTCTTACATTCTCATCAAATGCTTCATCCGTATAGGCTGTTCTGAATGGATTGTAATTATCTTTCTTCAAATCTTCTTCAAGGTCTTCATATGCATCACAGATATAAATAAATTTACCAAGATAAAAACCAACCCTGTAAAGCTCATCTGCCCACTCATCCTCGGTATATGTAAAGATACTTCCAAGCAGACTTCCAAAAATACCTGAAACAATATCTATATCATCCTCATCTGCCACCTCTTTTTCGCCAAGCTCTGCCATCAGCGCTCCTACACTGTCATTTTTTTTCAAATCGACCGAGCGCTTCTTCTTAAACTTTCCGTCAAGAAGCTTTGCATATGCATTTTTTATTATATTGCCATCATCCTTCCAGTCATCCTTACACTTATAATATGACAATATAATATTCATATCAGCCGCATACTCCAAAAACTTCCCGGTTAAAACCTTATGCTTTGCCACAGGATGTACCATACAGCGTTCACTTCTTACAATATTCTCCGGTTCATAGAGAGCATCCAGCAAAATCGCCAGAAAAGTCATATCATAATTAAGACTTATCCTCCCAAAAAAACCGTATTCCTTCTTAAGCTGCTCACATAATCCGCAATAATATGAACGATAAATCTCATAATCCTTTATTTTAAGCTCAGGCTTATTAACTACAATATATCCAAACACACTCTCTCACCTTACTTACGTTCAAACTGATTTCTGCACTTAGGACATGTAATCAATATCCTGCCATGCCCCTTGGGGATTCTGTTATAAGTCTTACACTTGGGACACTTATAATAATCATGTGTCTTACGCTCTGCAAACCGTCTTCTCTGAATGTTAAAAAATGCCTTTGGCTTTGCAATAAACTTAAGATAAGCATTTCTTTCCTTAATTCGTTTTGTGTGATTTTTTGAAAATGTTCTGTAAATTGACCAAATAAGTGACACCAGTGCCACTAAATACAAAAATCCAAGAAATGGGAAAAGTGACAATACCAGACATATCATACTGAATATGGTCAATGCTCTCGAAAGCTCATCCTGACCATATGCGCCATATGTCATTTGACGAAACTTCTCTTTTAAATTATACAAAAATTTCTGCATATATACACGCTCCTATAAGATATTATAGCCAATATAATACACCCAAAAAAATTTGTCAACTGACATAAGTCACTTTACTGTCAATTTTACAAACACTTAATTTTCTTTTTATATCAAATTAATAAAGAACAGAATTAAGAAATTCTGCCCTCTATTACTGCCTGCATCCTACGCAAATCACTCTGCCTGCTTAGTTTTCCTATCCTCATCTATATCCTGTATTGCAAAAATAAACGAAATAATCCTGCCACAGGCATCCCTTTCAACCGCAAGAATGTAGCCTCTGCACCAGCCTATATTATACCTTTTGTACACACAGCTTATTACATCCTTATCAGCCAGTCTCTCATTAATGGTATCAAATTCAAGAAATTCCCTCACCAGTGTACGGTATTCTTCCTCTACATAATCATAACGGTAACGTCTGCATATATCAGTTGCACTAAATTCGCCATCCAGATCAATAAAAAAATCAACATGTTTGTTCAGAAAACGTGCCTCATCATCCCTGATATTCACATACACCATACTTATAAAAAGCTTGCCAATCGATGAAATAATCTGATCCCTTAAAGGTTCTATTTTTAAAATGTAATCTATATTATATCTGTCAGCCATATTGGTTTCCTCCATATACAGGAAATGCTTTTTCTTAGTTAGATTATATACAAATCCGCAGATAATTTCAATCTTTTTTACATATTTTTTACCAAAAAGCAAACTGCCGCATCGATTATTTTGCTCAATGCAGCAGTATAAAGGCTTAAATTATTATGCACACCAGCCCGCCATTACCATCATTAATTACTTTGTAGATTGTATCCTGCAGCTTACTGCGGCTGTCCTCTGTCATAATATTCATCTTTGTCTGTATTCCATCCTCTACAATCTGCTCTATTGATTTACCAAAAATGTTGGTATTCCAGATTCCTATTTCAGGATTTTTACTGTTTTCATTAATAAAATTAACAAGATCCCTGGCCTGCTCCTCACTTCCTACAATCGGCGAAATTTCCATTCTTATATCTGCCTGAAGAAGATGTACGGATGGTGCCTTTGCATTAATCTTTACACCATATTTATTTCCCTGCTTAATTATCTCCGGTTCTGAGAGCCATACCTCATCACGCATCGGAGCAACAACACCATAACCACTTTGTCTTACACTCTCAAGCGCATTCTCAACCTTCTCATACTCACTTCCTACAATCGGCGAAATTTCCATTCTTATATCTGCCTGAAGAAGATGT
>CAZBHM010000136.1:0-489 GCA_964491975.1 uncultured Lachnospiraceae bacterium | reverse complement strand
CACCATAACCACTTTGTCTTACACTCTCAAGCGCATTCTCAACCTTCTCATACTCCTTTTTCATTCCAGCCATACTGCGGATAACCTGGATAAGAGAATATTCCCCATCAATGTCAACGCCAGTCATATCACTTAAAAATTCATAATAATACCTGCTATCCAGTCCGACCTTAAGACATACGCTGCCATCCGACATATTAACCTTTCCAAGCTTTACTCCGTCAATATAATTCATAGTCTCATTAATTTTTTCCTGC
Organism: uncultured Lachnospiraceae bacterium; assembly: GCA_964491975.1. Taxonomy (GTDB): domain Bacteria; phylum Bacillota; class Clostridia; order Lachnospirales; family Lachnospiraceae; genus SIG300. The sequence continues at coordinate 232 of CAZBHM010000136.1, read as the reverse complement.
CACCCGCTTATATTATCAATATCCTTCATAAAGCTTACAGTACCCATAAAATCCTTCATCACCTCTATAAGCTCTGATTTTATCGGATGTGTTAGCGGAAGCATCTCCGTCCACTTTGGTATCTGCATATCGACTCTCGTAACCGGAAATTCTTCTAATACCCCTTCCAATATTCTTGTTATATCCTCCTTTCTAAGCTGCTCACAATTAACCGGTATTACACTCACCTTAT
>CAZBHM010000135.1:0-4070 GCA_964491975.1 uncultured Lachnospiraceae bacterium | reverse complement strand
TGAGAGTGGTGTACATCGTGTACAGAGAGTTCCCGTTACTGAGTCAGGAGGAAGAATCCATACATCCACGATAACTGTGGCAGTTATGCCTGAGGCAGAAGAGGTTGACGTAGTTATTGATGAGAAGGATATCCGTATAGATGTCATGCGTGCATCTGGTAATGGCGGCCAGTGTGTCAATACAACAGACTCGGCTGTACGTCTTACACACATTCCTACAGGTATTGTTATTTACAGCCAGACTGAGAAGTCACAGCTTCAGAACAAGGCAAAGGCATATGCACTTCTTAGAACCAAGCTTTATGACATTGAGCAGCAGAAGGCTCATGATGCAGAAGCAGAGATGAGAAGAAGTCAGGTAGGTACAGGAGACCGTTCAGAGAAGATTCGTACCTATAATTTCCCGGAGAGCCGTGTAACTGACCATAGAATCAAGCTTACACTTTACAGACTTAAGGAAATTCTTAACGGCGACCTTGCAGAGATTATTGACAGCCTTATTGCTGCCGACCAGGCTGCGAAGTTAAGCCGCCTGCAGGAAGAGGCTTAAAGCCTTGATTTTGCCGGACTTCCTGGAAGCTGGCGAGTGACCGAAAATCAATAAAAAAGTCAAAAAGACGGGTTTGGACAGTTGTCTGGCTCGTCCTTTTTTTGCTCTTTTTACCATTACTTATTAAAAATTGTTGACAAAATGCTGTCGAAGTGATATGATTTTGATATCAAAAAAATATGGAGGATTTGTTATGAAGGAAATTATTTACAATGGTAAGAAGAATGGTATGTCGGTGCTTTTGCTTACAATTATATGCTATCTTGCAGCGGTTGCCATTACGGTTTTTGGCGGAATATTTATCGATGCCGGGAAATTATCTTTAGGTGTTCCATTACTTGTTATAGGTATTATATGGCTTTGCATCGGCTGGATTCCTTTCTGCGGACTTAAGGTGCTTAAGCCTCAGGAGGCACTTGTTCTTACACTTTTTGGTAAGTATGTGGGTACAATTAAGGAAGACGGTTTTTACTATGTTAATCCATTTTGTCAGGCAGTTAATCCTGCTGCGGGAACCAAGCTAAGCCAAAGTGGTCTTGATTCAGGCATTACGGGTGGCAAAAGTACTAATATTACCTTAAACGGCGTGTCAGTGACAGATATTGCCAGCAAGAAGGTTTCGCTTAAGGCAATGACTCTTAATAACAACATTCAGAAGATTAATGATTGTCTTGGTAATCCTATTGAGATAGGAATTGCAGTTATATGGCGTGTTGTGGATACTGCGAAGGCAGTATTTGAAGTGGATAATTATAAAGAATATCTGTCACTTCAATGTGATTCTGCACTTAGGGATATAGTAAGGATTTACCCATATGATGTAGCTCAGGGTGTGGATACGACAGGTGACGGCAAAGCTGATGAGGGAAGCTTAAGAGGTTCTAGCGAGGTTGTAGCGGAGCGTATCCGTAATGAGATTCAGAAGAAGGCAGAGGTTGCGGGACTTGAGATAATAGAGGCAAGAATTACATACCTTGCATATGCACCGGAGATTGCAGCTGTGATGCTTCAGAGACAGCAGGCGGCAGCTATTATCGATGCTCGTAAGATGATTGTTGACGGTGCTGTAGGTATGGTTGAAATGGCTCTGGAAAGACTTAATGAAAATAATGTGGTTACTCTTGATGAGGAAAGAAAGGCGGCCATGGTATCGAATCTTCTGGTAGTGCTTTGCGGCAACCATGATGCACAGCCGGTTGTTAATTCAGGAAGCCTGTATTAGAGTACTATTAAGAAAATGAGGTTTTATAATGGCTGAAAAAAAGCAGGTTCCTTTGAGACTTTCAGAAAAGCTCTATAATGCCATAGCGGCATGGGCAGAGGATGATTTCCGCTCAGTTAACGGCCAGATAGAATATCTGCTTACTGAGTGTGTAAGACAGCGTAAAAAGAACGGCAGATATGTATCTGAAGAAATAGATGTACCACCGGAGTTTGATATATAGCAGTCCGGCTGAACTGTTACTCCGGATATAGATAAATTTTAAAATTGTGTTGATATTATGAGTATAATCTGCTATACTAGCAGCGTACTCAGAGCAGAGTAGAATTTCAAGCGTTAAGTGTCAATCGGACGGGGAGTTGCCGGTTGGACGAAAAGTTTTCTTGCGGTTTGAAATTCGCATCCCGCTGCTATAATCAGGACAGTAGAATACACCTCCTGTTTGTAGCAAAATAGAACAGGAGGTTATTTTTATGCAAAAAAGAAAAAATTTAACAACACAGCTCTGTGTTAATGCAGTTCTGATTGCGCTCTTTTATGTGCTTGACATGTTTTCGATTCGTATCGGTAACAGCATGGAGATTACATTTGATGGGCTGCCGGTCATAATTGCAGGTATCTTTTTCGGACCGGTATCAGGTATTACGGTAGGTATGCTTGGGGCATTGTTAGGCCAGCTTGCAGCTTACGGTCTTGGACCAACGACTATTCTGTGGATACTTCCGGCAGGAATAAGAGGTCTGGTTACAGGCGGCCTTGCGGCTTTATTTAGAAAGAAGAATATCCGTATAGAGGCTAATCACTATCCGTTGCTTGTTTCGGTAATCGTTGCCTCATCACTTATTGTAACGGCAGTAATGACAGCTGTTATGTATGCTGATGCAAAGATTTACGGATATTACACCAAAGAAGTCGTATTCGGACTTCTGGTGTGGAGAATTATTTCAAGCGTAATAACGGCAGTGATATATTCAGTTGTTGTTCCGCTTATACTAAAGCCCCTTGACAAGGCGATAGACTGAACTGTTGCAAATTTAATACTAATTTTACTACTCACTGCTTGACATTTTATAAAGGAAATGAGATAATTAAGTGGAATTTATTTTTAGGAGGAAACGATAATGGCAACAAAGGCATATTATCCGATTAATGAAATCGGCGCCGGAAAAGTTGGCTTTAGCAGAACACGTTCTATTATTGAAGCAGCTTTTTATGGCAATAATGTAGTTAAAGTTAATACTTTAAAAGAAGCTTATGAATTAGCTAAGAATTCACCGGGAACAATTGTTACAGACATGCCGGTAAAAGATGGAGAGACATTTGGTCTTGAGAAAGATGCAAAGGTTTTATTATTTAATGATGGTGCTGTAACAGGCCGTTATGCTGCAGCACGCCGTATCAAGGGCGAGCCTGGAGTTGATGAGGTTAAGCTTGATAAGGTAGTTATGGATGCTGTATATGAGACAAGATGGAAGACAATGTATCATGCAGAGTGTTATGTTGGTCTTGATCCTGAATTCATGGTTAAGGCACATCTTCTTATTCCGGAAGGCGAGGAGAATATCCTTTACAACTGGATGATTAACTTCCAGTACATGTCAGATGAGTACGTTAAGATGTACAAGAACTCAAAGATGGTTGGAGATGGCAAGGAAGCTGATATTTATATTTTCTCAGATCCACAGTGGGTACCAGGTAACAGACCTGATGTTGATTACAGCTGCTTAAGCGATCCTTTAACACTTTGCTACTTTGATACTAACGAGAACTGTGCAGCTATCCTTGGTATGAGATACTTTGGAGAGCATAAGAAGGGTACTCTTACAATGGCATGGGCTATTGCTAACAGAAATGGTTACGCTTCATGTCATGGTGGACAGAAGGAGTACATCCTTGCAGATGGTTCTAAGTATGTTGCTTCTGTTTATGGTTTATCAGGTTCAGGTAAGTCAACATTAACACATGCTAAGCATGGCGGCAAGTATGAGATTAAGGTTCTTCATGATGATGCGTTTATCATCAATACAGATACATGTGCATCTATCGCATTAGAGCCTACATATTTTGATAAGACAGCAGATTACCCTACAGGATGTCCTGATAATGAGTACTTATTATCAGCTCAGAACTGCTCATGCACAATTGATGAGAATGGTAAGATTCAGTTAGTAACTGAGGATATCAGAAATGGTAACGGTCGTGCTATCAAGTCTAAGTTATGGTCACCTAACCGTGTAGACAAAATTGATGCTCCTGTTAATGCTATTTTCTGGATTATGAAGGACCCTGTTCTTCCTC
>CAZBHM010000134.1:0-4092 GCA_964491975.1 uncultured Lachnospiraceae bacterium | reverse complement strand
GTATAATCATATGCGTGCCTCTATATTGAAATAATTTTTATATACTGTTTCCTTCAAACTGTGTCATGTAAAGCTCATAATATCTGCCCTTTTTCGCAATAAGCTCCTCATGATTACCAATCTCAACCACCCTGCCCTGATTCATGACAACTATTTTATCAGAATCACGAATCGTAGATAAACGATGGGCAATAATAAGGCTTGTACGGTTCTTCATAAGGTTAAGCATCGCATCCTGAATCTTTTTCTCAGTTCTGGTGTCAACAGAAGATGTCGCTTCATCAAGAATAAGAATCTTCGGGTCTGCAAGAACTGCTCTTGCAATCGACATAAGCTGCCTCTGTCCATGAGAAAGACCTGCTCCTGCCTGTTTAAGATATGTCTTATACTTCTTAGGCTGCTTTTCAATGTAACGCCTTATGTTACTCATTTGTGCCGCATTTATCATTTCCTCATCAGAAGCATCAAGATTTGCATACTTTATGTTATTCTCGATGCTGTTTGAGAACAAAACTGTATCCTGCAAAACAATTGCTATGTTATTACGAAGAAAACTCCTTTTCATATCCATGATATTTACGCCATCCACAAGAATTTCTCCACTGTCTACCTGATAAAAACGCATAAGCAGATTAACCACTGTAGTCTTGCCACTGCCCGTTGAACCAACAAGTGCAATCTTTTGTCCCGGCAGAACGTCCAGATTAAAATCATATAATACCTGCTTACCCGGCTCGTAAGAAAAATTCACATTCTTAAACGAAATCTTGCCTGTAATTTTCTCCGGCTCAATATCTCCGCTGTTATCCTCATCGGGTTGCGAAAGGAGTGCAAATACACGTTCAGCACCTGCTATGGCTGTCTGAATCGTTCCATACAGCTGCGCAATCTCATTAATAGGTCTCGAAAACTGCTTTGCATAAATAATAAATGCCGAAACAATACCAATCGTAATAAGTCCCGTATATGCGAAATATCCTCCAAAAGCCGCCACAATTACGAAACTTATATTAGATATACAGTTCATAATCGGTCCCATCGAACCACCCAGTATTTCAGCTTTAATGCTTACTTTTCTAAGCTCATCAGATGTTTTACAAAACTCATCTATAACATCCTCCTGCTTGTTATAGGCAACGATTGATTTATATCCTGTAATCATCTCTTCCGAATGACCATTAAGCCTTCCGAGTATTGCTGAACGCTTACGATACACTTTTCTCATCATTGCCGACATTTTTTTCGTAACCAAAACTGTAAGAATTACACTTATCATGGTGATTAATGTTAACTGCCAGCAATATGCAAACATAATTGCTATAGTTCCAATTATCGTAAGTACACCTGATACCAGTGAACCCAGACTCTGTGAAATCGTTGTTGATACATTCTCCACATCATTGGTCATACGGCTCATAATGTCACCATTCGAATGCGTATCCAGATATTTAATTGATAAATAATCAATCTTTTTAAACAAATCGTGACGCATCTGCTTAACAATATTCTGACTTAAACGTGCTGACAAAAGGGACTGCAAAAGAGTTGCTGCCACATTAACAAGATAAACAACAAGAAGCCAGACAACGCAGGAATATAATGTGTTCCAGCTCCTCTCCGCAATAGAATCAATTGCCTCACCCTGAAGTGCCGGTGCCGCAAGTCCTGCCAGAGTAACACATACCACTGCCATAAGAAGAAATACCAAAAGCTTCTTTTCTTCCTTAAAATACTGTATAAGCCTTACCAGTGTTCCTTTCATGTTTTCAGCATGTTCTACCGTCTGCCCCATATTCCTGCCGGGTCCACCCGGTCTCCCACGAAAATTCACCGCCGGTTCACTTCTATTTACATTAGCTGATGATGAAGCTCCTGTTTTATATAAAGACTCCTCATCCGGAGCCTTTTCAAAGCCTTTTGGAAGGTTATTAAGTTCTTTCATCATGCATCCTCTCCTTCCTTAAGCTGTGAATGGTAAATATCCCTGTAAATTTCAGAAGATTCCATAAGCTCTTTATGCGTACCAATTGCAGAAATTCTTCCATTGTCAAGCACCGCTATACGGTCTGCGCCCTTAACAGAAGCTATTCTCTGTGCAATAATGATTTTCGTTACATCCGGACATTCCCTTCTAAGTGCCTTATAAAGAGCCGCCTCCGTCTTCAAATCAAGTGCACTCGTAGAATCATCAAAAATAAGGATTTCATGTTCCTTTAAAATTGCTCTCGAAATCGAAATACGCTGCTTCTGTCCTCCCGAAAGCGAATGCCCTCCTTCCGTAACCGGTGTGTAATAACCATATTCCGTATTACAGATAAAGTCATCAGCCTGTGCTATAGCTGCAGCCTTCTTTATTTCATCCGGCTCTGCACCTTTCTTTGACCAGCGGATGTTTTCCGCTATACTCCTCGAATAAAGCTCTGCCTTCTGTAATACAATTGCTATTTTATTTCTTAAGCCGGTGAGCTCATAATCCTTTACATTAATACCATCTACCAGAACTTCACCTTCCGTCGCATCATAAAATCTTGGAATTAAATTCACAAGTGTACTCTTACCGCTTCCTGTCGCACCGATAATAGCAAGTGTCTCGCCCTTGTTGACTTTAAAAGAAATATCCTCAAGTATATTCTGTCCGTCACTCTCAGGATATGTAAAGCTTACATGTCTAAACTCAACCGTACCATTCTCTTTAGTCTCACTTTTTCCATGGCCATCCACAATAATCTCCGGACTTTTAAGCACTTCATTAATACGGTCTGCTGAAGCTTTCGCACGGCTGAAGGTCTGGAAAATATTTGCCATGAACGTAATTCCATGAAGAATCTGCGCCAGATACGTAATCGCAGCCATTGTATTACCCGGTGTAATACTGCCTCCGGCCTTTACTGTAAAGCCGCCTACTAAAATTACGGCAACCACACAAATATTTAACACAATATTCATGCAGGGGCTCATGAACGCAAGCAATGTCTGAACTCGCAGATTTTCAGTGCAAAGGTCTTCATTTGCACTATCAAAACGTCCCAGCTCATAATCCTCTCTTACATATGCCTTTACAACACGCGCTCCCGCCACTGTTTCCTGCATTACATTATTTATCGCATCTAACTTTTTTTGCACGACCGCAAAAAGAGGGGATGCTTTTTTTAAGAAAAATACCACAAAAACTATTACAAAAGGAAGTCCGCATGCTGCCACCAGTGCAAACTTTGGTGACTGACCATACAGCATAAAAATACCACCCAGAAACATAACTGAATTTCTTACAAATCCACGCACTGCCATCATAACCATATTCTGCACCTGCGTAACATCATTTGTAAGTCTGGTTACCAGCGACCCTGTAGAAATCTTGTCCGTCTGCTGAAAGGATAAATTCATAATCTTTGAAAACAATTCCTTCCGCAAATCATTACCAAATCCCTGTGCCGCAATATTGGCAAATACACCACACAAAACACCGCTCATTCCACCTAAAATAACAGTAAGTATCATTTTCACACCAACCGTGATTATCAGCGAAATATCGCTTTTCAAAACACCATTATCCACAATATCGGCCATCATATCAGGCTGCAACAAATCCATGCTGACCTCACCAATCATAAATAATGGGGCAAGCAGACAAAAAAACCAATACTTTTTCAAATACTTTAGCACAACACTCTTGTCTCCTTCTCATCGTAATTTTGCTAAGCTCTTCCATGCTTTTTCAGTAACTATCATACCACAATCCAATACATATTGAATCCGATAAATACTTCCATCACAAAAAAAATATCACAAATTAAGAGAAAAGTCAATCTGCAAGCAAAAACGAAGGTGTGATTCTTACTTATCTTTTTTCTTATGTAAGTAGGTAATCATCCGTATCTTGACAATTATAAAAATAGCTGCAGCGTTTATGTCATACTAATCAAATACGGCAGCTGTTTTTCAGTTTTATTACTTCGCTTTGGTTTTTAATTCTTCAGGCAGACTATCCGACCTTTGATTGTAATATCAAACAACGGAATATCTCTTGGATAGCCTGATATCTCCTGAAGCAGACCTTCCATCTTTTTTCTTGATACCGTTTCCACAAAATCC
>CAZBHM010000133.1:0-4223 GCA_964491975.1 uncultured Lachnospiraceae bacterium | reverse complement strand
TTCATACTGTGTTGTCCGCCGTTCTCAGCGGCAACTCTGATATCTTATCACACTTCTCAGTGTTTGTCAAGCACTTTTTTAATTTTTTTATTTTTTATTTTTTCAAGTATTTCTTGAAAATTCAAAAAATAAGGTGCTTCATAAGTTATCACTCACACGAGCGAAACTAAGTATAGCACCTTATTGTTTAAATGTCAATAGTTTTTTTGAATTTTTTTAATTTTTTTTATTTTTTCGACAACAAAGGCCTAAATCACATGTAAAGTACGACCTTTAACACATCTGAAACTATCCTCATAAGGTAGTTATTATTGTAAATACAACTTAAAAATTCGTTTTCATCAATCATAATAAGAAGAGTACGCCCAAATTCTGAACCGGCTGTCGATGTAACAACAAGGCATAATATCCAAAGCACAATAAATCCCTCCGCAAGACCAAGAGCACCGCCTGCAAGCCGGTTAACTCCATTAATCAGCGGAAGCTTGCTTATGACATCAAGCAAAAATACAATTATCCTTATTATAATGAATATTACAACAAATGTTGCCAGAAAGGCTGCTGCATTAACTATCATGCCTGCTACACATGCCCCAATATAGTCTGAAAGATTATCTACTCCCAGTATACCATAAGATTCTTCGTTATTATTTTTATGAAGCAAATCTTTAATAGCGTCAGGAATTGGCAACTCATCTATGGTTTTGCTTTCACCTGCCTCTGCCTCTACGGTATCAGCTATCGCTTCAATGAAATTACCTGTCTTCTCCTTTGCAGTTTCATAAAGAGATGTCGATTCCATAAGAAAATCTGCCACGTATGGACTTATTATTATTGTAAGTCCAATAGTCACTATCAGTGAAACCAATGAAAAAACCATTTTCACAAATCCACGTTTAATTCCCACTACTGCCATTACCGCCAAAAATGCTATCACTATCCAGAAAAGCCAGTTTGACATATACTGTTACCTCCTCATTTGTTTTATTTTATTCTGATTTCACTTATTGTTGTATTAGTTACCATTATATAGTGCGTAAGTGAAATCGGTTCTAAAAGCTTAAAGTTTTTGTCAAAGGTATTATCAAATCTCACGGTACCTTTAAGCGTTAAAAGTTTGCAGCTGTTACTGTCATATATAAGGATGTGGTCATTTACAAACTGTATCTTCTGATAACCGCCATCAAGCTTATAATTTCCAAGCAGCTTATTCCCCGCCAAATCATATATGTCCATCTGATACAAGCCACCATCACTACTGTTATTGTATACAAGGCCTATATAATCTGTACTATAAAAAAATGTTGCAAGTTCCTTTTCGAACGCTATGTCACATATAATTTCCGGAATCTCTTTAATTCCATATATCGTAAGCCTGTTATCGCCAACCGCACATGCTGTAGTATCATTTACAAAAGCAACATATGGTATTATGGTATCATCATAGTAATCGTCAAATGCTCCTACCATATTCCAGATATAATCCTGCCCAACCTCTGAAAAATTGTAAAATGCAATACTGCTTTCAAGAAGCTCATCTGCTATATCCAGATAGGAAACCATAAGCTTTTGCCCATCAGGCGATATCACTGTGTCAAGCGGATAACCATTTCCCTCCAGCATGGTTTTACTGCTGACCTTTCTTTCACCATCTGCATCATAAATATCAATATAGCTCACGCCATCTGACTCCATGGTAACTGCAACTGCACCCTGTGCCGCAACCGAAATATCCCTTATAGGATAATTCACTGTAATGTTCTGTTGCAATCCTTCCTCATTAAACACATACAAATCCCTGCCTCCGCGGGATGCTACTGCACCATAATCCTTGCAAAGCGCAACTACCGGATATTTTATTCTATATGATATTTCCCACACCTTTGAATTATCCTTCTCAAGGCACACAATTCCATCCATACCGTATCTTAACAGTTTTCCGTTAAATTCCATGTACCTGCTGTCGGCATTCTGTGCAAGCTGTGATATTGATAATACCTCGTAGTCCGTATATACAAGATTCCTCTCATATACATTATACCCAAGAATTGCAATAACAGCTATTGCAATAAAAGAAAAAATCAATATAAACTTTCTCCATTTGTGGAAAACCAGCTTCCTTGAAAACTGTTTATTATCTATTTCTCTTGTAGCATTTTTTAACTTATTCTTCTGGTATTCTCTGTTGATGCTCACACTTTATCCCACGCCTTTCACGTATATAATTACGGCAGATTAAGTACCTGCCCTGAAAATATGTAATTTTCATTCTCTAACTGGTTAAAAGCCTTTATTGCTTCAACCATCTTATCTGTATTATAGAATTTCCTGCTTATGGAAGTAAGTGTATCTCCTTCTTTAACAATATACACACTCACCGGATTACCGGATGCCTCTGTATCCTTTTTCGCTTCTGTGGACTTTTCCGTGCTCTGGGTTTCAGTAACCGGCGTTGTTTCCTTTTCAGACTCCTTTTCCTTGCCCGTATCTGTTCCCTTAACCGACAAAGCAGTATCGGAAGTACTTGAAGAAGCCGCATTCGTTACAGAAGCTGCTGTTGATGATTCTGTCTTTTCCGGTGTATTCTGTGCCTTTCCTGCAGCCGTCGTCTCCGTGGTAAGCTTTTCAGTGCTTTTTGCTGGCCACACGTTACCTGTTGCATTTTCAATAACAGTATTGCCACCTGAGAGCTGTTGCTGTTGCTGCCTGTCATTTTGTTCCATGGCCGCCTCATACAAATCTGACACAAGCTGCTCAAGCCCTGCAATTTTATCATAATTATTCATCATTGCGACACCAATCATAAGAATCACTACGGCCAAAAAAGTACATGCTCCATATAAAACACCTATTACATGCCTGCCTGATGTCAAATCCTCCTTGCGTTCTTTAAGCAACGTCCTGTAATTTTCAGGCGTATTGTCCTTAAGTCCTGCATCCACACTCTTTAAAGGCTGCTCTGTACCACTTTCTTCATCCATTACAGGTGCAGACATATACTCCTGCATGTCGGAATTACGCTCATAATACACATAATACCCCGGCTGCTCCTTAAGTTCCCCATTTTCAACATGATAAACAGCCTCTTCCTTCTCTGTTAAATCAGCGAGAAACATTACTTTATCTGCCCCGGGAAAATTGTCTATATGTACCTTCCTAAGCTGCAAATCAATATCATGGCATGAGCTGCTTCTGTTAAAAAACCAGCCCACTATCATGTACTTATTGAAATACTGCCTGATATCCGCATAGGCAGCTGCCCAGACCTCATCATCAAAACATATACTGCCATCTTCTGCAAAAGCATTCTTAAGCTCTATTGCCCCCGGAACAAATATATAAGTTTCTTTACCGCTTTCCTTAGCCTCGCCAAGAAGCAGACCCGCACTTTCTTTATCCCTGTCAGCAAATTTGCGTATGTAGGTAATAACAAAATCTTCTATATAAATCTTTGTATCATTCGTACCTTCACCAATCTGGCGCAAATTCTTAGGAAGCTTTACAGGAATCTGCTTAGCCTCCTTCTGTTCAGCTTCTTCACATATTACTTCTATCATACTTCCACCTCTCTGATTATCCCTAAAGGACTGCCTTCTATTAGTCTCATATATAATAGCACAGGATGGTATACAAATTTTATCATAATATGTCGCACTGAACATTAATTTTTAAATTTTATGCGCCAGATTTCTACATTATTTCTTGTTGGACTTACTATAAAGACAGGCCGCATCTTCAATACTTGCTGCGTTACCCTCTTCAATAATCTTTATGAGAGCACTGATTGCCTCTCTGCTCATAAGCTGCCCGTCAAGACCATTACTGCCCGCAAATTTCTCAAGGCAGGCTCTCAGCTCTTTTTCCTTCGCTTCCTTATCAGAAAGTTCCTTTTTAGCCACTTCAAGCTCATTTACCAGTCTTTCTCTCTCATCTTTCAAAGGAGTTTCTATCCTGGCTGCAATCTCCGGCTTAGTTACATTCTCAAACTCAGAAAGTGCATTTACCTTATCCCTGTTATGGCCTTCTAAAGCTCTTTCCGACTCACCAATTCTGGCATTAAACTCATTAAGGTCATATGCACCCTCGTCACTGTCACCGCTTATTTCTTTCTTTATTTTATGAATATGCCTGTTATTCTGCTCTATCTTAAATTTGTATAATCTGATGCTCTTAAATACATCCCACTTATTAATCTTTACTCTATTATTAATAAATAAATATAC
>CAZBHM010000132.1:0-4253 GCA_964491975.1 uncultured Lachnospiraceae bacterium | reverse complement strand
GTCATCTATTTATTGCAATTTTATACTTAATATGCTATGCTTGTCTCATAACAGTGATGAAAGGACTGATTACAGATGACTAAGATGACATCAGCATATGCTAACAAATTACTGAAGCAGTTAAACGAGGATAAGGACTTCTGGACCAATAAGGAGCGCACCTCCTGTACATACACAGCCGCTGTAGGCGAAACTCCTGTAATTCCTGACTATAACTATACAGAGGTTGCTGCTACAATCGCCGGTCTTGACAGTAAGATATGCAGTATCAAGCATGCCATTAACCTTGCGAATGCAACCAATTATGTAACCGTGGGAGACAAAAGTCTTACCATTGACATGATTCTTATAAGGATGGCACAGCTTAATAACCGTAAGTCCATGCTTGATTTCATGCGTAAGCAGGAGCCACAGACAAGAAAGGAGCAGGCTTCTTTTGGCAATCGCGCCTCCGCTCCTGAATACCAGTATATCAACTATGATTTAAATCTTGTAAAGAAAGAGTATGAGGACATTTCTGATGAAATTATGAACCTGCAGCTTGCCCTTGACAGATATAATCAGACAGTTGAATTTGACGTAGAGCTTTAATTCACGGTTCAGTAATATTTTCCGACGGGTTGTATTTTTTTAGTAGCTTGCTACTGACTATGGTTAAAGACAAGGTTCAATGTTACCGGTTATTTTGTTATTTTGTTATTTTTTATTGCACATTGTTCATTGTTCATTTGACGCAGACATTATTCATTTTATACAGCCTGTAAAAACCTGCCCTCAGGGCGCGGTGCATCAGGGTTCGGTTACAGATGCGCCATTTTTTATTCCACTTTTTCACAGATGGCAGCCGCCCCGCTTTTAATCAGCAGTTTTGACATTTCTGCAAATTTGTCCGGTTTTTCTCCGCCCCCATCAATAATCCATCTTATAAGCGCACAGATAAATGCATCCGCATAAAAATCAACATAAAATTCCTCTGCATTTGGACTTATAAAGCACCGACATTAAACTGTATGCATGAAGTTTAACCTTTTAAGCCCCTAAATCAGAAAATCCCACAGGAATCAGCTTTTTTTAAACACTGCATTTACTGTGGGATTTTTTCTTAAAATTTTACATTTTTGAAAACATAGTCAACTCCGTCTTCAAGTGCCGTAACCTTTACATTTTCCATCACAAGACCATCAACATTGTATGCTTTCATACCATATTTGCCTGTTGCATTCACATTACAAAGCCGGATATTCTTAAGCTTGCTCTCCCTAAGACCTGCAAGATACACCGCATTGCCTGCAAGTGTCTCCATATCAATATTCTTAAAGGTAATGTTCCTTATTTCTGCCGTACCTTCATCATATTCCCTCTCCTCATCAGGGTCAAAGGTCTCGTGACTGTAGAACTGGTCTATATAAATCGCGCCCCTGAACCATCTGCAGTCCTTATGCTCAAGGCTTCTGTTGACAAAGCTTATATTTTCATAAAGAATATTATCAATAACATTTCCTCTGCCTCTAGGGGCTTTTACCGTACCTATGCTATAAACATTTTCAAAAATACAGTCCTTTACGACAACGTCCATAACACCGCCGGACATCTCACTGCCGATTGCCACGCCAAACCCACTCTCAAAGCGGCAGTTGCTTATTCTCACATTCTTTGTCGGAATACCGACTCTCCTGCCTTCCTCATCCCGTCCTGATTTAATCGCAATGCAGTCATCCTGACTTCCAATCGTAGAATTAAATATATATACGTTACTGCATGAATCCGGGTCAATACCGTCACCATTATGAATACCGTATTTTTCGCCATTCTCGTCATATTTGGTATAAACCTTAACATCATTAATGCTTACATTATTGCAATATATAAGATGTACACACCATGCCGGTGAATTTCTTACCGTAACCCCATAAATATACAGATTATCAACATTTCTAAGACATACTGCCCTGCCTCTTACTGCTGCTGTCTTACTGTCAAGCATGGGCCTGTAAAGCTTATTGCCGGCTGCATCAATCTTCCCCCTGCCTGCAATCACTACATTTTTAAGACGGCCTCCGCCATCATTTACACCTATGGTATTAATAAGACTTGCGTAACAAAGCTGCTCCCTACCTTCAAAGCGGTATTCCATAAGCGGATAATCTTCCAAATTTTCGCTTCCAAGAAGTACTGCTCCCTTCTCTAAGAAAAGTGTCATGTCACTTTTCAAAAAGAGTGCTCCCGTTACAAATGTACCTGCCGGAATGTATACCATTCCACCTTCTTCGCCGCAGCATCGGCAGCAGTTGTCAATGGCTCTTTGTATATCCTGCGTATTAAGCGTTTCTCCATCACCAACCGCACCAAAATCAGTTATGTCAAATACCTTCTTTTTAGAAAGTGTTCTAAACTTAACCTGTCCTGACATTGGCGAAATTTCCCCTGATTTAAATACGGCACAGACCGTAACCTCATAATCCGTATTGTCCGGAAGATTTGTAAGGGTATAATCTGTATGCACAGTGTCATATACGGCAGAAGCTGTCTCCTCATTATTCCGATATCCGTTAACAAAAATCCTGTATCCGCTGACACCTTCTGCACACGGCTCGTCCCAAAGCAGTGCCGCACTCCTGTCAGTACAAGATGCCGGAGCGCACATTAAATTTTTGGGAATGTATTGTATATTACTACTTTCTCTCTCCATAAGTAACTTCTCCTTTTAGAAATATCTCATTATTTCAGCAGCTGGCATACTAATGAGACACTTATTATCTTTCCGTATATAATATACACTAAATCAGGCATATTTACCATGTCATATTTTTATTTTTTTCATGTATTAATAAATCCATTACAATTACTTTATTTACTTTTCTTATTAACTGTACCCTGGTCGTTAAACCTGATTAATTCTTCTATGCCAGCCACACACTTGCCACAACCCCGGCCAACGTTGCCAGTAATGCTCCCGCAAGTGTCCACCTGGTTTTCTTTACCTTTGCTGCCATAAAATAAACTGACATTGTATAAAAAATGGTTTCCGTGCAGCTCATCATTATCGACACCATGCGCCCTATATATGAATCAGGTCCGTAGGTCTTAAAAATATCAAGCACCAGCCCCGTTGCCGCCGATGATGAAAACATCCTTACAATTATAACCGGAACAACTGGTGCCGGAAGATTAACATACTCTGTCACATTCCCAATAAGCCCCGCCGCAAAATCCAGAAAGCCCGATGCTCTTAATACGCCTACAGCCACCATAAGTCCAATAAGTGTCGGCATAATTCCAGCCACGGTTTTTATACCGTCCTTTGCGCCTTCAATAAACACATCATACACATTAACCTTGTTAACTATCCCATGAAGAATTATGTAAAACATTGCAATTGGAATTATAAACGCCGAAACATATACTAAAAACTGCATTCTACCGCCTCCTGTCCATAAGTCTGCAAAATACTACCGATACAACCGTACTTATAAATGTTGCAATAAGTGCCGGAGCAATTATTGAGGCCGGACCTACACTTCCGTACTGGCTCCTGTATGCAATCATATTGACCGGTATTAACTGGAGTGAGGATATATTAAGTATCAGAAAAACACACATTTCATTACTTGCAATCCCTTTTTTTACATAACCGCCGCCGCTTTCTTCATCAAACCGCCTAAGCTCCTCCATTGCCTTAAGTCCGGCAGGTGTAGCCGCCCAGCCAAGCCCCAGTATATTAGCAATCATATTTGTCGCAATATGCTTTCTTGCCGGATGTTCCTTAGGAAGCCTTGGGAAAAGAAAAGATATAAAAACAGAAAGCTTATCCGCAATTGCCAGCACAAGTCCTGATTTTTCCCCAATGTGCATAATTCCGGTCCACATTGCGATTATGCCAAGCATTTTTATACACAAATTAACCGCCTCTGCTGCTGAATTAAGCGCTCCATTTGAAACTGCCTCCATATTACCGCTTAATGCACCATACACAATTCCTATAATCATCATAAAAGCCCATAAATAATTAAGCATTTTCTACCTCCCGGATATAGTATACAATTGAACTGTTACCATTTTGCAACACTTCAGCCTGCATTTCCTGCAACACTTCAGTCGCGCAAGAAAATTCGAAAAACCGCACTGCGTGCTATCCGGCAATTTCATTGCCTGTTTTTCTCATATTTCTTGCGCTCAGTCCATACTCTGCAAAACAGTCTAATTCATGCAAGCATGATTATCCTGTTTTTGCAGAGTATGGCTGAACTGTTACC
>CAZBHM010000131.1:0-4281 GCA_964491975.1 uncultured Lachnospiraceae bacterium | reverse complement strand
GAGAAGTATGGTCAGGATTTGGTTGAGAAGGCCAGGGCTCAGAAGCTTGATCCTGTAATAGGAAGGGACTCTGAGATTAGAAATATTATAAGGATTCTTTCAAGGAAGACTAAGAATAATCCTGTGCTTATCGGTGAGCCCGGTGTTGGTAAGACTGCGGTAGTCGAAGGACTTGCGCAGCGTATTGTAAGAGGTGATGTGCCGGAAGGCCTTAAGGATAAGAAGATTTTTTCACTGGATATGGGTGCCCTTGTCGCAGGTGCAAAGTACAGAGGTGAATTTGAAGAGAGACTTAAGGCAGTGCTTGATGAGGTGCGTGGCAGTGATGGCAAGATAATATTATTTGTGGATGAGCTTCATCTTATTGTCGGTGCGGGCAAGACTGACGGTGCGATGGATGCCGGTAATATGCTTAAGCCCATGCTTGCCAGAGGTGAGCTTCACTGTATAGGTGCAACCACTCTTGATGAGTACAGACAGTACATTGAGAAGGATGCGGCGCTTGAGAGAAGATTTCAGCCGGTTATGGTTGATGAGCCCACTGTTGAGGATACGATATCAATACTGCGTGGTCTTAAGGACAGGTATGAGGTTTTTCATGGGGTTAAGATTACAGACCTTTCGCTTGTAAGTGCCGCTACACTTTCTAATCGTTATATTTCGGACAGATTTTTGCCGGATAAGGCGATTGACCTTGTGGATGAGGCATGTGCGCTTATTAAGACTGAGCTTGATTCTATGCCTGCTGAGCTTGATGAACTGCAAAGAAAGGTAATGCAGCTTGAAATAGAGGAAGCAGCACTTAAGAAAGAGGACGATAATCTTAGCAGGGAAAGGCTTTCTAATATTCAGAAAGAGATTAGTGAGTTTAAGGAAGAACTTACTCTTAAGAAGGCAAAGTGGACGAATGAAAAAGACCAGGTTTTAAAGGTACAGAAATTAAGGGAAGACATCGAGAATATCCATAAGGAAATATCAGTGGCACAGCAGAATTATGACCTTAATAAGGCGGCTGAACTTCAGTATGGCAGACTTCCGGCTATGGAGAAGGAGCTTCAGAAAGCTGAGGAGGAGGTTCATGCACGTAAGGAGGATGCACTTCTTCATGAGAGTGTAACAGATGAAGAGATTGCAAAGATTATATCCAGATGGACAGGAATACCTGTTGCCAAGCTTACTGAGAGCGAACGTAATAAGACACTTCACCTTGAGGATGAGCTGCATAAAAGAGTTATCGGACAGAATGAGGCTGTTACCAAGGTGGCAGAGGCAATTATGCGTTCCAAGGCAGGTATTAAGAATCCCGGTAAACCGATAGGTTCATTTCTTTTCCTCGGACCTACCGGTGTGGGTAAGACTGAGCTTGCAAAGGCACTGGCAGAGCAGCTTTTTGACAATGAGCAGAATATTGTGCGTATCGACATGAGTGAATACATGGAAAAGTATTCTGTATCGCGTCTTATAGGAGCGCCTCCCGGATATGTAGGTTATGAGGAAGGAGGCCAGCTTACGGAGGCGGTAAGAAGAAAGCCTTATTCGGTAGTTTTGTTTGATGAGATTGAGAAGGCGCATCCGGATGTATTTAATATTCTTTTACAGGTACTAGATGACGGCCGTATTACGGATTCACAGGGTAGGACGGTGGATTTTAAGAATACCATACTGATTATGACCTCTAATATTGGCTCATCGTATCTGCTTGATGGCATCAGTAGCGATACCGGTGAGATTAAGGAAGAGTGCAGTGCGGCTGTAATGGGTGAGTTAAGGGCACATTTCAGACCTGAATTTCTTAACAGACTTGACGAGATAATATTATTTAAGCCGCTTACCAAAGCTGATATTGGCCGTATTATAGCACTTATGTTAAAGGACGTTAATAAGAGGCTTGCTGACAGGGAGATAGGTATTGAACTGTCGGAAGAAGCGGAGGCATTTATTGTTGAGCATTCTTATGACCCGGTTTATGGTGCAAGACCTCTTAAGAGATATCTGCAAAAGACTGTTGAGACATTTGCGGCAAAGCTTATTCTGGCAGGCGAGGTTAATATGGGTGATGTGATAAAAATTGATGTTCTGAATGGTGAACTGACTGCAGCAAAGAAATAGTAATTGCAAAAAAATCTAAATTTATAGAAATAAGGTCTTTCAAATTTGCCTAACCTGTGATATTATGTAATTATAGGTTTTAATGAATATACAAAGGAGTGGGAACGTGGACTTTTTTTCGGATTTAAAAAAATTAGGAATTTCTAATATAGGCGGGTTGTTTGAAGAAGAGGAGAAGGAAAAGGCTGTAGCAGCTGCTGAGAAGCATGTTAAGACACCTGAAGAGCTTGAGACAGAGACTCTTTTTGATAAGACATACGAGTGTGCAGTATGCAATAAGCAGTTTACTACTAAGGCAGTCAGGGCAGGAAGAGCCAAGCTGGTTTCATCAGATACGGATTTGCGTGCTGTTTATGACCATGTGGATGTTAATAAGTATGATGCGATTGTATGTCCATTTTGTGGTTATGCTGCACTTAACAAATTCTTTACGGTGAATACACAGGTACAGCGTAATCTTATCAGGGAACAGATACAGACGAATTTTAAGGGACTTCCGTTTGATGGCAGTGGTATAATTAACCATGACGAGGCACTTCTTAAGTATAAGCTTGTGCTTGCGAATGCGGTTGTTAAGAAGGCAAAGAACAGTGAGAAGGCATATATCTGTCTTAAGACTGCGTGGGTAATACGCGGTAAGAAGGATGCGCTTGCTGCCAGGGGTGAGCTTACACCAGAGAAGAGTGATGAGCTTCTTAAGGAAGAGAATGCTTACTTAAAGCAGGCATATACAGGATTTACGGCTGCATTGCCGAGGGAGGATTTCCCGATGTGCGGCATGGATGAGCCGACACTCATTTATCTTATGGCTGATTTGGCAAGAAGAATAGGTGATAAGGAGCAGGCGAAGAAGTTCCTTAGTGAAGTTATAATGTCCAAAACAGTACAGCCAAGACTTAAAGATAAAGCAAGAGAGCTTAAAAATATTATAGACAACGATAAGTAATTAAGTAATATTACGAAAACAGGCAGAGCATAAGCAGGTTGGCTGCTCTGCCTGTTTTCGTTGGTGCGAAAGGTGGTTTTTGGGTGAAGGAGCAGTTATATACAATTCCGGTTAATGATGCATTTGATGAAAATGGAGAATGTCCTGTCTGCACTATGTTAAGGAGCCTCGAAAAGGCTTCTGTTGAGTATGCCATGGGACCAAGTTATATGGAAGATGATATCCGTATGGAGACAGATAAGGCTGGTTTTTGCGCCACTCACATGAAGCAGCTTTGGGATGAGAATAACAGACTGGGACTTGCACTTGTGCTTCAGTCTCATATGCAGAAAACTACAAAGGATATTAAAAAGCTTGCGGAAAGCCCGTTTAAGGGAAGGTCTTTGTTTAAAAAATCAGAGGAAAGTCCACTTACATCATATGTAAAGCGTCTTAATAAAACATGCTTTATATGTGACAGAGTGCAGGGATTTTTTGAGAGATACATAATAACGATATACTATTTATGGCAGAATGATAAAGAATTTCAAAAAAAGTATCTTGCTTCCAAGGGATTTTGTACGGAGCACTACGGACTTCTGCTTGAAAAAGCACCGGGGAATCTTATGGGGGATGAATTACAGTCATTCGTAAAGGTGACGAATCGTATTTATATTGAAAATATGGAGCGGCTTATTGCAGATGTGGACTGGTTTGTCAATAAATTTGATTACAGATATAAAGATGAGCCATGGAAAAATTCAAAGGACGCAGTGCAGAGAGCCATGACAAAGGTTAATGGCATAATATCTTCTGAAGAAGAAAAACAGTCAAAATAAAGCAGAATTGCAAAATATGCGTTGCGGAAGTTCCACAACGCATATTTTCTGTCGGCTTAAAGCTCTTCTTCGTCGGTCTCTTTGGCTTCTGTCTTGTCATCAGAAGTATTTTCTTCAGAACCGTCAAGAGGGATAGATACATAGCCGCGCTTTACTTCAGTTGCTGGCTCAACATTTTCTTCGTCATCAAAATCATCTGCAAAGTCACAAAGATCATCTGACTTGCAGAAGAATTTCTTATAGATTGCGATTGCTCCGGCGATAACTGCAGCGAGTGCAATTAATGCAACTAATATCTTTGCAAAGGTATTTTTATTTGTATTCATGAGCAGTCTCCTTTCCGTGATGGTCGTATATGTCTACTATTGTAATACTTTTTTGCAAAAAAGAAAAGGGGTATATATAATA
>CAZBHM010000130.1:0-4372 GCA_964491975.1 uncultured Lachnospiraceae bacterium | reverse complement strand
GCCTTATAAGGACCCGGATGAGTTTATTAAAAACATGGGGGCAGAAGAGTTTGAAAATCGTATCAATACGGCGGCAAATAGCTTTTTCTTTGAGATTGAAGTGCTGCAGCGTGATTATGATATGTCGGATCCTGAACAAAAGACAAGGTTTCATAATGAAATAGCAAAGAAGCTTCTTGTGTTTACAGAGGCTATAGAAAGGAATAATTATATAGAGGCGATAGCAAAGCGCTATGATTTAAGCTATAAGAATCTGGAATCACTTGTTAACTCGTACGGTTACAGACAGGGCACCGGAGAACAGACATATGTTAAGTCTGATAAGCCTAAGAAGGATAAGGATGATGGAATTAAATATTCACAGAGACTTATGCTTACATGGCTCGTAGAAGAACCGCAGCTTTTTAAAGTGCTTGATGGTATTATTGAACCAAAGCACTTTACCGAAGCATTCTACGGAAGGGTTGCAGAACTCCTCTTTGAGCAGTATCGTCTTACGGGGCAGGTTAATCCGGCAAAGATAGTCAATATGTTTAGCACCGAAGAAGAACACAGGCAGGCAGCACTTTTGTTTAATACCAGTATAAGGGGCGAGCTTTCTGATATTGATAAAGAACGTGCCATTAATGATACGGTTAAGAAAATTAAGGTAAATTGGTGTGAGGAAGCAGCGGGGAAGGTTACGGATTTTAACGAGCTTATGGAAATAACAAAAATCAGGCAGAGCCTTAATAATTTGCATATTTCAATAAATAAAGGTTAGAATAAAATTAAGTATGGAGGGACGGGGTAGCATGGACGAAAAAGTGATTAAATTCAATGAGAGGCTGAAAGAATTATTAGAGCTTGCCAAGAATAAGAAGAACGTGCTTGAGTATAAGGAAGTTGCAGATTTTGTTGCAGATTTACAGCTTAATACAGAGCAGTTTGATAAGCTTCTGGCTTTTCTTGAAAAAAATAAGGTTGATGTTTTTAGAATTTCTGATAATGATGACGATGACAGGCTTTTGATTACCGAAGACGAGCTTGAACTTTGTGATGAAGATGATATTGATATCGAAAAAATAGATTTGTCACTTCCGGAAGGCATAAATTTGGATGACCCTGTAAAGATGTATCTTAAGGAGATTGGCAAGATAACGCTTCTTACAGGTGATGAAGAGATTGAGCTCGCAAAAAGAATGGAGCTTGGGGATGAGGAAGCAAAGAAAAGGCTGGCGGAAGCTAATCTTCGTCTGGTTGTAAGTATTGCCAAGAGATATGTAGGAAGAGGAATGCAACTTCTTGATCTTATTCAGGAAGGAAATCTTGGGCTTATAAAAGCGGTAGAAAAGTTTGATTATCGTAAGGGTTACAAATTTAGTACTTATGCTACATGGTGGATACGACAGGCTATAACAAGAGCTATTGCCGACCAGGCGCGAACAATAAGAATACCGGTGCATATGGTTGAAACAATTAATAAGCTGATACGAGTACAGCGGCAGCTGGTGCAGGAGCTGGGAAGAGAGCCTAATCTAGAGGAAATTGCAGAAGTGATGGAGCTTCCTAAGGAACGTGTCAGGGAGATTATGAAGATTTCGCAGGAACCGGTATCATTGGAAACACCAATCGGAGAAGAGGAAGACAGTCATCTTGGCGATTTTATTCAGGATGATAATGTCCCGGTTCCGGCAGATGCGGCTACATTCGCAGTGCTCAGAGATGAGCTTTCAAATGTGCTTGGAACACTTACTGAAAGAGAGCAGAAGGTTTTGAGGTTAAGATTTGGACTCGATGACGGAAGAGCACGCACTCTTGAAGAGGTAGGAAAGGAATTTGACGTTACCAGGGAGCGTATCAGACAGATTGAAGCTAAAGCACTAAGAAAATTAAGGCATCCAAGCAGAAGCCGCAAATTAAAAGATTTTTTGATATAAGGAGACAGCATGGTTAAGCAGCTTTCAAAAAGATTAGAGGCAGTTGCAGAATTTGTTACAGAGGGCAATCGTCTGGTTGATGTGGGGACTGATCATGGTCATGTACCTATCAGGCTTGTGCAGTCGGGTAAGGTGCCCGGTGCAATTGCAATGGATATTAATAAAGGTCCTCTTTTGCATGCAGATGCAAATATAAAAAAATTTGGTCTTGAGAAAAAGATAGAAACAAGACTTTCTAACGGCCTTAGGGCATATAAATTAGGTGAGGCAGATTCTGTAGTAATAGCCGGAATGGGCGGAGGACTTATTATAAGTATACTTTCTGAGAGTCTTGATAAACTTGCAGGTATGGAGCTTATATTGTCTCCGCAATCTGAGATAGAGCTTGTCAGAAGATTTTTGTGTGATAATCATTTTAAAATAGTCGAGGAAGCAATGCTTATAGATGAAGGAAAGTATTACACAATAATTAAGGCCGAAGAAGGAGAATGTCATTATGATATGACAGAAGAGTATCGTTATGGCAGATATCTGCTTAGAGAGCGTAATGAGGTGCTTAAGAGTTTTCTTGACAGGGAGCTGGAGAAGAAAAAGCAGATAGAAGAGACTATACACAGGTCAGGCGGCAGTTTCACAGAAAAGCGTCTTGAAGAAATTTCGGAAGAGAAGGATGTTATTTTAAAAGCATTGGAATATTATTCATAGATGTATGAGGAGGTTTTACATATATGACGTATAAGGTAGACATTAATGGCGTGATTAAAGACTATACAGAAGGAACGGTCTTTCTTGATATTGCAAGGGAATACCAGGGTGAATATGATAATGATATTGTACTCATAAAGCATGACGGAAGACTTCAGGAGTTACATAAAACGGTAAAAGAGGATTGCAGCATATCCTTTATTACAACAGGTGATACAGCCGGCAGTCTTGCATACAGAAGAAGTGCCACGCATCTTATGCTTAAGGCAATAGCAGATATAGATGAAGAGCTGGAGGTGCTGGTACTTTTTTCAATGAGTAAGGGGTATTTTTGCAAGATTAAGAATATGCCTAAAGTAGGTAAAGATTTTCTTGACAGAGTAGAAGCACGGATGAGAGAGCTTGTGGTGGCCGACTTAATTATAGACAAAAGGTCTGTTAACACGGATGATGCAATTGCTTTGTTTGACTCACGACGGATGTATGATAAGAAAAGACTTTTTAACTACAGAAGGGTATCGAAGGTAAATGTCTATAGTATAGATAAATTTGAAGACTATTATTATGGGTATATGGTTCCATCTACAGGATATATTAAGTATTTTTCACTCATACCATATGAGAATGGCTTTGTTATTCAGCTTCCTACAGCTGCAGAGCCGGGAAAGGTGCCGGAGTTTGTGCCGCAGAGGAAGCTCTTTGGGGTACTTGATGAATCCAAGCGGTGGGGCGAGAAGCTTGAGCTTGAGACAGTTGCAGATTTGAATGATGCAATAGTGTCAGGGAAAATTAATGATTTAATTCTTGTGCAGGAAGCCATACAGGAGAAAAGAATCGGAGAGATTGCACAGATAATTGCCGAGCAGCCTGATAAAAAGCTTATTATGATAGCAGGTCCGTCGTCTTCGGGCAAAACTACATTTTCACATCGTCTGTCAATACAGCTTATGGCATGCGGCCTCAAGCCACATCCGATTGCTGTAGATGACTATTTTGTTGACAGGGAGCTGTGTCCGAAGGACAGTAATGGTAAATATGATTTTGAAGGACTGGCAGCTATTAATGTTGAACAGTTTAATAAGGATATGCGCGATTTGCTTG
The DNA here is from genome assembly GCA_964491975.1 of uncultured Lachnospiraceae bacterium. Lineage (GTDB taxonomy): Bacteria > Bacillota > Clostridia > Lachnospirales > Lachnospiraceae > SIG300. Next base: position 647 of record CAZBHM010000130.1, on the reverse strand, counting down.
CAGGAAAAGAGGTACTGCTTCCTACATATAATTTTAAAACAGGCAAAAGTGAATATAAAGGGAATAGGCTTAAGCTGGGTGCTGAAGATATTCTGGTTATTGAAGGTATTCATTGTCTTAACGATGCTTTGTCATATGAGCTTCCTAAGGAAAATAAATTTAAGATATATATAAGTGCCCTTACGCAGCTTAATATTGATGAGCATAACAGGATACCGTCTACTGACGGGCGGCTTATAAGGCGAATGGTAAGAGATGCAAGGACAAGAGGAATTAGTGCAAAAAATACAATAGCCATGTGGTATTCAGTAAGGCGTGGTGAAGAAAAGAACATTTTTCCGTATCAGGAGGAGGCGGATGTTATGTTTAATTCGGCACTTATATATGAGCTTGCGGTGCTTAAGCCTTTTGCTGAACCGTTATTGTTTGGAATTGGAAGAGATGAACCGGAATATGAAGAGGCTAAGCGGCTTCTTAAATTCCTTGACTATTTTGTGGGAATTGGAACGGAGAATATACCATTCAATTCTATCCTGAAGGAATTTATTGGTGGCAGTTATTTTAACGTTTAGCACGCAGTGCGGTTTTATGAATGTTTCTGCGTGGCTTAACTATTGTATTTTACCTAAAAATAATAAGAACTACTT
>CAZBHM010000129.1:0-4384 GCA_964491975.1 uncultured Lachnospiraceae bacterium | reverse complement strand
TGCTACAACAGAGCAGGCTGAAGAAGTATGTCATGCAATCCGTGTATGTATCGGTGAGATTTATGATGAGGCAACAGCAGAGGCAATAAGAATCCAGTATGGCGGAAGCGTTAATGCTTCTAATGCAGCTGAGTTATTTGCACAGCCTGATATCGATGGCGGCCTTGTTGGCGGTGCATCACTTAAGGCGGATTTTGGTAAAATTGTTAACTACAAATAATAAAAACGTATAATTTTTAAATCACCTCCTTGTTAATGATAGTTTTTGTCATTCGGAGGTGATTTTTTTGTGCAAAAAGACCAAAAAAAGAGATTATTTTGACGAAATTTGTAAAAGGTGTAGAAATAATTTGCAGAGTGTGGTAAAATGGATATAAACTAAAAATATAGCAGGGTCATTACATTTAATGGTTATGATATTTGTATGTTGGGGTGATATTATGTTGAGGAATATTGATAATTATAAATTTGAAGATTTGTTTGATATGGTCGAGATTCAGGAGCTTACGGACCTTATTTCCAAAGCACTTAATGTCGGTGTTGTGATTCTGTCACCTGAAGGTAAGTGGATTACCAGACCCAGCAGTATGTGCCATTTTTGTGAGGATATTGTAAAAAAGAGTGCAATGGGGTATAAAAGCTGCATTGAATCTGATGAACTTATGGGTCGGCCGCATCCGGAAGGACCATATATCCGGGAGTGTCTTACGGCAGGGCTTATGGAAGCAGGAATTAGTATATTTATTAAAGGCAGGCATATTGCCAGCTGGATTATCGGGCAGGTAAGAATTTCAGATACGGATTCCGAGGAGCTTAATGTAGAGAGGGCGCGCGGACTGGGCATAGATTCTGATTTGTTTTGTAAGGCCAGAGAAGAAGTGCCGGTAATGACAAGAGAACGGTTTGAAGATGTTGTCAACATGATAAATAAGATGGTTGTGTGGCTGTCTGAGCTTGGTTATATGATTTATTTACAGAAGGAAGAGCTTAGGGTGCGTAAGGAGAGAGAACGTGAATATGAAGAGGAACGTGAGAATCTTGCGTATGTGGCATATCATGATAATCTTACGGGACTTGGCAACAGGTCTTATTTTGAGGAGAAGCTTTATGAGCTTAAGCTTGCAAATGTAAATCCGGTTACATACATAATGTGTGATGTTAATAATCTTAAGGTTGCTAATGACATATTTGGCCATGATGAAGGCGACAGGCTTCTTAAGGAGGCTACCAGGGCACTTATGGAAGAAGCAAAGCCTTCGTATGTAATAGCCAGATGTGGCGGGGATGAGATTAATGTACTTATACCTAATGCGGCTAAGGATGAGGGTCAACGCTATATAGAACGTGTACAGGCTGCCTGTGCAAGGGTGTCGAGCTGTATGATTCCTGTGAGGCTTGCCATGGGAGCGAGTGAGATTAATTGGGAAAAATCGGGCTGCCAGGAATTTATGATACAGGCTGATGACAGCATGTATAATGATAAGAAGCGTATTAAGAAGGATCAGAATCTTCTTGAGGACATTATGCAGATGCTGTTTAAGAAGGGAACGATTGATAAGGCGTGTCACAAAGATATGCTCGGACTTTTGGAGGCTTTTTGCAGATATCTTAAGCTTAATGAGCGCATGATTAAGAGAATAATGCTTGCGGCAAGATATCAGGACGTTGGAATGATTGCGATAAGCAATAGTGAGTCTTTACGCGATACTGAGAGCAGCGGACTTGTCCGCCATCCTATTGTGGGATATGAGCTTGCCAAGCTCTATGAGAATACGCAGACTGCTGCCAAGATTATATTGCAGACACACGAATGCTATAGCGGTGTCGGCTATCCTAACAGAATTACCGGTGAGAATATTCTTTATGAGGCGCGCATAATATATCTTGTTACGTCATATGCAGTATGGAAGTGGAACAGGAATACTACAGGCAGATGTATAAATAAAGAGCTGTCTGAACGTATCAGACGTTGTGCCGGACACCAGTTTGACCCGGTATTAGTTGAAAAGTTTCTTGATTTTTTGAATACTGTGGCAGATGAGAATTAATGTATTTATAATGTTTTGGAGAAATATCCTGTAAAACAGGGGGTTATACGATGGTCAGGAATTTTGATGAAGAGCTGCATAAAAATATAGAGAATTATACCTTTGAAGACTTGTTTGATATTGAGGATGTGCAGAAACTGGCCGATGCAATATCGAGGACATTTGAGGTTGGCGTTTTGATAACATCGCCGGAAGGCAGACCGATTACTAAGCCAAGTAATTTTTGCAACTTTTGTATGAATATTGTGCGTAAAACGGAAAAGGGGCAGTGCAATTGCTTTCATTCTGATGAGGTACTTGGAAGTAATCATGAAGGGACGGTTATTGCACAGTGCCTGTCGGCGGGACTTCTTGATGCGGGTATAAGCATAAGGATTGGTGGAAAGCATATTGCAAGTTGCCTTGTAGGACAGGTCATGATAGAAGGTCTGCTTGATGATGAAGAGCTTAATCGTAAAATGGCTCTTAATATAGGGGCTGATCCGGATGAATACATTGAGGAGCTTAAGAAGGTGCCGGTGAAGACCAGAGAGAGGTTTGAACAGGTAGTAGCTCTTGTTGGGCTTGTGGTGCAGCAGCTTTCAGAGCTTGGTTATAAGAATTTTGTACAGAAGGAAGAAATCAGTTATCGTAAAAGGCTTGAGGAAGAGATACAAAGGGAGAGGGATATGCTCCAGTATCTTAATACTCATGATAAACTTACGGGGCTTCACAGCCGGGATTATTTTGAAGAGATGATAACCTATTATGAAAATAATGAGGAGTATTATCCTATAGCCATAGTTTCGGCAGATGCCAATAATCTTAAGCTTATGAACGATGTATTCGGACATCAGCATGGTGATTTGTTTTTGAAGACAATATCAAGACTGATGGTTGAAAAGCTTCCGGTTAAGGGCGGCGTTGTTGCCAGATGTGGAGGAGATGAAATACAGGTTATTTTACCTAATACGGATTATGATACAGCTGTGAATTATTGTTCAGCCATAAAGGCAGCATGCCTTGAATGTGATGACTGTGTGCTGAAGCCGTCGGTTTCTTTGGGCGTGCATGTAGCAGAAAATCCTAAGGAAAAGTTGTCTGCCGGTATCAGGATGGCAGATGAGGCTATGTATTGCAATAAGGATGAGATTAAGAAAAAGCAGGATATTGTCAGTGATATTCTTGCCATATTATATCAGGAGAAGATAATATCAAGAATTGTTATTGGCCGTGCTTCTGCACTTGTATCGGAATTCGGAGCTTATCTTGAACTTGAGTTTAGAAGAATTAATGATATTATTCATGCGATACAGGTACAGGACCTTGGCATGATTGCATTTATTGAAGAATATAATAAGAAAAAGCATGGACATCTTAATGCAACGGAAGAAATCTGGACGATGAGGCAGCATGTTGAGATAAGTCACAGGATTGCCAAAATGTTTGAAAGTACGCTTCCTGTTGCGAGCATTGTTTTACAGACACATGAATGTTTTAACGGGACGGGATATCCTAATCAGATTAAAGGAGAGGATATTTTACTTGAGGCAAGGATTATATATCTTGTTTATGAATATGTACTTATGGTAACGCCTAAGCCTGACGGCAGAGGGTATGTCGTGCAGGATGCCATTGACAGGATTATAAGAGAGAAGGGCACCAGATTTGATCCGGTGATTGTCGATGAGTTTGTACGGTTTATCAGTTTAAAAGAATAAGTGCTGAATAAGTTTTACATAGTTAGTAAAAAATAGTTGAAAATATCTCTGACTTGTGCTAGAATGAATGTGTTTGACTTGTGAGTACATTATTGTTTTAAGTTTGTAGTGTCAGTTTTGACTATGCAGAGTGGAAAGGAGATAAAATGACAGCGTTAAAAATTGTTTTAACTGTAATTTATGCAATTGTATGTCTGGGATTGATTGTAATCGTATTACTTCAGGAAGGTAAGCAGGCAGGCTTGTCAGGCTCTATCAGCGGAGCTGCTGAGACTTATTGGGGCAAGAATAAAGGACGTTCCATGGAAGGTGCTCTTGACAAGATTACCAAGATTCTTGCAGTAATATTTATATTGTTATCACTTCTTTTAAATATTTTTTAATTTGAGGTTATGATGAGAGATGGGTTGTTACAAAAGGATTCCGGCGGGGTGTTTTGTAGCAGCCTTTTTGCTTATAGATATGGAGGTGCCGCGGTATGAATGATGAATTATTTGATAAAAGAAAAAAGGTTATTATTGATTTGCTTTCGGACAAGAATTATGTTCCGATGAAGGCTAAAGAGCTTGCAATGCTTTTGCAGGTGCCAAAGGATGAGAGGGAAGCTCTTACCCAGGTGCTTGATGCACTTGTGGC
>CAZBHM010000128.1:0-4392 GCA_964491975.1 uncultured Lachnospiraceae bacterium | reverse complement strand
GCACCGGATTATCATTGATAACCTTAGACACAAGCTTAATCTCAGCAAGCTTTAATGAAAGTGCCACCGTCCTTTGCTGTCCCTGTGAACCATATTTTCTTACATCATTACCGCCTATTAAAAAAATAAAATCATCTCTGTGCGGTCCTGTTGATGTTGTCTTATATTTTTTATCATGCTCTTTGTTTCTTATAAGTTCTTCATAAAATCTGTCGGCCTCAGCATCAGGGGTATATATAAGCTTAAGCTCCTCCCTTCCTGCCGACAAATTCTTATGAATGTCAAATATCATACTATTAAGTGAAGCAATGAAATTATGCCTGCTCTCAATTATTTTACTTCCAAATTCAACCAGTTTGTTATCCCATATATCAAGTGTGGCCATAATATCGGGTCTTGAATCAGCTATTTTTAATAACTGATTGCGCTGATTTAATATTTTGTTATAATTTACCATATTATAAACATATATCTTATCAAGCTGACACAATTCCAAATCAAGAAATCTTCTTCTCTCTGCCGGACCGCTCTTTATAAGATTAAGGTCCTCCGGTGAAAAGAATACAACATTAAGTATCCCAAACAGCTCACTTGCTTTCTTAACAGGAATACCATTGATGGCAATTCCTTTACTTTTGTTCTTCTTAAGGTGCATGTCTATTCTGTATGAAATACCCTTTTTATTAATAATGGTTTTAATATGTGCTTCATCATTATCAAAATTAATAACTTCCCTGTCCTTACTTCCTTTATGGGACTTGGTAGTTGCAGAATAATAAAGAGCTTCTAAAATATTAGTCTTTCCCTGCGCGTTGTCACCATATAAAATATTAGTGCCGGTATCAAACTCCATAGAAAGCTCTTTATAATTTCTAAAATTTTTAAGTTCAATCGATTCAATTATCATTGATTCTTATTTCTTCTCCGTTGTATGAAACAATATCTCCACCATGAAGCTTCTTGCCTCTCTGGTATTCGGTCTCACCATTCACCATAACCTTACCGTCTCCGATAACTATCTTAGCTTCAACACCTGATTCAACAAGACCTGCCGCCTTAAGTGCCTGTCCAAGCTTAATAAACTCTTCTCTTAAAGTAATCTCATGCATACTCTGCTTCCTCCTAATTATTCTGATTGATATTAACGGGAAGAATTATATATATAAAGCTTTCCTCTTTATCTTTTATAAAACATGGTGCCTTTGGATTAACAAAATAAATATCAGTCTCTTCATCATCAATTACACGTAATGCATCCATAAGAAACTTCGGATTAAAGCCGATTTTTATATCTTTACCATCTTTTCTTATATCAATATTTTCATTCATGGAACCAAGCGTGGAATTAATCATAAGCTCAAGCTCCTGGTCATTTACATTGATGATTATAGGTTTCTTCTCGCCTTCCTTAACAAGTAAAGTTGAACGGTCTATACAGCTTAAAAATTCCTTTTTATTAACAGAAACCTTAGTTTCATAATCAGACGAAAGCATCTGATTAATTCTGAAATATTCACCTTCTATAAGTCTTGAAACAACTACCGTATCATCAAATTCAAATACTATATGATTCTGTGTAAAATAAATTCTTACAGTATCATCTGCTTCACCTGAAAGAATCTTACTGATTTCAGATAAAGTTTTACCCTGAACAACCACCTTTATATTATCATAATTGTCAGAGAGCGCTACTTTCCTTATCGAGATTCTGTGTCCGTCAAGTGATACCACCTTTAAGATATCACCGGTAACTTCAAAAAGTTCACCTGTCATAAGACGGTTGCTGTCATTGTCTGCTATTGAGAAAATAGTCTGTCTGATAATTTCTTTAAGTGTAAACTGAGAAAGTGTAATAAATTTATTCTTCTCTACTTCAGGAAGGTAAGAAAAATCATCACCTGCTTTACCTGCAATATTAAACTTAGCCTTTTCACAGGTAATAGTTACCATATATTTGTCATTAGTTTCAATAATAACGTCGTTATCAGGAAGCTTACGTACAATTTCTGAAAACATCTTGGCATTAATTGCAATAACGCCTCTTTCAATGATATCACCTTTAACAATCGTTTCGATTCCAAGTTCCATGTCATTGGCGATGATTTTTATCTGGGATGAAGAAGCATCAATTAAAAAGCATTCCAGTATAGTCATGGTAGTCTTCGAAGGAACAGCCTTAAGAGCTATATTAACTGAATGTAAGATATCTGATTTACTACAAATTAATTTCATAATGTGGAAAACTCCTTTCTCGTTATGGGGTGGTGCTTATATATATATATTTATTAAAGATTTCCGCAGAAATCGTAATAGGGGGTGTGAATTTGTTGATAACCGTTATGAAGCCCCTAAAACAGGGCATTTAAGGGTTTAATAAGTGTGTAGAAAACCCTTAAAAAACAGGTGGAAAATATAAAAGTTATTAACATCACAAAAATTCTCAAAAGACGTTCATACACTTATCCACATGGTTTAAACAAGTTATCAATAAAAAAATGTGGATATTAATTAGGGTTAATTTTTTTCATAAGGGTCTCAATGGTCGTCTGTATGTTATTGACGTTATTGGCAAGATCCTCCTCTATTTTGCTACAGCCATGCATAATTGTACTATGATCTCTGTTGCCGAGCAGATTTCCGATTTCCTTAAGAGACTTGTCCGTGTGGTTGCGGCAAAGGTACATGACAATCTGTCTTGGATAAACTCTGCTCTTGTCTCTTTTGGTAGAGATAATATCCTGTACTGAAATATTATAATGCTCAGCTACTATATTCATAATAAGTTCGGCAGTAATCTGCCTGGACTGGTTAGGCGATATAAGATCCTTAAGAGCATCCTCGGCAAGCTCAATGTCTATCTTCTTCTTTTCTAATGAAGAAAAGGCAACTAACTTGTTCATAGCACCTTCAAGCTCTCGGATGTTGGATTTAATATTATTGGCAACGTATTCAATTACTTCATTATCTATATTGTATCCCTCTACTTCGTTCTTCTTACGAAGAATTGCAGTACGGGTTTCATAATCAGGGGACTGGAGGTCAACGGTAACACCCCATTCAAATCTGGAACGGAGACGTTCTTCAAGTGTCTCCATATCCTTAGGCGGCTTATCAGAGGATATAATAATCTGCTTCTTAGCCTGATAAAGCTCATTAAAGGTATGGAAAAACTCTTCCTGTGTACTTTCTTTTCCTATTATAAATTGTATATCGTCAATAAGAAGAATATCTATCGTTCTGTATTTTTCCCTGAATTCTGTAGTGGTAATACCATTCTTGTTACGGATGGCATCAATAAGTTCATTGGTAAACTTCTCGGAGGTAACATATAAGACCTTTGCATCAGGATTACTGTCAAGGACAAAATTAGCTATTGAATGCATGAGATGGGTCTTACCAAGACCTACGCCTCCATAAATAAAAAGAGGATTATATATTTCGGCAGGTGATTCGGCAACTGCAAGACATGCAGCATGAGCCATTTTGTTATTACTTCCGACAACGAAAGAATCAAAGGTATATTTGGGGTTAATATTACCCATGCTCACACTGATATTGTTGCGTCGTGCCTCCTGCTTCTTTATCTTATTAATGTCCTCTTCCGTAATGTAACGAACATCAAAGGGGCTTCCGGTAACCTCGACTATACTTACCCTAAGAGGAGTGGCATATCTTTTTTCTATAAAATTAATAAAATCACTGTCCTTTACCAATAAGGTAACAAGATCATTATTTACAGAATAAATCTCAAGAGGTTTTAACCATGTATTAAATGAAATATCTGAAATTTCGTGTTCCTGCTTCAGATGTTTAAGTATTTCGTCCCATTTTTCTACTACTATGTTCATCACATTCTCCCATTTCTATCCAAAGTATCAAAAAACGCCGAAGCGCTCCCATCTAATATTGTATAACAAAATTCATTTTATTTCAAGAAAGAGTTACATTTTTTTAAGCTAAATTACCAACAGGGCAGCAGTTAACAAAAATTATCAACATCGTGTTGATATGGTATGAAGTTAATAGTGTTAATTAGGTGGATAAAATTTTCTGAGGTTAACATAACATAATTGACATAAATACCTTATAAACCGGGAATGTTAATTAATTGTACAAGTTATCCACCTGCTGTAAATGTTAAAAAAGCTAACAAAATGGTGAATAAAACTAAGAAAACCACAAAGTTATCAACAAGTTACACACATTTTGTGGATAACTTTTATGTTAATAGGGTGGAAAACGAGAAAAAGTGATTATAAAAATGTGGATAACTAAATTTTTTAAATAAACTTTAGTTTTTCTAAAAAAATTACTTGACTAAACTTAAGTTATTCTTTATAATTAGTATGTTCTTTTATGTATTATGCAAATTTTAGTTACCTTATATTATAT
>CAZBHM010000127.1:0-4462 GCA_964491975.1 uncultured Lachnospiraceae bacterium | reverse complement strand
GTCATGGTCTTACGGACTACAGCATCAATAACTTCTTTTAACTGGTTCTCATCGTAATTAAGTTTTAACATAATAACCTCCTTAAATTTAGCTGTTAATGATTTAATTATATGTCAAATCTGCACATTTGTCCATATAATTTTCTATACTAAAGATGCAGTAAAATAACTATTTGAAAATGAAATTTTTTAAGGGAATGCGGATATCTTGTATTTGCCCGCATTCCCTTAATTTTATCTCATATTCATAAATATAAATTCACTGTGATTCAGGCGGATTTTGTACCTTTCCTGATACAGTAAGCCCAATTCATTACTTAGGAAGCTTTGTAGTATTGCCTGCTTCATATGCTGCAAGTCTCTCATCGATTATCTCCTGATAACCTGCTTTAAGATAATTCTTGGAAAGCTCTTCATATAATGCATCAAATTCCTCAGGCTTACACTTTGTAAGACGAACACTGTACTCTTTGTACAAGTCTAACAATGTAGCCGTATATTCACTTTCAGCATCAATTGATACTGAGAAAATAGGATCTGAATATGCATGACCTGCTTCTGATATACTCTTTAACTCATAGTAGTTATCAATCATGGCCTGTGTGAAATCCTGTGGAAGTCCCTGTGGTGCAATAGCTGCGATTGACTGCTCTATTGTACCTGTAACCTTGCTTGCATGTACAAGACATGTCATATCGATGTTACAGTTATGATTAAGCATCTCTGTTCCTCTGTAATTACCGTCAACAACAGGAAGTCCCTGCTCATCAAGCTTATATGTAACACCTTCGATACCGTTCTCAAGAACGAATAAGTTCTCTTCCTGAATCATCCACTCCATTAACATCCATGCTGCCTTAAGCTCATCTTCTGTTGCAAGTGAGCTGAAACCAACTATCATACCAAATGGGTTATCTGAACGCATCTGCGGATAATCAACCACACCCGGCTCAACTACAGTATATGAGCTTGCTACTGCAAGTTCTGCACCCGGATTGTTTTCATAGAAAGATGTAAGCCAGTCAACATTAGCAGACATATATCCGCCATAAGAGAATAATTTACCATTAACAAAATCTGCCTTCTTCTGTGTCTCATCGGTATCAAGATTATATTCAGAAGAAATCCATCCCTTGTTATACTCAGCATTCTGTCTCTTTAAAAGCTGCTTTGTAGGCTCCCATGTAAGAGATGCAGTACCGAGGGATGAATGCATTGCCCATTCTGCCTCGTCTACAGGGTAATCTCTGAAGTTAAAGTTTGCAACATATGCTGATGTAGGTAATGAAAGACCTACCGGCTGTGTTGTAAGTCCCGCCTTAACAATCTTTGTAATAGCATCTGTATACTCTGCATACGTCTGTGGAACATGGTCATAGCCAACCTGTCTTAACCAATCCATTCGTACAAAGTTAACAAATGTATAAGTTGTGTCGTAATATGGTCTCTCTGACAATACAAAATACGTACCATCACCGATATCAGTATAACCAAGCTGCTTATTGTCTATCATCTTCTGATAGTATGTAGGTGCAACTTCAGCAAATTTTGTAAGATCTATAGTCTGCATCGCACCTTCACTTGCCCACTGTGCAACCTTCGGATAATCGTATTCCATCATAATTGTAGGTGTTTCATCTGATGCAATAAGAAGATTGTACGCATTCATAACGTCACCACGCGGAATAGCAACATATTCAACCTCTACATTCCACTTGTCGCCAAATTCCTTCTGAACCCACTGTGTCCAGTAATTGTTGTCAACTGCCGGATAACCTTCCTTCGAACGGTCATATACGGGTACGGTAATCTTAACCTTCTCATCAAATTTTTCCCAGCTCTTCATTCCCCACGAAGCCTCTACCTTAGTCGGCTTCTCTGAAATGCCGCCGGACTTTGAGTCTGACTTATTACATCCCGTGAGTGCACTAAGCACCATTGCCGATGCCATGGCAAAGGCAGTAATCTTTTTTGCTAACTTCTTCATAATCCTTCCTCCTTATGATTAATAATAAGTTTCTCTCTATAAGTTAAACCCTTGTGGGTTAACCGTCGTTATTACAATTTCCAGTATACCAGTGTGCTGACACATTGATATTAACCCTTGACCGCACCAATCATTACACCCTTTACAAAATATTTCTGCACAAATGGGTATATACAAAGAATTGGCAGTGTTGCAAACATAATGGCTGCCGCCTGAATAACCTCAGGAGTATTCTGTGCCATTGAACCCTCGGATAAACTTATGGCATCCGAGCCGCTTGATAAAATCATGTTACTTAATATGTACTGCAGAGGCTGAAGAGCCTTTACCCTGAACACATAATATTTGGCATCTGCGTATGCATTCCATCTGCCTACGGCATAAAAAAGTGAAAGTGTAGCTATAATCGGCTTTGAAAGCGGCAATACTATCTTTCCAAGTATCTGAAAATTCGAAGCGCCATCCAAAAATGCCGATTCCTCCAGGCTGTCCGGAATTGTTGACTGCAAAAAGCTCTTCATTATAAGTGTATTATATGGTGAAAAGATAAGCGGCAGTATAAGCACCCACATCGTATTAAGCAGATGAAGCTTCTTCATAAGCAGATACTCCGGAATAAGCCCTGCCGAAAAATACATTGAAAATAATAAAAACAGTGAAATTCCTGAGCGGAATTTAAGTCTCTTTTTTGAAAGCGGATATGCTGCACATGTACAGACAATCATGCCAAGTATCGTAAATATAACCGTTAGTTCAATGGTATATCCCATCGCATGCGTAAGTGTTCCGTCTTTGAAAATTGCTTTATACGCATCAAACGTAATATCCTTCGGCCAGAAAAATACATTCTGCGCCAGCACCTGTGCCTTACCACTTACAGACTTTGCCGCCACATGAATAAACGGTATTATGCAGGTAAGACTCAATATGGAAAGTACCGCCATAATAACAATATCGCCTATCTTAATCCTGTTAACCCCTCTTGATTCGGAGTGAAAAGTTTCATCAAAATTCTTTTTCTTAATCATACAAAATCCTCCTGTTTATCAGGTCATGACTTAACAGCCACTTTAAATCAATCCATCCTCACCAAGTGCCTTGGCAAATTTATCAGCCAGAATAACAAGTATCATACCTATCATGGACTGAAACAGATTGACTGCCGTAGCCCTGCTGTACTTACCTCCTGCAAGACCTCTCTGATAAATGTAAATGGCAAGCTGATACTGAAAATCCTTAACATCCGTATTACCAAAAGAATCAAGACGTTCAAAGTTACTGCCCATAATTCTTCCCAGCTGCATTATAAGAAGGGTAACCGTCGTTCCCTTAATTCCGGGAAGCGTTATATTCCACATCTTCTGCCAGCGGTTAGCTCCATCAACCGTAGCCGCCTCATAAAGTTCACCGTTTATACCTGTAATTGCTGCAAGATATATAATTGTATTCCAGCCCATACCCTGCCAAATTCCAAGTAACACATATGTAACCGCCCAATGCCATTTCTCATTAAGGAACGGAATACCCTCTTCAATAATTCCCCAACGCATAAGCAGAACGTTCACAAGTCCCGTACTTGGCTTAAAAAATACATATGCGAGACTCGCCACGATAACCCACGAAAGAAAATGCGGCAGATAAAGAAGTGTCTGGGTAATCTTCTTAAATCTCGGGAAACGAAGCTCATTAAGCATAAGCGCAAGAATAATCGGCACCGGAAATGCTGCAATTAAATCCAACACGTTGAATATAAGTGAATTTTTAAGTGCCTTCCAGAACAAGTCATCCGTAAATATTTTTCTAAAGGTTTCAAGACCAACCCATTCACTTCCCTCATATCCCTTTGCCGGAATATAATCCATAAACACCATACGAAGTCCCGGATAAGCTGCATACTTAAATATAACAACACAGAGCACCGGAAACAGCAGCATAAGATATAACTGCCAGTCCCGCTTAAAAGCCTTCTTAATCTCCCGTATGTTCATCTCGCGGCGTTCCTGTTTTGTAAGTGTTGCCGTGGCAGCATCCGCACCACCTGTCATAACCACCGCCTGCTTCTTAGCCTTACTCATCAGCAATCCCTTCCCTTCAAAGGTTGTATTGTCGTATACTGGTAATTTTACACTATAACCTTAAATGTGTCAATAAATTTTTGTGCATTTTGACATATTTTTTTAAATTTTTGTGAACTTTTTAAGGATTTTCATACAAAAGAGGGGCTCTAAAAAACGTACTGAAGAAAACATATTTATAATGTAATCTTTGATACAGTAGAACCATGCGAATTTGATACAAAGCATTTAGCTCCTGTGATTAAGAAGAATAATGAAATTAATCACTACTCTTCTACTACTTATATCCACAGCAGTTATTACACTGGATAGTCTTTCTGACATGCATTAAAGGATTTACTCTCCAGAACAATTCAGGACATGCTTGAAACGGAAATGGACGACCATCTTGGTTATGATCG
>CAZBHM010000126.1:0-4487 GCA_964491975.1 uncultured Lachnospiraceae bacterium | reverse complement strand
GCCGCCACACTGATTCGCGAAGGCCGTTTAAGTCCCGCCGAAGGTCAGTATCTTGTGAACTTTTCTAATAACTTAAGTCCCGCCTTCATAACAAGCTATGTCTGCGGTACTATTCTTAACGACCGCTCACTTACTGCAGGACTTATAATCATACTCTATCTTACACCTGTCATTATCGGCCTATTAAGCAGACACCTATATCTTTCATCTGCTGTTTCTTCAAAAAATACAGTTTCAAACCAGATATCCGTATGCAGTCTTAGTGACTGCTACCGTCAAATACGCACCGGGTCTGTCAGTATAAACATAACCTCAATGTTTGACAAAGCAGTGTCTGCCACTGCTGAAACATTGTTAAAGCTTGGCGCATACATAATTGTATTCAACATTTTGTCGGCACTGCTTGAAGCTTCGGCACTTCCCGGATATTTGAAACTGTTTTTGTCTGCAATAGCTGAAGTAACCGGCGGCTGCAAGATAATCGCCACATCATTAAGCAGTCAAAGCCTTATGCTTCCATGTATCTGTGCGCTGGTCACCTTCGGCGGAATTGCAGGAATTGCCCAGAGTGCCGACATGCTTTATGGCAGCGGTCTTTCGCTTAAGCAATATTCCCTATTCCGCATTATATCTGCAGTCATCGTCTTTATTATTACCTATATATTTTTTTAAATTCAAAATGGCTGTTGCAAAGCAGCAGCCATAATATTTACTCTTCTTCTGTATCTTTCTCTTCATTAACATACTCAAGATTGGCTTCCGTATTAGGATACAACTCATTACGATTGGAGGAAATTACATCATATGAAGTACTAAGGGATGCAAAAAACTTCTCATACTGGTTCTTTGTATTCTCCATGGTTACCGCAATAAGATTCTGCATTCCCGCAAGCAAATCATCTGTATATCTTATGGCACTCATACGATAATTTTCGGCATATCCTGCTGCTTCATCCACTATACGCTGTGCCTCAATACCTGCCTGTCCTAATATTTCATTTCCCTGCGCATATGCCTGCTGCATAATCTCATGCTCACTTACGCACTCTTCTTTATGTATATTGGCCTGCTTAACAATATCGGCCGCCTGCTTCCTGGCATCCTCAATAATCGCATCCCTGTTAGCAAGCATCTTCTGGTGCCTCTTAATTTCTTCCGGCATATTCATTCTAAGATCTGAAAGAAGCTCCATAATGGTTTCTTTATCAACCAGTATCTTACCCGAAAGCATCTGTGTCTTACAAGTCTCGATGTATTCCTCAATCTCATCAATTGTCTGTTCAATCTTATTCATTGTCACTTCTCCTTTTATATTTTTCATACACTTTATCAACTATAACCGGTGGTACAAACTTACTTATGTCACCACCCATCATCGCCACCTCTTTGGTTATGCTTGAACTAAGATATGCATACTCAAGCCTTGTTGTAAGGAATACTGTATCAATTTCACCATTAAGTGCATTATTAATCTGTGACATCTGCAGTTCATATTCAAAGTCAGTAACTGCTCTTAACCCCCTTACAATAATACCTGCATCCATCTTCTTTGCACAATCCACAAGCAATCCCTCAAACGCAACCACTTTAACCCCCGAAAGATGTGCCGTGGCCTTCTTAATAAGTTCAACTCTCTCAGCCGATGTAAACAACGCTTTTTTAGAATTATTATTAAGTACGGCAACAACAAGTTCATCCGTTATCTTAAGCGCACGCTCTATAATATCAAGATGTCCGAATGTAATCGGATCAAAGCTTCCCGGATATATAGCTCTTTTCATTATCAGGCTTCCTTTCTTCCAAGATATACATGCTTATTTGTCTTATAAATTTTCTCCTTAATAAGCTCAACTCCCATACTATTAACCCATGAAAAATCAGTATCAAGCGCCGCTTCTATTATAATTAATGTTGAAGAATTAATCAAGGCTGAATCCTTAAGATATTCAAGAACCTTCTTCTCAAGTCCCATATTATAGGGTGGGTCCATAAATACAATGTCAAATGCAGCCTCCTTCTTCTCAAGTCTGCCAAGTGTGGCAGCGACGGTAACATCCGCTTCCATAACCAGCGCATTATCTGCAAGCTTTGTATGCAAAAGATTCTCCCTTATACAGGCTGCTGCCTTGGGATTATTCTCAACAAACACACAGTAATCTGCACCTCTGCTAAGTGCTTCAATACCTATGCCTCCGCTTCCCGCAAACAAATCAAGAAAACGTGCTCGCGGAACATCATTCTGCAGCATATTAAATAATGTTTCTTTAATTCTGTCAGTAGTAGGCCTTGTATCAGGTCCTTCTATTGTCTTAAGTAATAATCTTCTTGCTTTACCGGCAATTACTCTCATATTATCTCCATTCTATTCTTTAGATTCATCCTTTTTAATAAACATCTTACCTGCTTCTATTATATCGTTAATATCTACGCTTGCAAGATTAAGCTTTTCTATCTCTGCCGGCGTAAGATTCTCAAAACCAGGAATCTTTTTAATCAGCGAAATTTTCATAGTCTCAGACTGAAAAAGTGCCGCTTCCGTTTTTTCTGCGGAAGGCTCCTTGCTTAAAGATTCCACATAAACCTCTCTGCTTCCCTTTTCGGCATGGGCACCTTCTAAATCTCCCGGTTCCGCTTCCTTAAGATTTGCATATGTAAACTCTTTTACCTTAAAATCAAGCTTAAAGTTCTCATACACCTTTTCATCCTCGACTGCTTCTATATTATTAACCTTAATTTCCATATCTTCCATAGAAATATCAAGAAACTGCATAAGCTGACCGACTGTATAATAATTTAAAAATTTAACATCATCTCCGGGCTGTATATCATAATAACCCGACTGGAGTTGCCCATTAACCTCAGCAAACTTCGGGCATGTAACAATCTTCCCATTAACCTCAAGCGTAATGCTGTCCCTATATTCCGGAAGTTCCTCTATGGTACAGGCTGCTGCCGGACCGGCCGTAGACTCTGATATAATAATACGGTCATTCTGAATAATCCGTGCCTGCATACTGCACTCATCACCATTAAGATTTATTACTGCACCTTCCCCATGCTCACCGCGTATAATCCGCTGCCTGCCATTAACCATAAATGTAAGCTCCTTACCGCGTCTTGGAAAAAGTGCCTCATTGGCATAACCATACTGTATGGCAGCATCAAGTACCGTGAGATGTCCGTTATCATACATTCTCAGACGTTCGCCGTTAAAATATACAAAAATGAAGCTGTTCTTCTGATTGTAAAAATTCAGGCATATACCAATTGGTGTAACCAGAAGTGCATCCTTTTTTATGGCAGTATCCTCAAAGTCAATATTGCCCATCACTTCCTGACCTCTTATTGCAACACGCTCATCCGGTATGTCAAGATACCTGGAAAGTGCCCCCGTAAAGCCGGTTATCTTTCCGCCGCCTCCTACAACAAACACGGCACTTACCGGCTTGCCGCCATTAAGCTCACATATCTTTGCAGCAACTTCTTGTGCCATATTGTTGATATTCTCTTCAACTGAAGATAATACCTCTGCCGGTGATACAGTATGCTTAAGTCCCATTATATCCTTATATGTAATATCTTTCTTTTTACCAGTTGCAATCTTAATCTTCTCAGCCGTCTGAAAATCAACAAGATAGTTTTCCACTATTTTCTCAGTAATCTCATCACCTGCAAGAGGTATCATGCCATAAGCCACAATGCTTCCGCTTTTGGTAATACAGATATCCGAAGTGCCTGCCCCCACATCGACAAGCGCAATATTAAGAAGTCTGAACTGCTCCGGAATTGCAAGCTGTATGGCGGCAATAGGCTCAAGCGTAAGACTGCATACCTCAAGACCTGCCTCCTCAACCGCAGCATATAAGCCGCTTACTACCTCCTCAGGCAAAAAAGTTGACAAAATGTCCGCCTCTATCTTCTTACCTTTATGGCCATCAAGGCTTGTCATCTCATATCCGTTAAGATAATACTTTACCACCGAATATCCCACATTATAAAACTGATGGTCCGGTGAATTATTATTAATTTCCTCATGAGCCTGCTCTACTCCAAGCATATCAAGCGAATACACATGCTCACTTGTAAGTAAGGTTTCTTCTGTAAATTCCTGTACTACGTGAGTATTCATGGTTTTAAGTACGCGACCGGCAGCAGCTATGCATACATCCTTAAGTTCTGTGCCAAGCTTAAGCTCAAGCTCCTCTTTGACAAATCTTATTACATCTCCAACCTTACGTATATCATGAATCTGTCCGTCAAGTACGGCTCTGGTATCATGCTCCTTTACCTTCTGTGCAAGCACCTTAAAACGGTTACGTTCCATATAACCTACCGTTCCAACTACGCTTCTTGTTCCGATGTCAAGTCCAAAAACCAAATGCTCTTTATGTTTATTCGATAAATTCGCCATAATTGTTGCCTCCATTATCTCTAGAATAACACAAACCTTTATATTTATCTACTATTTTTTTCAAGTTATTATAAGT
>CAZBHM010000125.1:0-4550 GCA_964491975.1 uncultured Lachnospiraceae bacterium | reverse complement strand
TGATATGTTAACGACAGACCGGAAGGTCTGGAGTATAGGGCGAAAGCCCGAAGAGTGGCAGGAAAACAAGCGGCTGCCGAAGGCAGACATTTGTTTTTACCTGATATGTTAACGACAGACCGGAAGGTCTGGAGTATAGGGCGAAAGCCCGAAGAGCAGCAGGAAAACAAGCGGCTGATTAGTAATACATCGGAGGAAGAGTGATGGCGAGAAAGGAGATATCAAGTGCGGTCATTAAAAGACTGCCTAGATATTACAGATATTTGGGAGAACTTTTGGAGGAAGGAATAGATCGTATTTCATCAAATGAACTCAGTGAACGTATGAGAGTTACTGCTTCGCAGATAAGACAGGATCTTAATAATTTTGGGGGATTCGGGCAACAGGGATATGGATACAATGTAAAATATCTTTATGATGAGATAGCCAAAATCCTTGGCATGGACAAGAAGCATAATATGATTATTATAGGTGCAGGAAGTCTTGGACAGGCTATTGCCAAGTATGCAAATTTTGGAAAGAGAGGCTTTATTATAAAAGCACTTTTTGACAGGAACAAGGCGCTTGTGGGACAAAAGATAGGAGATACTGAGGTGCACGATATTTCTGAGCTTTCAGAGTTCATTGCTGAGAATGATATTGAAATTGCAGCCCTTACAATACCTAAGGCAGATGCGGGCATTATTGCGCAGCAGGTTGTTGATTATGGTGTCAGGGCAATTTGGAATTTTGCACATACAGACTTAAGGCTTCCTGATTATGTGACAGTGGAGAATGTACATCTGTCAGACAGCCTTATGCAGCTGTCATATAATATAAAGTGGCAGGAAAACACCAAAGAGAGTGATGTAAATGGATGATAAAAATAAAAAGCCGGATATTTTTCTTAATGCTGTACATGACAGCAGGCCAGCAATTGTCGTGCTTGATGAAAGATGGCATCAGATTTTTACATGTATTGATAAGCCTAAGCTTGTAAGAGATCTTGAAAAAGAGGTTAATGAGCTTCTTAAGAAACAGGGACAGACCAATATTGAGCTTAAGGAAGTAAAGAAGGTAAAGGCTAAGCTTATGGATACGATTGTTGCCAATATGGACACGGCAACCGATGATGACAATGAGAATAAGAAGCGATCCAAAATCCTTGAAAAAAATGAGAAGCTTATAAGAGAGTGTAACGATAAGCTTGAAAGGCTCGAAAATGACAGCTATGAAATACCGGAATTGCTTAAAGCGGCCAATGAAAAGCTTATTGTTGCAAGTATGCAGATTGCCTATGCTAATTTGCAGATAGGCAGAAAAAAATATGAGCAGACCTCTGAATGGATTGAAAAGGCAAGAGTTGAGCTTAGAAAACAGCTTATTATAAAACAGGATTTAGAGGAACAGAATGAACGCATTTATACAAGCATGCATGATATTCTTGGTCCGCGGCTTATGGAGATTCTTGATGCTAAATATGGTGAAAAGGAATAAACAATGCGTTATATAGTCAGTAATGATATGATGAAAGCTTTGGAAAGATATACAATTGAATATATACAAATACCTTCACTTGTACTTATGGAAAAAGCAGCACTTGCAGTACGTGATGCTGTTATGGACCTTGCCAATAACGGTGACAGAATACTTGTTGTATGCGGGACCGGCAACAATGGTGCAGATGGGCTTGCAACTGTAAGGCTGCTTCGTGAAAAAGGATTTATCTGCGATTACAGTATTGCTGGTAATACGGATAAGGCTACTGCAGGGTGGAAGCTTCAATATAATATTCTTGAACGTCTTTATAGCATGAAAAGTGTCACCATGGAAAAGTTTAAAGAATATGATATTTTAGTTGATGCAATATTCGGAATAGGACTTTCAAGAAATATTGAAGGTGAGCATGCCCTTTATATTGATGCAATTAACAATGCCCGGAGCCTTGATAATGTCAGGGTTGTGGCTGTTGATATTCCAAGTGGCATTAATGAATCGACTGTTGGTATTGGTAATGATGTTGCAACGGTGGTTACTGCTGATGTTACGGTTACCTTTGGCTTTGAAAAGGTAGGGCTTAGGATGTTTCCGGGGGCAGCACATGCCGGAAAATTAGTAATTGCAGATATTGGCATAGGCATTATTAAGGATTCCGGTATTGCACCGGAAATATATACGCATACACTTGAAGATTATGTGCTTTTGCCTGAAAGAAAGCGATATTCAAACAAAGGTTCTTATGGTAAAGTACTTGTTATAGCCGGTTCTAAAAATATGGCGGGAGCAGCAGTGTTTTCGGCACTTGCAGCCTACAGAATGGGAGCCGGTCTGGTATATGTGATGCCAGTTTCCTCTGACCGGGTCTGTCGGAAGATAATACAAAGCAAGCTTCCGGAGGCTGTGCTTATTGATATGCCAGAGGATGCTGCATGCGCTGCTTCTGGCATGGACTGTATCATCTGCGGGCCGGGGCTTGGAAAGAGTGCGGAAGCAGAGCGCATTGTAAGAGCCGTGCTTAAGGTGAAAAATATACCGGTTGTACTTGATGCAGATGCAATAAACATAATAGCCGGAGAAAATCTTCATAATGAGCTTTCTGACAATATGGTGCTCACCCCGCATCCGGGAGAAATGTCGCGGCTTACCGGATTGGATATTTTTAAGATACAAAGTAATATGATTAATACTGCTTCTGAATTTGCAAAAAATACACAGACAACACTTGTGTTAAAGGATGCAGTTACTGTGATAGCGGATAAAAAAGGCACATTTTATCTTAACAGTTCCGGAAACAGTGGCATGTCAACAGCGGGAAGCGGAGATATTCTTGCCGGTATTATAGGAGCGTTGCTTGCAATGTATAAAAGAGCTTGTAAGGGTAATGATTATTACAGGCTTGCGGCTTCACTGGGTGTATACATACATGGGCTTGCCGGGGATTATGCAAGAAATAAATTAGGAGAGAGACCCTTGCTTTCACGTGATATTTGTAAATCTCTTGAAAAGATAATGGGAGAAGAAGAATGGAAGAAACTATTTTAGAGAAGTTTGACAGAACTTCCATAATTGTTGATTTAGATATAATAAGGAGTAACCTTTGCAGGCTTAAGGAAAATGTTTACGGTAAGGACATAATGGCAGTTATAAAGACTGATGGTTATGGACATGGGGCATATCCTATTGCAAAGTATACTTCAGACATTGCCTGCGGTTATGCAGTGGCAACCGCAGAGGAGGCACTTTGTCTTAGGGATAACGGAATAGGCAGTATGATTCTTATACTTGGTGTGGTTCCGGTGGCTTACTATACTGAGTTAATTGGAGCAGACATACGAATGACTGTATTTACAAGAAAGCAGTTAGATGAACTTAACGCTATAGCTGTACGTCTCGGGAAAAAAGCCTTTATACATGTAAAAATAGATACAGGTATGACAAGAATCGGTATAAGAGATGAGAAAGAGGCAGTAGAATTTGTAAAATACGCAAAAAGCCTTGACGGTATAGAGGTGGAGGGCATATTTACACATTTTGCCAAAGCGGATAATGCAGATAAAAGCTTTTCAAAGAAGCAATATAATACATTTATAAATCTTATAGGAGAGCTTTTGAAAGAGGGTATTGATATTCCAATAAAACATTGTTCCAACAGTGCCGGTATTATTGATTTACCGGAGTATTCACTTTCAATGGTAAGAGCCGGTATTGCGCTTTATGGTCTGGCTCCGTCTAAGGACATTGACATAAGCAGGCTGTCTCTTAAACCGGCGCTTACCTGGAAAAGTCATGTGGCATTTATAAAGACTGTCGAAAAAGGCTGTCCTGTAAGCTATGATGGGATATTTGTAACAGATAAGGATATGAAGGTTGCAACCATACCTGTAGGATATGGTGACGGATATCCGAGAGCACTGTCTAATAAAGCAAGCGTGCTCATAAACGGCAAACGAGCCAGAATACTTGGCAGAATATGCATGGACCAGCTGATGGTTGATGTTACGAATATTGATGCTGTCGAGGAAATGGATGAGGTTATTCTTGTTGGTGCGCAGGGAGAGGATTTTATAAGCGTGGAGGAACTGGCTGATTTTACAACAGAAACCTTCAATTATGAGATTATCTGTAATATCAGCAAAAGAGTGCCAAGACTTTATTATCTTAATAATGAGCTTGTATATATAGACGAACATTTAAGATGTCACAAATAGGCAGCTTATGTAGATTAAATTGCACATAATAGTTGTATGCTTCAAGAAAATGCAGGAAATACTGAAGGTAACTAAGTAATAAATGGAGAGTGAATTCAGTGATTATAAAAAGAGGAGATATCTATTATGCGGATTTAAGACCGGTTGTTGGTTCAGAACAGGGAGGTATACGTCCGGTACTTATTATACAAAATGATACAGGTAATAAGCATAGTCCTACGGTTATATGTGCGGCTATAACATCTAAGATGAATAAGGCGAAGCTGCCCACACATGTTGAGCTTTGTCAGAAATATGGAATTGTGAAGGATTCGGTAATACTTCTTGAGCAGCTTAGAACTATTGATAAGAAACGTTTAAAGG
>CAZBHM010000124.1:0-4641 GCA_964491975.1 uncultured Lachnospiraceae bacterium | reverse complement strand
TCCTATACGTGACATGCCCGTACCTCCTATATTAATATATAATCTATTTATATCTTATATCACATACGAGAAAACATGTGCTACGCACATACTCAGCTTGCGTTGCTATTTGTTTTCTCGTCGTCGGTCGCTTTAAAACAAATACTCACTTCGCTCGTGCTTGTTTTTACCTGCTCCCTACCATACAAATGCAAGAACTTCGCCACCAACATTAAGCTTTCTTGCTTCCTTGTCTGTGATAACACCCTGGTTTGTAGAAATAATTGCTACACCAAGTCCGCCAAGAACTCTTGGAAGTTCTTCCTTGCTTGCGTATACACGAAGACCCGGCTTGGAAATTCTCTTAAGACCTGTAATAATCTTTTCGTTCTTATCCTTACCATACTTTAATGTAATGCGAATTGTCTTGAAGTTACCATCCTCGATAACATCATATTTCTTAATATATCCTTCGTTAAAAAGAATCTCAGCTATAGCCAGTTTCATTTTAGATGAAGGTACATCAACTGTATCATGTTTTGCAGTATTTGCATTACGGATTCTTGTAAGCATATCTGCAATAGGATCGCTCATTGTCATTTTATTTGCCTCCTTCTATAATCCTAAAAATCATTCAAAGCCCAAGGGCTTTTTCGCGCCGCCCCTTTCGGGCGGCCGAACGGTTTTACCAGCTGGCCTTTTTAACACCCGGTATCTGTCCCTTATATGCTAATTCACGGAAGCAGATTCTGCAAATTCCGTATTTTCTTAAGTAAGCGTGTGGACGGCCACAAATTTTACAACGTGTATATTCTCTTGTTGAGAATTTCTGTTTACGCTGCTGCTTAATTTTCATCGCAGTCTTAGCCATGTATTTGTCCTCCTCTATTTCTGAAACGGCATATTGAATAATGTTAAGAGTTCCTTAGCTTCCTCATCGGTATTAGCTGTGGTAACGAAGATGATATCCATACCTCTTACCTTGTCAACCTTATCATATTCAATCTCAGGGAAAATTAACTGTTCCTTAATACCAAGGGCATAATTTCCTCTTCCGTCAAATGAATTTGCACTTACACCTCTAAAGTCACGAACACGTGGTAATGCAAGGTTAATAAGTCTGTCAGCGAACTCATACATCTTCTCGCCTCTGAGTGTTACCTTACATCCGATTGGCATACCTGCTCTAATCTTGAAGTTTGCAATTGAATTCTTAGCCTTTGTAAGAACAACCTTCTGACCTGTAATAGTCTCAAGATCCTTAACAGCTGCATCGAGAATCTTAGCATTCTCCTTAGCTTCACCAATACCCATGTTAATTACAATTTTATCAAGCTTCGGTACCTGCATAACGTTCTTATAACCGAACTTCTTTGTTAAAGCAGGAACGATTTCATTAGTATACATTTCCTTATATCTACTCACTGTGTGCAACCTCCTTTCTCAGATTAGTCAATTACGTCGCCTGTTGACTTAGCAATTCTGACTTTCTTGTCATCCTTAATTGCATAACCAAGTCTTGTTGCCTTACCCTTGTAAACATACATAAGGTTTGATAAGTCAATAGCGCCCTCTTGATGAATAATTCCACCGTTCTGGTTAGCTGCACTTGGCTTAGCATGCTTTGTAACCATGTTAACGCCCTCAACCAAAGCGGTACCATTCTTCTTATTTACAGAAAGAATCTTTCCCTCTTTACCTTTATCCTTACCTGCGATGACCTTAACAAGGTCACCCTTCTTTAATTTAGTCGTCATAGCCCGTTCCTCCTATAATACTTCCGGAGCCAGAGAAACAATCTTCATGAACTGCTTCTCTCTAAGCTCTCTTGCTACCGGCCCAAAAATACGGGTTCCTCTTGGGTTTTTATCATCTCTGATGATAACTGCAGCATTTTCATCGAATTTAATATATGAACCATCTTTACGACGAGCACCTTTTACAGTACGAACAACGACAGCCTTAACTACATCGCCTTTTTTTACAACTCCGCCTGGTGTTGCATCTTTAACGCTGGCAACGATAACATCACCGATATTGGCATATCTTCTTGTTGAGCCGCCCATTACACGAATACAGAGTAACTCTTTCGCACCTGTATTGTCAGCAACCTTTAATCTGGTCTCCTGCTGTATCATGCCAAATTACCTCCTTTATTCATTTAACCGAAATACGGTCACTCAAATATATTTTACAGAAAATTATTTTGCCTTCTCGATTATCTCAACAAGTCTCCATCTCTTATCCTTTGATAACGGTCTTGTTTCCATAACCTTTACTGTATCACCAATGTTACAAGCATTCTCTTCATCATGAGCCTTTAACTTGTAAGTTCTCTTAACAATTTTGTTGTATAAAGGATGCTTTACATTGTCCTCGATCGCTACTACAATCGTTTTCTGCATCTTATTACTTACGACCTTACCCGTACGGGTTTTTCTAAGATTTCTTTCTTCCATAGCGATTCTCCTCCTACTTTGCAACTCTTGCCTGCTCAGTGATAACTGTCTGAATTCTAGCAATGTTCTTTCTTACTTCTTTAATTCTGCTTGTATTATCCAACTGATTTGTTGCGTTCTGGAATCTCAAATTGAAAAGTTCCTTTTTAGCAGCTACTAATTCATCATTTAATTCTGCAGCTGATTTCTTCTTTAAATCTTCTACATACTTATTAATTTTCACTGTTATCACCGCCTTCTAAGTCTGCACGAGAAACTATTTTGCATTTACATGGTAACTTGTGCATAGCGAGACGTAATGCTTCTCTTGCTGTTTCCTCAGCCACACCTGAGATTTCGAACATAACGCGTCCCGGCTTAACAACTGCTACCCAGTACTCTAATGTTCCTTTACCGGAACCCATACGTGTTTCAGCAGGCTTGGTTGTTACCGGCTTATCCGGGAAAATCTTAATCCAAACCTTACCACCACGCTTAATATAACGTGTCATAGCGATACGAGCTGCCTCGATCTGGTTAGAACGAATCCAACATGGCTCTGTAGCTACAATACCAAATTCACCGTTCGTAATCTTATTTCCTCTAAGCGCCTTACCTGCCATCGTTCCACGGAACTGCTTACGACGCTTTACTCTCTTAGGCATTAACATTATTTATCGCTCCCTTCCTTAACAACTTCTCTGGTGGGAAGTACTTCACCTTTATAAATCCAAACCTTTACGCCAACTTTACCATATGTTGTATCAGCTTCTGCAAAACCATAATCAATATCTGCACGAAGTGTCTGCAACGGGATTGTGCCTTCACTATAGAACTCTGTACGAGCCATATCAGCACCACCAAGACGTCCTGAACATGATGTCTTGATACCAAGAGCTCCTGCCTTTAATGTTCTTGACATTACAGACTTCATGGCTCTTCTGAAAGAAACACGGTTCTCTAACTGGAGAGCAATGTTCTCAGCTACTAACTGAGCATCCTTATCCGGTCTCTTAACCTCTTTAATATCAATAAGAAGCTTCTTCTCTGTGAACTTCTGTACCTCAGCCTTTAACTTCTCAATTTCCTGTCCGCCCTTACCGATGATTACACCAGGCTTAGCAGTGTGGATTATAACCTTTAAACGCTCTGACGCTCTTTCAATCTCAATCTTAGAAACGCCTGCGCTGTATAACTTCTTCTTAAGATATGTTCTGATGTTGTAGTCTTCAACCAAGCTATCGCCGAAGTCAGCCTTCTCAGCATACCATTTTGAGTCCCAGTCCTTAATAACACCGACTCTCAATCCATGAGGATTAACTTTCTGTCCCATAATGCCCTCCTTATCTTTCATTAAGCACTATTGTGATGTGGCTCATTCTCTTCTCGATTCTGTAAGCCCTACCCTGTGCTCTAGGATGAATTCTCTTCATTGTAGGTCCCTTGTTAGCGTAGCACTCCTCAATGTAAAGCTTGCTAACGTCCATACCGTTGTTGTTCTCAGCATTAGCGATTGCTGACTTTAATAACTTCTCTATTAATGAAGATGCATATCTTGGATTATATGCTAAAATACCAAGTGCTGTCTGTACATCTTTGCCACGAATAGCATCGAGTACGAAACATGCCTTCTGAACAGAAACCCTAGCGTATGATAACTTTGCTGAAGGTCTTGTATCTTTATTTGCATTTCTTTCTCTCTTAATCTGGCTTCTATGTCCTTTTGCCATGGTTTGTAACCTCCTTTCAAATTACCTCTTAACGGGATTTACTCTTCTTCTCGTCTTTTCCATGTCCTCTGTAAGTTCTTGTAGCAACGAACTCTCCGAGCTTATGTCCAACCATATCCTCTGTAACATATACCGGAACGTGCTTTCTACCATCATGAACTGCAATTGTATGTCCAACCATCTGCGGGAAAATTGTAGAACGGCGTGACCAGGTCTTAATAACCTGCTTCTGTCCTGCAGCGTTCATTGCATCTACTTTCTTTAATAAGTGAGCGTCCGCAAAAGGTCCTTTTTTAAGTGAACGAGCCATAGGTTTAACCTCCTTCAAACTATTACGGATTATTTACCGTTTCTTCTTCTTACTATCATCTTGTTAGACTGCTTGTTCTTCTTTCTGGTCTTTAAACCAAGAGCAGGCTTACCCCAAGGAGTAACAGGGCCCGGACGACCGATACCTGTCTTACCTTCACCACCACCATGTGGATGATCGTTAG
>CAZBHM010000123.1:0-4671 GCA_964491975.1 uncultured Lachnospiraceae bacterium | reverse complement strand
TTTTCTTTAAGATTTTCATATATCAATGTATTAAGCTCCTGCTCTATTATAGGATAAGTGCTTGCAAAAAGTATTATAAAATGTTATTCTTATACCATAATCAGAGGTATCAGGAGGACACACCATGAACGACAGATTAACTAAACAGTTTGATTTTATACGAGAAGTTGACAAAGAAAAACTTATAGGAAGGCAGACTTATCTTTCGGATGCCTCCCGCAAAGAAAATGATGCCGAACACGCATGGCACCTTGCTCTTATGGCAGTTCTGCTTGGCGAATATGCCAACGAACCCATCGACGTACTTAAGACTGTAACAATGGTACTCATACACGATATCGTGGAAATCGATGCCGGTGATACCTACGCATATGATGCTGCCGCACACAATGATAAGGCCGAGCGTGAAACCAAGGCTGCCAGCCGTATATTTGGTCTGCTCCCCGAAGACCAGCGCGACAGACTTAAAGGGCTCTGGGAAGAGTTCGAAGAGGCAGCAACACCCGAAGCGAAATTCGCACATACACTTGACCACATACAGCCGATGATGCTTAATGATGCATCCGGCGGCAAGTCATGGCTTGAGCATGGCGTACACCTTAGCCAGGTGCTTAACCGCAATACCAAAACGCCGGAAGGCTCTGAAAAATTATGGGACTTTGCCATGGAAAACTTTATCAAACCAAACGTAGAAAAGAAAACCCTTATTACAAAAACCTGACTATCCTAAGCCCCGGTGTTACTCCCAGGTCAATAAAACCTGCCAATGTCTCAACCAGGGGCTTTGCAATATTACTCTTATTAATTATGATAATCCTGCCGGTGCTGCCATTACTTAATAAGACCTCATGCTGGATATAACTGTTAGTTATCTTATCTATAAATACTCTTAACATGTTCGGGTCAAGCTTGCTATAGGATAAATCCTCCAGATACTTCATGACATCCAGTGGTGACATGGATTTCTCTCCTACGTCCATGGTTAATATATCATATGTATCAGCAATTGCGATAACTCTTGATATCCTGTTCATGTTCTCAATACCGACACGCATCGGATATCCGCTTTTATCAATCCGCTCATGATGGGTCAATATTGCCTGCCTGATTCTCAAATCAATATTCTTATTCTTAATCTTATTATAACCATTAAGAACATGTTTCTCATAGCGATGATTTTTATTCTTCCACATATCACGAAAAAATTCGCTGTTAAATTCAATATCCTTAAACTCCAGTACCCCAATATCATGTAAAAGTCCGGCAATCGAAACACATTCTATCTCATCATCAGAGAAATCAAGCCACTTTGCAAGAACCTGCCCAAGAAGTGCCACATTAATCGAATGCCTGTACAGCCCTTCCTGTGATTCCTTCATTGAAATAAGCATATCGCAGAGACTTACATCATTGGATGCTTTCTTAAATACCTCATTTACAATCTCAAGAAGTACCGGCACATCAATCTCCTCATTTTGATATACGATTGCCTTAAGGTTATTTGAAAGTGCATGCTCGGCAATTTCCATACTTTTGGCAAATTCTGCCTTCTGTTCCTCAGTTGTACTAACCGTATTCTGCCCTTTGTTAAAGTCCATAACAAAATCAACATATACAAAATCAACCAAATGCCTTGTGAGAAGCTCCATAACATAGCTCGTAACCGCAGTGCCTGATTTCACAACAAGTACACCACCGCCTGAATAAACATCCCTGCATATAGTCATTCCTTTACGAAGATGAGCCACCCTCACTCTCTCACTCGCCATAGCATTCACCCCATAACCATAATACTGCTTTCTCTATATTATAATCTATATTATGCAAAATGAAAAGTGAATTTTATAATTTCTCAGCAAAAGTCATGCTGCATTTAAACAGGTCACCATCTATAATTATCTCAAATCTGCCACCCATAAGCTCCGTTAAGCTGTTCGCTATTGAAAGCCCAAGACCACTTCCTTCGGTATTTCTCGAAGAATCGCCCCGCACAAATCTTTCCATAAGTTCATCACTTGAAATATTAAGTGCAGCATCTGAAATATTCTTAAACACTATATTAATCTCTCCATTAAGCTTCGATGTCGATATATATACCCTTGTATCCTGCTTGGCATACTTGGCAATATTATTAAGCATATTGTCAAATACTCTCCACAAAAGTCTGCCGTCTGCCCATATAAAAAGCTCTTCCTCTGCCATGCCGGTCACCACTCGAAATCTTTCTTCCGGCAACAAAAAGCTTCCTTAAATTCATCATGATAACCAGAAATATAAATCCAAGCACACATTTTTCAAGCAGCCAGAAAACAGCATAGCTTCTATATCCGTTAAGCAGGGCAATAAATTCCACACAGCATACAGCATAACACTTTTTATAAACAGCGGTATCTGGCACAGCACCGTGAAAAATCTTTTTATCACTTTAAGGCACAACACAAGTATGCGCGCTATTATTGTATTTTTGAATAAGGTGTCAAGCTTAATACGCGTCGCAAAGGTCATGGCAACTGATACGAACATAAGAAGCCACAGTATGCACATAAAAGGCAGAATAATAAGCACTACCATACCATTAAAGCAGATATCCACTTCACCAAACAATATTACTGACAATACAAAAACAGTTGCTGATAATATAAGATATATATCTAACGGCATCTTATCCACAAAATTAGGAACCGCCTCTTCATGCTCTTTTCTGCATCCCGCCGAACACATGATAAAAACAAAGGATATAACCATAAATGCAAATGATACAAGTGCGATAACAATAAGTGCATACCTTATCACAAATAAGTATATTTTCCATAACCTTCTCCTCTTTAATTTCTAATCAGAGTATACTATTTTTCACCTTAACAAACAAGTATTAAAAGCTTTAAGTATTCCTTAAGATTCTTAATGTCCGCTTTTTATGTAAAAAAATCCCCCCGGACAGTCTGTTTATTAACCGTCTGGGGGTTTTTAATTTCTGCATTATTGATTTGCCGTTTCACGTATAAAATTGCCTCTCTCATACTCAGGCTTATATTCTCTTTCAGCTGAGCATCTCTCAACCAAATTCACAACTACACCCGAAAATACAATCATACCGCCTAAAACCATCAAAAGAACATGGACAAAGCTTCCAATGGCAATTACGCACAAGCCTAACACCATGCTCAATTTGTCAATACTATGAATAAACCTCATAATTGCCTCCCATTCTAATAAGCATCATCATGCTTTAATACTACAAGCACCGTCTTAAGTATAATCTTTAAATCAAGCCAGATTGACCAATTGTCAATGTAATCCACATCCATCTCAACAATCTCATCAAAATCACTGATTTTGCTACGGCCGCTAACCTGCCACATACCCGTAAGACCAGGCTTAATACTGATACGTCTCCAATGATTTCTCTTATATTTCTCCACCTCGTCCAGCGTAGGCGGTCTCGTGCCTACAAGGCTCATACTTCCTCCCACAATATTAAAGAACTGCGGAAGCTCATCAATGCTAAGCTTACGGATAACCTTACCGACCCGTGTAATACGCGGATCGTTCTTCATCTTGAACATAACTCCGCCCTGTATCTCATTGGCTGCCATTAATTCCTTCTTGCGCTCCTCTGCATCTATATACATACTGCGGAACTTATAAATCTTAAACACACGGCCGTTTTGTCCGACACGTGTCTGCTTAAACAAAACCGGTCCCGGTGAATCAAGCTTAATCGCAATTGCCGTAACAAGCATAATCGGCAGTGTCACAATAACCCCGAACAGGCCGC
Organism: uncultured Lachnospiraceae bacterium; assembly: GCA_964491975.1. GTDB lineage: Bacteria > Bacillota > Clostridia > Lachnospirales > Lachnospiraceae > SIG300. The sequence continues at coordinate 893 of CAZBHM010000123.1, read as the reverse complement.
CAAAAATATCCACTGCACGCTTTAAGGTCTGCTCTGACGTATTAAGCGTAATGGTATGGTACGCTATGACCGGATATGTACCGACGGTACTTACATAGCTGTTAGCACTGCGGCGTTTATAAAAATCTACAATCAGCCGCACCGTCACACCCATATCAATACACAAATCAACATACTTCTGTGTAAAAGGCAGCTCATCACCATGCTTCTGTATAATATATACCTGATCAAGTCCATAAGTTCTGATAAGCTCTTCCAGATTCTCAAGGCAGCCTATATACTCACCCTCGGCTGCGTTATCATAGTCCTCCCTCGTCATTGCTATATAACCCATATCCACAATCTGAATACTCGTCTTCTTAAGGAAATAGCGAAACTTGTTAAAAGCTCCTCTCCTGCCGACGAATGCAGTCCGTGGCGCAGTATTACGATTTGTAAAGCGTAAAAGCGGCATATACAAAAACATTTTTACGCATACAAGCGCGTAAGATATAATAAGAAAGACAAAGTAAAATTCCCTTCCGGCTTCAGTCTCCGCAACGTAAGAAACAAGTAAGCCGGTAGCGGCAGTAGCCCATAAAAATGACTTGGTTATCTTCTTGTGTACCCTGTCAAGATAGTAAAAAAGCGTAACATTATAAAGATATGCCTCTTTATTGGAAAAAAGATAAATCAAAACAAATACACCAATCAGAATAATAAATCCCAGTCTTTCATCCGGAGTAAGTCTGTTATGATAGAGCAGCGTATCAACCCCTAATGCTAGAACCAATATAAATATATCCAGCAGCATCTGCATAGTATTGGTATTCGCTCCTGAATTTGTACGATTCAATGTACTCACCCTCCATTCTCGTATCACTCTATATCCCAATTATACATCACTTTATTAC
>CAZBHM010000122.1:0-4714 GCA_964491975.1 uncultured Lachnospiraceae bacterium | reverse complement strand
GGAATAATATACATCCTTAATGGAGATGTATCTGGCATCGGCTTTCATTGTTGCCTCAATTACCACATCCCTGTTTACAATTTTTGACTCAAGAACACCCGCAAGGTATTTCTCAAGCATGTCATAGCATGCCTTCTGATAGTCATAATCAATTGTAAGATATATATCATCGCCGGCTTTAGGTTCAACTTCTGATTCTATACCGAGTACACGGCCAAGACTGTCAAGGTAAAGGGTCTGATTTCCTTTAATTCCCTGAAGATAGGTTTCATATTCAGCCTCTATACCGGAACGTCCTATAATATCATTTAATGTATATGCGGCTTCCGGCTTTGCCTCTTTAAGGGAAGCAAGCTGTGATTCGTCCATTTTCCCGGTATATCCTATTATATGCGCAAAATACTCACTGTCATTGTATACTCGGATTGTATCCTGCTCTATTGTAACACACTGAAGCTCCTCAGCATTCTCAAGAATTGCGGCAACCGTCCGTTCATTAACATCAGAAGCAATTTTTGTGGTAATATACTTCTGGTAATAATTAGAAGACATGGAGTATCGTACAGTCAGAATTTTAAGTGCTTCCTCTGTAGTATAAATCTTTAGCTTAGCTATTTCTTCTTCGGACATTCCTTCTGTAATAATATCATAATTAAGCTCTGTATATATGTTATAACGATTAGTACACATATATATGAACAGCTCTTTGGCTGATGAATTTGAACGGTTTTTTCCATCTTCATCAAGTGCAGCAATACTCGTTACACCGTAAGCATCCCGTAAAAATCGCAACCTTGCGGTATCTGATGAGGTTGTAAATTTAAGCTCGCCATATTCATCAAGTACCATTGAAAAATCATTGATTACTGAATCACCATATTTTTCAATGATATTAACTGTATCGTATATAATTTCATTTAAACGCACGCTTCCTTTACGTGATGAGCTTAAATTGGAACTGTCTTCTATTACCACAGCCGGTGCAAGCACATTGTAAGCAAGTACCTCGCCATCTCTGGCATAGATGATACCTCTCGTACTGTTAGTATTAAGTGTTCGCTTAGTCATATAAACATAATTCTCAAGATAATCCTCGCCATGGATAATCTGCAGATTGAAAAGACGCACAACCAAAATTGAGAAAAGTGCTACAAATATGATACTAAGTATAAAAACTCTTGAGGTTATTATACTAAAAAGTGTCTGAAAAAAATCTTTAATATATTCTTTAATCACCGGGGCGGACACTTCCTTTCTCTAACCAGTGATATATTTTTAAAAGTGGTCTGTAGAGAAATACTGCAACCACTAACGTATAAACCAGTTCAGGAATAACCGGATATAAAAAGTAGTCTCCGATATTCAGCCGTCTATGCAGTAAAAACAAAAATACATATGAATAGAAACCATAAATCATTTCGTCTGCAAAAAGTAAAATAAGAGGAAGCTTTATATCATCAACGTAGAAAAGTGACTGAAAGCAGCCATTTAAAAAACCGATGTACATATATATTAACGCATTAAAGCCAATCACCTGCTCTGAAAATAAATCAATTAGTATTCCGCAAAAAAAACCGGTCAAAAGTCCTGATTTTTTACCGCCTGTAAAGCCGGAAACAAATGTAAGAAATAAAAGCAGATTAGGGGCAATTGATATAAAATGCAACTCTTCAAGCCATGTAGTTTCTACTAAAAAAAATACCAGAATAAGTAATCCGGTGACCAATGCTTTTTTCACAGGCAGCAGCCTCCATTAGCTAATTTTCTTTTCTGTAATTACAAGAACATATTCAATGTGTTCAAAATCCACAACCGGAATAACGTAACCTGATTTTGTCAAGTTGTTGGCATCCAGTGTGATATTGCTTGTATAACCTATGAGAAGTCCGGGAAGATATTTACTGCTTATATATGATGTGACAAGTGCATAACCATCTTCTACAACAGATTCTCTTGGAAGATTTTCAACTCGGATAACCCCTTCATTAATAAGGCTTAAATCACCTGAAACGTAGCAGAAGTCCGAGGTATTTGCAACCATTGCACTTACATTGCTGTAATCATCAATTATGGAACGTACCGTTGCAGTATGGTCTGTTACGGAAGTGATTATTCCGACAAGACCGTTGCCTGATATAACATTCATGTCAACGGATAAACCTTCACTGGCCCCTTTATTAATTGTAAAGGTCTGAAAAAAATTGCTCGAGTCTCTTGCAATTACCTGTGCAGCTATCTTGGGATAAGAATATGACTGGTTAAGGTCAAAAAGCATTCTTAATTCTTCGAGCTCGTTACGTTCAAGATTGAGGGCAATGTTTTCATTGGTCAGCTCTTCTATTTTCATTCTCAGCTGTTCATTCTCAGCCTTAAGGTGTTCCATTGTGTCAAAATCATCAAGCTTGTCAGATATCCTTGAACTGATTGAATTCAGCCCTTCCTGTAATGGCGTTATCACATATGCCGTTATGTTGCGGACTGCTCCGATTGACGTTGGAGCAATCACACTTAAAACACATAAAGCAAGGCATAAAAGGGTAAGTCCAAACAAAATATATTTTGACGGAACGGAAAAACGTTTTTTATTATTCATCGAATCAATCCTTTAATTGATAACTTTCTGACGAGGTACGTACATAAGACCTGAATATTCAGGATTATTAATAATGTCAGCAATCCCCTTTACTGTACATTCAGCAGGTGCTTCATCAATATTAATTTTTAAATCTGTTTCGTTATGGAGAAGTTTATCAAAACCAGTAAGCTTTGATGAACCGCCTGTCAGGTAAATACCCGTATCAATAATATCAGCAGCAAGTTCCGGTGGAGTTCTCTCCAGGATAACCTTAACCTGACTTACAACACTCTGTACAGGCTCTGCAATGGCATCACATACATCTGATGCCAGAATTTCTTTAAATACCGGAAGACCGCTTACAAGGTCACGGCCATATACTCTAAAGGTCTTATCTCCCGCTTCTGATACAATGGCATGTCCAAGGTTAATCTTAAGCTGTTCTGCTGTCTTTAAACCAATCACAAGATTATACTTTTTACGTACCATGCTGCAGATTAAGTCATCAAGACGGTTACCGCCTATCTTCATAAGCTTACTTATTACAATGCCGCCCAATGATAAAACTGAAATCTCCGTAGTATCCGCGCCAAAGTTAACAATCATGTTGCCGCAGGCACTGTTCATGTCAATGCCTACGCCCTTACCGTCTGCTACAGGCTTTTCGATAACGTAAATATTTTTAGCTTTAACCTTTGAACTCTGGATAAGGTCAAAAAATGCCCTCTTTTCAACCTCTGTAATATCAGTAGGAACTGCTATACAGAAGTCTGCGGACTGCAATGGTGCTTTGCCGCGCATCTTTTTAACAAAGCGGTTAATAAGAATTTCCATATTACGGATATCGGCAATAACACCATATTTTATGGGATGAATTACTTCAAAATTGCCGGGAACCTTCTCATACATCTCGTAAGCCTCATCACCATATGCATAAACCTTATTTTTGTCGAGAATGGTTATGATATTTTTCTCCTGTAATATTTCATCTTTAACCATATTGTACATTTTTATATTATTAGTACCGATATCAATTCCATAAATATTATGTGCCATATAAAAGGCTCCTTTCTCTTAAAGCAATCCCTTTTCTTTAAAGCTTACGTAATTATTATCTCCAATTATGATGTGGTCAATCAGTGAAATACCGATTAATTCACCGGCTTTGCGCACTCTTTCGGTGGCAAGCATGTCATGTCTGCCGGGAGTCGGGTCGCCGCTTGGATGATTATGTAGTAAAATAATATTAACTGCTTCAAATCTGACTGCATTTACAAAAATTTCACGTGGTGAAACCACGGACATATTAACAGTACCCTTTGTAATTACCTCATCCTTTATAAATTTTGCCCTGGTATCAAGGTATATTACAACAAGCTGTTCCTGTTTAAGATATCTTAAATCCTCCATGTAATATTTAGCAATAATATCAGGAGAATTAAAATTCTGTGTACGGACATTAATTACTGCCTTTGACAAACGTCGCGAAAGCTCTCCGATTGCTTTAATCTGAATCGCTTTTACCTGCCCTATTCCCTTGATTTTCATCAATTCCTCTATTGACAGGTTCTTAATTCCCAAAAGTCCCTGACCGGATGCTTTAAGTATCTGTGCTGCCAGTGAAACTGCCGAAATATTCCTGGTTCCTGACCTTAAAATAATAGCTAAAAGCTCTGCATCAGAAACACTGAATGCGCCTTTGCCAAGGAATTTCTCCATTGGGCGTTCATCTTCAGGCAAATCTTTAATTGTTTGCATATGTATGTTCTCCTCTTGAAAATATTTACTCTCCAAGTACATTCTTCAAAAAGAGAAGCTCCCTCTAAAGTAAGCGATAAATAAGTATTGCGATAATAATTCCAAGTATTCCTGCAACTGTTATTTTGATACTCAGCCCAAATGTAATTACAAGAATGCCAAGGTTAAGAACAACCGGACTATTAATGCCCAATCCAAAGCTCTGTCCATAGTTAAGCCACTTAAGAAACGAAACACCTTCTGCAAGTGACCCAAGAAATCCGCCAAGGACTACTCCTGCCAACATTAATATCAACAAAACCCATGGGTTTCTTGAAGATGCTGTTGCTGATATACGTGCCATAAAAATACTCCTTCCTTTGCAATATCGCTATTATACAT
>CAZBHM010000121.1:0-4753 GCA_964491975.1 uncultured Lachnospiraceae bacterium | reverse complement strand
GGTAATCAATTATAATACATTATCCTACGATTCGGCCTTTGACGGAGAGGGGCTTGTGACGAGTGCAATTAATTATGTTGTGACTGACAATCTTCCAAAGATGTATTTCACAACAGGACATAATGAGCAGGAAATTAATGATACATTTAAAAGTCTCATTATAAAGTCGAGCGTACAGATAGAAAGTGTTAACATTTTTGAAAATAAGGGAATTCCGGAGGATTGCGAAATACTTTTCATATACACTCCTACGGAAGATTTTACAACTGAGGAAGCTGATATGATTATTGAGTATCTTGATAATGGCGGCTCACTTATGTTTGTGTCACAGGATATGGGAACTGAACTTGTAAATTTTGGCAAAGTTCTTGAATATTATGGTGTTGAGCTTACCGGCGGATACGCAGTGGAAAATAATTCCAAGTATTATCTGACATATAATGTTGATATTAAGCCTGTAAGAAATGCGCATCCTATAATGAATTCACTTATTGCAAAAGGGACATCAGTATTTTCACCCATGTCGCAGGGAATTTTAACCAGAAAGGATAAAAGAAGCACTGTAACGGTTTCAAATCTTATTACTACATCGGCTAATTCTTATGTAAGAACCGGTGACAGCAGTGAAATGTCAATGCAGGAAGGCGATATTGCAGGTCCGGTAGCACTTGGTGTTGCAATTGAAGAGTCACGCGATGGAATAGATACCTATCTTGCAGTATTTGGAAGCAGCTATCTTATCAATGATTCAGTGGATCAGACGGTTGGCGGCGGTAATTATGATATGTTAATGAATGCTATTGCATGGATGAGCGAAATTGACGCTAATATATCTATTCCGGCAAAGACAACAACAATCAAATTATTATCATTGACCCAGGCTGATATTTACAGATGGATGATAATTCTTGTTGCAGTTATTCCGGTAACATTTATTATTTCAGGCTTTGCAGTATGGTTTATAAGGAGAAGAAAGTAATGAAAGGTAAGAAGCTTTTAGTGCCTTTGTTAATATGTGTATGCGCGCTTATTGCGTTATATTTTGGTATAAAGGCTATACCGGATAATTCGGGCAATGAGGTGGAAACAACAACCGCTTCTGCGACAATACCGCTTATTACAAGGTCGGGAGGAGATGTCGTAAAGGTAAATGTAGTAAATCAGTATGGTGAAGAAACTTATATAAGACGAGAGGATACGACCTGGGCTGCGGAATCTGATTTGACAGCATATATTAACGATACGGTAATTAATCGTATGGCTTCATATGGTTCTGAAATTTATGGTGTTGTTAAGGTACAGGATACTTTGGATAATCTTGATATGTATGGGCTTGATAATCCTGCGCAGATTATTACAATTACTTATTCGGATGAAACAGCGGTTAAGCTGTATTTTGGCATGCAGAATCAGGTTACGCGTGAGTATTATTTTATGACCGATGCCGTTGAAGGAGTGTATACGGTAGCATCACACATGCCCGGATATTTTAATTTCAGTTTTAGCGATGTAATTATGTATATTGATATTGATGTTCCGTCAGAGACAAGTGAGCTTCAGGAAATGTCAATCTCATATGAAGGCAGTAATAAGTGGCATCTCATCAGATATGAAGAGGGAAGCCAGTACGATGTTTCGGGAGTAAGGGCGTGGTTTTTGATGGATTTATTCGAACATGAGATGGCCATCGATACCACTTTGCTTGAAGCACTCCAGACATATTTTACGGTAGTGTGTCTTAACTTCTGTGAGGTTTATAGTGCCACTGATGAGGAACTTGCGGCGTGTGGTCTTACGCGCGGTGAAGAGAAGGGGCATTTGTATTATCGTTTTATTGATGAGACAGCAGAAAGTGCTGCAAATCCGGAGGTAATAGAAAAAATCTGGCTTGGTAATAAGACAGAGGATGGAGAATACTATTATGTGAGACCGGATGGAAGAGACGGTATTTATAAAATGCTTGCAGAAAATATTGATGCACTTCTTAAGTATAGCGAGGAAACACTTCTTCAGAAATACATCAGCATTGTTAATATTGATACTGTAGATTCTTATTCAATTAAAATGGGTGATGTTTCTTTTGAAGCAAATGTTGTAGGCGAAGGCGGATATGATAATAGAAAGTATACACATTATCATAATGGTAAGGCTATTGAGGCAAAGAGTGCAAGCAGCTTTTATACATCTTTGATTAGTGTATATGCTGAGAAGGGTTATGCTTCCAAGGAAGAACCTGAAGGTGAGCCCGTGCTTACTATCGTGTTCAACAGAAATACGGATAATATACCGGTGTATAAGGTTGAATTCTATGAGTATTCTGTTAGTTATTATAAAGTTGCAATAAATGGTGAAATATCATATCTTGCCAATACCAGAGATTATAAAACTCTTGTAGAAGCTATTACCAATTTTACTGCATCGATACCGTATGCTGAATAAAAAAATTTAATATGCGCATATTAATGGCAAAGGGCATGGCTCTTTGCCATTTTATTTCTTTATAAAGGAGACAGGTTAATATGAAAAAAATCAAAATGCTTGTACTGGCATTTGCTGCTGTATTGGCACTTGGTCTTTTAGCAGGCTGTGGCTGTGGAACACCTGCTGAGGATGAAACTTCTACATCGGCTAAAGATACGACACGTGGAACTGATACAACAACAGCAGCGCCAACCACAACAGCACATCAGGCTGTTACTCCGACAGATGGTGGAGTAATTGACGATATTGTAGATGGTGCAGAGGATATCGGTGATGATATTATTGGCAATACAAATGCAGCCACTAACGGCAGTGGCGGGGCAATGGGTACAGATAGTGGAAATACACGATAGAATAAAAAAAGGGTATCGTTAATCAGTATAGGCTGTCACATTAATAATGCGATGGCCTCTTCTGATTATATGAAATTATATATGGCAAAAATACTTAAGCTGCATATACTATATTAAAAAGCATATAGGAGTTCCTATGGCAAGAATTGTTATAGATCCGGGTCATGGCGGAAGTGATTCGGGTGCAGTATATGAAGGACGAAGAGAAAAGGATGATAATTTACGCCTGGCACTGGCAGTAGGCGAAATTTTGGAAAACAATGGTGCAGATGTTGTGTTTACAAGAACAACTGATGTATATAATACACCATTTGAAAAAGCAATGATGGGAAATAATGCAAATGCGGATTATTTTATCTCGTTTCATAGAAATGCCACACCTACACCTAATTCCTCGAGCGGCATTGAAACACTTGTATTCAGAAAAGGCAGTGAAGCAGAGAATATAGCAGAAAGTATTAATACTGAGCTTGCAGAGCTTGGCTTTAATAACAGGGGAGTTATAGAAAGGCCAAATCTGGTAGTACTTAGAAGAACAAGAATGCCGGCGGTACTTGTAGAAGCGGGTTTCATTGATAATGAAGAAGATAATGCAAAATTTGATGCAGAATTTGACCAAATTGCACAGGCCATAGCTGACGGTATAATGAACAGTATTGATTTGAATGCGGGAACTAGTGTTTTTGCTCCGGATATTAAGTCAGGGATATCTGATGTGACATCAGATACAGCGGCAGCAAACGCAATGGTATATGATTTCCCATTTCCACCCGGCAGACCATGTATGCCACTATACAGAGTTCAGGTAGGGGCATATATGAATTATAATAATGCAGCTGCCACACTTGACAATCTGCTTGCACAGAACCTTCCTGCATTTATAATCAGGGAAGATGAGCTTTACAAGGTTCAGGTAGGCGCATACGAAATTCTCGATAACGCAATTAGAATGGAAAGAAGAATGAGGGAGGCAGGATATAATACTTTTATTGTCAGTGGGTGTCAGGGTTTTGTCTAAAATTTCGTGGAGAAACCCCATAATATTTGCGAAACGAGGTGGAAAAATGCTCAGGTGAAGAAAATCCAAGTATTTCAGAAAGCTCAGAAATACTATGGGTATTGTCACCAAGCAAAATGGCAGCGGCAGACATTCTGGCCTCTGCCTTTTTTTCCTGAAATGATTTATTATAGTATTCGCGCAAAAGTCTTTCTGTCTGTCTTGTACTTAGGGAAAGTCTTTTAGAAAGCGTTGTAAGGGACAGGGAATCACTTTCGTAAAGAAAATAATCTTCAATGATTCTTGCTTTATTATCGGGGACGGCATAGCCGCCGGTCTGGTCGGCTGCAAGTATACATTTTTCGTAATTGCGTACAAGTTTAATAAGCAGTGTTATCAAAAGAGCTTCTGTCTGGGCTTTATATCCTATGTACTTCTGTTCAAGTTCACTAAAAATTTGTTTCATGACAGAATTAATATCCTGAGTGTCATTGCCGAACCAAAAATCTTTAGAAGTAAAGGAACATATTAAGGGGGAATGGTTTATGTTCTGGGTAAGTTTCTGAAAACGAATATATACACAATATTCAAACATAGGGTTGTCAGGATTTGGAAACTGAGAGTGTTCAATATGGGGACCAGTAATATATAACGTATTGGGGACAATGTCATAGGGGATTCCGCTGGCAATAAGTCGGCCAAAGCCATAAGGAATGTAATGGATTTCATAGCAGCCGCTTCCGTGACTGTGTGTGGGGATGGTTCTTGTAAAACGTTCGGATACTATATTTAACAGGTCTATTGTTATGTTCTCAAGGTTAAAAGAGAGGTTTAAATTCTGGAAGGATGTTTTCATGTTATATGCTCCTATGCTTATTATAATCTATATAAAGTATAACACAAAAATATATAAATGCGACAT
>CAZBHM010000120.1:0-4894 GCA_964491975.1 uncultured Lachnospiraceae bacterium | reverse complement strand
TAATGGAAATTACGTTTGTCGGAATATATGCAGAAACGTCGCCTGCCTGTGTTTCAATAATCGGAAGTGCCGTAAGTGAACCACCGCCAAGCTCATCTGAAAGACGCGCTGCACGCTCCAAAAGTCTTGAATGAAGATAGAATACATCACCCGGATATGCCTCTCGTCCCGGCGGTCTTCTAAGGAGCAATGAAAGTGTACGATATGCAGTGGCATGTTTACTTAAGTCATCATATACCACAAGTACATCCTTGCCATTCTCCATCCATTCTTCACCGATTGCACAACCTGAATAAGGCGCAATATACTGAAGCGGTGCAAGCTCACTTGCAGTAGCCGCAACAACCGTTGTATAATCCATCGCTCCGAACTCTTCAAGGGTCTTAACAATACTTGCTACCGTTGAAGCTTTCTGGCCGATTGCAACGTAAATACAAAGCACATCCTGACCTTTCTGGTTGATAATCGTATCTATTGCTATAGCTGTCTTACCGGTCTGTCTGTCACCGATAATAAGCTCACGCTGTCCTCTTCCGATAGGTACCATGGAATCAATAGCCTTAATACCTGTCTGCAAAGGAGTGTCTACTGATTTACGGGCAATAACACCATGTGCCACCCTTTCAATCTGACGGGTACGGTCTGTCTTTATTGGTCCTTTGCCATCGATAGGCTGACCAAGGGCATTAACCACTCGTCCAATCATCGCATCACCAACAGGAACCTCTACAACCCTGCCTGTAGTCTTGACCGTATCTCCTTCATTAATACTGGAAGAGCTGCCTAACAAAACTGCACCGACATTATCCTCCTCCAGGTTAAGTACCATACCATATACATCTTTCGGGAACTCCAAAAGCTCTCCCTGCATAGCATTCTCCAAGCCATGTATACGTGCGATACCATCTGCGACCTGAATAACGGTACCCACATCAGATACCTCAAGCTTTGCAGAATAATTTTTAATCTGCTCTTTTATAACGGAACTGATTTCTTCCGGTCTTAAATTCATCTGGTTTTTGCACCCTCTTTCTAATCTGATTAAGCAAACAGCTGTACATTCTTAAGCTTTTTGAATAAATTCTCAAGCCTTGTCTTAATACTGCTGTCAACTACTCTGTCACCGATACGGATTACCATACCGCCAATCAGAGCAGGGTCCACACTATAATGCATTTCAAACTTAACATAGCCGGCAGCAGTAGAAAGAAGCCTGTCAACTACCGCCTTTTTATCTTCCTCTGACAGTTCAAGCGGAGTAGACACATATGCTACACCTATCTTCTCATGCTCTCTATACCTGTCAAGGTAATACTCCAAAATATCACATATGTCATTCTGTCTTCCCTTAGCTACTGAAAGCACGAGAAATTCTGTCATTTCATCTGAAATCCGGCCCTTAAAAATATTCTTAATTACCTGTATCTTCTCTTCTTTTATAATTTTAGGATGATTAAGAAGCTTAAGAAGCTCATCATTAGAAGCAAATGCTTCCCTGACACACACCGCTTCTTCAGCAAAAGCGGCAACCGCTCCCTTTTCAAGTGCTACTTCAAATAATGCATCACCATATGTTTTAGAAACTAATTTTGCCATGTGCCATCACCCATTTCACGCAAAGTTTCTTCCACAAGCTGCTTCTGAACCTGAAAATTAACGGACTTGGCTACAACACTGCCGGCAATCATGGTAGCAAGCTCAACCATTTCCTTCTTCATGTCATCAGCCGCCTGCTTTCTCTCAAGCTCCATCTCTTTTCTTGCACGCTCTTTTATCTTATCTGCCTCTGCCTTAGCCTCTGCGATAATCTCATCTTCCCTCTTAAGAGCCTTCTTTCTAGCAGCACCGAGAATCTCCTCTGCCTCTTTGTCAACGTTCTTAAGCTTAAGCTCATACTCTTCTTTAAGAGCTTTAGCATCTTCTTTATCCTGCAAAGCCGAATCTATATCCGTCTTAATCTTATCGCGGCGCTTATCAAGCATCTCCCTGACCGGTTCAAAAAACAGATATGAGAACACTGTAAACAGAATAAATATATTTATCGCTATAATCGCTGCATCAAACAACAGCTGAGCATCCAGCTCAAATATTCTTCCCAAGGTTCTGCCTCCTTTCGAGTATTATTTAATCCGTTTACTCTTATTATTCCGGAAGCTTTCCAATCAAAGGAGCAACGAATAACAGGATAATTGCTATAGCGAAGCTGTAAAGACCTGTTGTCTCGGCAACTGCCTGTCCAAGGAGCATGGTTGAAGTAATCTCACTCTTTGCACCCGGATTACGTCCTACTGCAGCTGTTGCCTGTCCGGCAGCAATACCCTGACCAATACCAGGTCCTAAACCTGCTATCATAGCAATACCTGCACCGATTGCTGAACATCCTAAAATGAAACCTTCGTTTGTAATATTTGACATCATAATCTTGTCCTCCTAAAAAATTAATCTGAAATACTGTTGTTAATATAAACCATACTGAGCATACAAAATACATATGTCTGTATGGCTCCTGAAAACAAATCAAAATACACATGTAGCACTGACGGAATACCGAATTTAACAAATATCGGCACAAGCCCATAAAACAGACCCATGAGTACGGTTCCCGAAAGTACGTTACCAAAAAGACGTAATGACAAAGATATCGGAACTGCTATCTCACCAATTATATTAATCGGAGTAAGCGGCAACGGCTCACATAGTGCTTTAAAATGTCCCATCTTATGCTTTTTAATACCATTATAATGTATCAGTATAAATGTAATCACACCAAGCGACAATGTCGTACCGTAATCGGCAGTCGGTGGTCTTAAGCCAAAAATACCCGATATATTCGATATAAGTATAAATATGAATATAGTCGATATATAATTGACAAACTTCCTGCTGTTCGCTCCCATTATACCTTCTACCATCTTGTCAAGCATATCCACAATCATCTCCAGTATATTCTGAAAATATCCCGGAATCTCCTCAGCCCTCTTAATCCTCTTATTGGCCAAAACGGCAAAAATTATTAAAAGTACCGTAATTATAAATACACTTATATGCGTAGTGGTAATCGACAGCTTCTGCCCGAACAAATAAAAATCAGTCAGATATTTGATTGAGAAATCCGGCGTTTTTGTTCCGGCAAGCATTCCTGTTTTCTGCATTACGCCTGCTCTAGCTAACAGGTTCACTTTTTCACCCCCTATTCTTTTTGTGATGTAAAAGCTTACTGGTACAAGGCTGCATATAGGCAGCCGTCTTAAGGCTCATAACTCCAAGAAAATACGCTGCAAGTGCCCATAAATCCAAAAAGCACATGCCTATAAGTCCCGCAAGCATAATTGCCGTCCTTAATGCATATCCCGAAAGCAGCTGCCCTGTCATGCCGTTTTCTGCATAATCCAGTGCCTTTCCGATGGATTCATACATAGAAAACACCATGATAACTGCCACTGCAAAGCCCGTACCAAGTCCTATAAAAAAGCTTACCTTCTGCGGCACAAATATAAGCCCGACAACGGCTATAAACAAACATACCGCAAAAATACCTGTCAACATCTCTTTTACAATATCACTGTTTCGTCTCATCCTTCTTACCCTTTCTTTCCTGCCTGCATTTTTCATCATACCTTATTGAATTCATAGCCGTAATGTAAGCATTCCTTCCGCCTGCCAGAAATCCGAGAAAAAGAAGTGGTACCGTAAACCAGGTAGAGAACTTCTCATCAAGCCAGAGTCCAAGAAAAAGGCATAAAAAAATCGGTACAAGCATATTAATACTAAGCTGTGAAACCAGCACTATATTCCTATACGCATTTGTTTTTCTCTTCATAAGTGATATTCACCTCTGACTTTTTATTAATATATTATACCCTTTTTTCGACAAAATGTCTAGCTTTTTACCATAAAATTTAGTATTCGTCACGCAATTCCTCAGGTATATATTTTACAAAAATCTTATTATAAATACATGCTGCAATATAAGCACCGATACCAATTATGCACCAGCCGGCCACGTACCAGAATAAATATACACAGAATATCGTAACCATGTAGATAAGCAGTAAAAGCATTGACCAGCCAAAATGCTTCGAAGCAAGAAAAAATGCATTTTTAATGGTCTGTGAAATTTTATTATGGAACTGTGCCTGAAGCGGAAATATATAAATAAGCCCAAGAATGAATATTATTGCAATTCCAAGAAATACCATTCCTACATAATTGGCACCATTCCACTCTGCCACTGCCAGAAAATAGTATATATCCGCCACAATAAGTGTTCCCGCAAAAATAACTATGAACCATATAATGGTTGCCTGCTTGAAATTCTCTTTAAAAGATTTCCAGAAATCCTTTAAAATATAACCTTCCCTGTCTCTTCCCATCTTCATCATGACAGAAAACATGGCTGTTGTGGACGCACCAATGGTAACAAGCGGAATACTGAATATTATCCATAATATGTTCAGATATACAACATTCACCGCTTTCTCAAGCCCTCTGAAAAGCTTGCCGTCCGTACTAAAAAGTTTATCCATTTCTATTCCTCCTAAAACATATCCGGGCAAATTCCCAACTTTAATAAATAATTATATAGCATAGTGTCGAAAAAAGCAAATATAAGTCATAAGTTAATTAAATTTTCATATTTGAAATGATTTTTTTACTTGTATGTTGCCGTTTTTGTGGTACAATCATTAATAAGGCATTTTATCAGGAGGATTTTATGAAACAGCAAAAAGAAAAAAAGCAGAAAAACCATGCCCTTCGCGACAAGTTTAAAATTTTTCTAAAGGAAGAAGGCAGTAAGCTTAAGGATATGACCCTTGGCGAAAAATTCGAATATATATGGGAATATTACAAGGTACACATCATACTTACCGTATTTCTAGTATTTTTCACAGTG
>CAZBHM010000119.1:0-4907 GCA_964491975.1 uncultured Lachnospiraceae bacterium | reverse complement strand
AAAAGATAAGGTGCTACGGTTTTGCGTTCAAGGGGAAAGAAGTGCTTATCGGATAAAAGGCACCAGCGTAGCAGGTCAGCCATGGCCTGTTATGCGAATCTCAGACAGAATAGAAGATTTTTGCTTGACATTTCAGATGATTGTGGTAGAATTAGCATAAAGTTTTTATAAATCGGAGGAAATGATTATGAAAAAGTTTTTGAAAAAAGCAGTAAGTCTTTCACTTGCAGCAATGCTTGCAGTTTCATGTTTTGCAGGCTGTGGTGAGAAGAAAAGCGAAGATGTGTTTAAGATTGGTATCTCAGGACCACTTACGGGCGGTGCTGCATCATATGGTGATGCCGTTAAGAAGGGAGCAGAGATTGCAATTGACGAGATTAATGAAGCCGGTGGCATTAACGGCTTTAAGGTAGAGATGAAGATGGCAGATGATGAGCATGATGCAGAGAAAGCCGTAAATGCTTATAACAGTCTTAAGGACTGGGGCATGCAGATTATGGTTGGTGCAGTAACAAGTGCTCCATGTATCGCCATCGAGAGTGAAGCAGCAGTTGATAACCTTTTCCTGCTTACACCTTCAGGAACAGCAGTTGACTGTGTTTCAGGTTCAAATGCTTTCCGTCTCTGTTTCTCAGACCCTACACAGGGAACAAAGTCAGCAGAGTACATAGGACAGAATAAGCTTGCAACTAACGTTGCCATTATTTATGACAGCTCAGACCCATATTCAGCAGGTATCTGTGAGAGCTTTAAGGCAGAAGCAGTAAATCAGGGATTTAGCGTAGTGGCAACTGAGGCGTTTACGACAGACAGTAAGACAGATTTTAAGGTACAGTTACAGAAGGCAAAGGACAGTGGCGCAGACTTATTGTTCTTACCTATATACTATCAGGAGGCTTCTCTGATTCTTCAGCAGGCTAATGAAATTGGTTATAAGCCGACAATATTTAGCTGTGACGGAATGGATGGTATACTTACGGTTAAGAATTTTGACCAGTCACTTGCAGAGGGTGTAATGCTTCTTACTCCGTTCGCAGCTGATGAGCAGAATGAAGCTACACAGGCATTTGTTAAGAAATATGGTGAGAAGTATGGCGGAGAAGTTCCGATGCAGTTCGCAGCTGATGCTTATGATGCAATATATGCAGTAAAAGCAGCTATCGAAAAAGCAGGAGCAACACCTGATATGTCAGTTTCAGATCTTTGTAATGCAATCGCGGGTGCAATGACAGAGATTACTGTTGAAGGTCTTACTGGAACAATCACATGGGATGCGAACGGTGAGCCTAATAAGGAACCTAAGGCTGTTGTTATTACAAATGGTGAGTACAAGGCAAAATAACTAAGTTTTTTATGAGGCAGTCGTTATTTAACGGCTGCCTTTGTTGCTCTTAGTGATTAATTGTGAAAAGTATGGCTTGATATAATTGCAGTATGTGTGGTATACTGTAGAAGTGCATTGTATGCGCTGTGAGGACAAAAGTACGCATATGGTGTATAAAAAATACTCAGGAAGAGGTAGACTATGAGTTTCATAACGTATTTAATCAATGGAATAAGTCTTGGAAGCGTATATGCGGTTATAGCACTTGGCTATACCATGGTATATGGCATTGCCAAGATGCTTAACTTTGCACATGGTGATGTAATTATGATTGGTGCATATGTGGTGCTTACGGCAATGACTAATTTTGGCGTCAATCCGTATGCATCAGTTGTTATAGCAATGGTGGTGTGTACCCTGCTTGGAATGGCGATAGAGAAGGTTGCGTACAAGCCGCTTCGTAATGCTAATTCATCGCTTGTAGTACTTATTACGGCTATTGGCGTAAGTTATCTTTTGCAGAACTCGGCACTTCTTATTTTTGGTGCCAATACCAAGACATTTATTAATTTTATTACGGTTCCGTCACTTTCACTGGCCGGAGGAAGGCTTGTTATCAGCGGAACCACAATTGTTACAATTATTACATGTATCATTATTATGATAGGGCTTACATTATTTGTTAACAGAACAAAGCCCGGAAGAGCAATGAAAGCTGTTTCTGAGGACAGAGGAGCGGCTGAGCTTATGGGTATCAATGTCAATGCTACGATATCTTTAACCTTTGCAATTGGTTCGGGTCTTGCAGCAATCGCAGGTGTGCTGCTTTGTTCAGCTTATACAAGCCTTACGCCATATACAGGCTCAATGCCCGGTATCAAAGCATTTGTGGCAGCAGTATTTGGCGGCATAGGTTCTATTCCGGGAGCCATGGTTGGTGGAATATTGCTTGGTGTTATAGAGATTATGGGCAGAGCATACATTTCTTCGGAGGTTGCGGATGCCATAGTTTTTTCAGTGCTTATAGTGGTTCTTCTGGTTAAACCTACGGGATTGTTTGGCAAGAATATTCAGGAAAAGGTTTAATGGGTGGCAGTCATGAAGAATATATTTAAGAATATTAATAAGACAACTAAAAGCAACATTATTACATATGGAATGGTAGCTGTTTTTTATGTGGTTGTGCAGGCACTTGTCATGTCGGGAAATATTACTAATCTTATGAAGGGACTTCTTGTTCCGATATGTGTGTATGTGATTGCGGCAATTTCGCTTAATCTTGTGGTTGGTATTTCAGGAGAATTAAGTCTTGGGCATGCAGGATTCATGTGCATCGGCGCATATGCAAGTGCGTTTTTTTCAGCGTGTGTCGGGGATGCGCTTCCGGACATGTTAAGATTTTTGCTTGCCATTATTATTGGTGCACTTGTGGCAGCAGTGTTTGGAATGCTCATAGGTATTCCTGTGCTTAAGCTAAGAGGTGACTATCTTGCAATAGTAACTCTTGCGTTTGGAGAAATTATAAAGAATCTTATGAATATCCTTTATATCGGTAAGGACAGTGCAGGCTTGCATTTTTCCATAGAGGACACGACGGCTCTTAATCTGGCTTCAGATGGCAAGGTTATTATTAAGGGTGCGCTTGGTATTACGGGTACGCCCAAAAATTCAACATTTACGATAGGTATTATTCTCGTCATAATTACGTTATTTATTGTACTTAATCTCATTAATTCACGCAGTGGCCGCGCAATTATGGCTATCCGCGATAACAGAATTGCAGCAGAGTCAGTAGGCATTAATGTTGCAAAGTATAAGCTTATGGCATTTACCATTTCGGCGGCACTTGCGGGCGTTGCGGGAGCTTTATATTCACATAATCTTGCCACGCTTACGGTTAAGAAGTTCGATTATAACACATCAATTCTTATTCTGGTATTTGTTGTGCTTGGCGGTATCGGCAATATACGCGGTTCCGTGATTGCAGCTGTTATCCTTACGGCACTTCCGGAGCTGCTTCGTGAGCTTCCGATTGCGGAGTACAGAATGCTTATTTATGCCGTACTGCTTATTGTGATGATGCTCTTTAACTGGGCACCCTCTGCAATTGCATGGCGAGAAAAGGTTATGACAAAATTAAGAAAAAAGAAGATTAAGGAGGCAGAATAGTTATGGCAATGTTAGAAGTTAAAAATTTGTCTATTTCATTCGGCGGCCTTCGTGCGGTAGACAGCTTTGATTTAACAATAGAAAAAGGACAGCTTTATGGTCTCATAGGTCCAAATGGTGCAGGTAAAACTACTGTATTTAACCTTCTTACGGGTGTGTATAAGCCTTCTGAGGGTATTGTTAAGCTTGATGGTGTGGATATCACGGGTAAAAGTGTTATAGATATTAATAAAGCAGGAATAGCAAGAACATTTCAGAATATCAGACTTTTTAAAGAATTATCCGTACTTGATAATGTAAAGGCGGGGCTTCATAATCATAATGAGTATTCGACGATAGAAGGAATATTAAGACTTCCGAGATACCGCAGTGTGGAGAAGGCGATGGATAATGAGGCAATGGAGCTTCTTAGGGTATTTGGACTTGATGGTGAAGCAGATATTCTGGCAAGCAATCTTCCCTATGGTAAGCAGCGTAAGCTTGAAATAGCAAGAGCCATGGCAACTAAGCCGAAGCTTCTTTTGCTTGATGAGCCGGCAGCGGGCATGAACCCCAATGAGACGCTGGAGCTTATGGAGACCATAAGATTTGTGAGAGACAAATTTGAGATGACCATTCTGCTTATTGAGCATGATATGAAGCTTGTGGGTGGAATATGTGAGAAGCTTACTGTGCTTAACTTTGGTCAGGTGCTTACCTCCGGTAAGACAGAAGACGTACTTAATAACCCGACAGTAATTACTGCATATCTGGGTGAGTAGGAGGAAGAAACAATGGCAATGTTAGAGGTTAAGGACGTAGAAGTATACTACGGTATGATACAGGCACTTAAGGGTGTGTCTTTTGAAGTAAACCAGGGTGAGGTTATTGCGCTTATCGGAGCGAACGGTGCAGGCAAAACAACGACACTCCATACGCTTACGGGACTTTTGCCGGCAAAGCATGGTTCGATTATGTTTGAAGGCGTTGATATTACAAAGGTTCCTGCACACAAGATTGTTAAGATGGGCATAGCACATGTGCCGGAGGGCAGAAGAGTATTTTCGCAGCTTAGCGTATATGAGAATCTTAAGATGGGTGCATATACAAGAAAGGATAAAAAAGAAATCGAGAACAATCTTGAAATGGTATATTCTCGTTTTCCAAGACTTAAGGAGCGTAAGAACCAGAGAGCCGGTACGCTTTCCGGAGGTGAGCAGCAGATGCTTGCCATGGGGCGCGCGCTTATGTCTAATCCGAAGATGATTGTTATGGATGAGCCGTCCATGGGACTTTCACCTATTTTTGTAAATGAAATTTTTGATATTATTGAGAAGGTAAGCAAAGGCGGTACGACAGTGCTTCTTGTGGAACAGAATGCGAAAAAGGCACTCTCCATAGCGGACAGGGCGTATGTGCTTGAGACAGGTAAGAT
>CAZBHM010000118.1:0-4965 GCA_964491975.1 uncultured Lachnospiraceae bacterium | reverse complement strand
ACTCTATCTTTTGCAGGATATGAGAGAGTTTGAACTTTATGGTACAGTAAGGGCAATCGTAAGTGTCTGTGATTCGATTAATTATATTTTGTCTAAGGATGAGCTCCTTACGGTTTTTAAGCTTGTGAATAATTATCTTGACCCAGGTGGAATATTTGTATTTGACTGTAATACTGAGTTTAAATATACAAAGCTTCTGGGCGATAATACGATTGCTGAAGACAGGGATGAGGGAAGCTTTATATGGGATAATTACTATGATGAAGAGGAACGTATTAATGAGTACAGGCTTTCTTTATTTATTCCTGAAGAAAACGGCTTATACAGAAAGCATACAGAATATCATTACCAGAGATGTCATTTGGTGGAGGAATTAAAAGAAATTATTAATGAAGCCGGAATGGAGCTTCTTAATATATATGATGCATTTACCAATGAAGAACCACATAAGGAAAGTGAAAGACTTTTATTTGTGGTAAGAACTAAAAAAGAAATTCAGGAGGAATTATAATGTCAGCTGATTATATAGTCCGCGCAACTGCGGCAGATAAACAGATTAGAGCGTTTGCGGCAACTACAAAAGAGCTTGTGGAGCATGCAAGGCAGATTCATAATACAAGTCCGGTGGCGACAGCGGCACTTGGAAGACTTCTCACGGGTGGAGCAATGATGGGAAGCATGATGAAGGGTGAGAATGATGTACTCACAATTCAGATGAAAGGAGACGGACCTATTGAAGGGGTAATAGTTACGGCAGACTCACATGCTAATGTTAAGGGGTATGTTGGTAATCCTAATGTAATTATTCCGCCTAATTATCTTGGTAAGCTTGATGTAGGCGCAGCCATCGGCTATGGTACGATGTTTGTAAGTAAAGACCTTGGTCTTAAGGAGCCTTATAACAGTCAGCTTCCGCTTACAACAAGTGAGGTTGCAGAAGATTTAACTTATTATTTTGCAAAATCCGAGCAGGTGCCTTCAGCAGTCGCGCTTGGTGTTCTTATGGAGAAGGATAATACGGTTAAGCAGGCGGGAGGCTTTATTATTCAGCTTATGCCTTTTGCAGACGAGAAGGTTATAGCAATGCTTGAAGAGAAGATTGCGAAAATTACGTCCGTAACTTCGCTTCTTGAGAAGGGACTTAGTCCGGAGCAGATTCTTTTAGAGGTACTTGAGGGTTTTGATGTGGAATTTCTTGATACGATTCCTACAAAGTTTGACTGTAACTGTTCTAAGAAGAAGGTTACCAGAGCACTTATGGGAGTCGGAAGACAGGGACTTAAGGAAATGATAGATGACGGAGAGCCGATAGAGGTTAACTGCCATTTCTGTAATACACATTATACATTCAGTATAGATGAGCTTAAATCACTTTTGAAATAAAATATACGGAGGATTTATATGTTACCTTTACTTAGTAATCTTGATGTTGCGATAGATGGCACTCCGGGTGTACCTTTGGTTACACTTCTTTGTATGGCAACCACACTTATAATGATTGTAGCAGTGCCAATATTTGCTATAAGGCATATTAAAAAGACTTATCATGGAAGCTTAAAGTCACTTATTTACGGTATGGCAATGTATCTGTTTTTTGACATTCTTGTGTTTAATATTGTAATGATTGCATGGACAAATATAAGGGCGGTCGGGGAAAATAAGCTTTTTGTGGCAATACTTGCAGCTGTAATATCAGGACTGGTGGCTGTGGTAGGAAGAACCATTGCCATTCATGCGCTTAATAGAAGTAAAAATCTTGCAGACGGCGGGAGCTTTGGAAATGCATATCTTTCAGGAATAGGATATTCACTTTTAAATATTCCTGCAATGTTTGTTGCAATGATTATGAATATTATCATGGCACTTATGATTAATATGTTCGGAATCAGCTATCTTGCCGATGATTTGGATGAGGAGGGAATAGAGAGTCTTATTAGTATGTATGAGACATATCTTACAACACCTTCCTATGAATTTCTTATCCTTGGTGTGAAGATAGTATTTCTGATGGTGATAAGCATGTCACTGTCTGTAATAATTTATTCAGTATATAAGAAAAAGGCTCACAGTCTGGTACTTTTAGTGGCAGCGGTAATCAGTATTCTTGCAATGCTTCCGGTATATCTTAACCAGTATGAGGTATTGTTTAAAACGTCACTTTCTATGATACTTGTCATGGCACTTTTTACTGCATGGCTTGCCTTTCTTGCGGCAGGTATTATGAAAACATCGCTTAAGAGTGAGATTAAAGAATTAAAGGAAATGGATGTTGTTGCAGTTAAGAAGGCATTTCCGGATTTTAATAAAAATATTAAAAAAGAGCTTTAAGCTTTTGGGGGAACATTATGGGCAAAGAATTGGTTGGATTTGGAACAGGCTGGCAGTATCATAAGGGTGACCTGCCGGAAAATATGGTATCAGGTGTGGGTGATGAGGCGTATTTGGATGCATGTTGGTCGTATGTTAATATTCCACACTGTACAAGATATGTAACACCGGATAATTTTCATGCATATGAGGGAATAAGCTGGTACCGTAAAGAATTTGAGCTTCCGAAGGATTTTGAGGGGAAAAGAATTTTTGTTCAGTTTGATGCAGTCATGCAGCAGGCAGAAGTATTTTTTAACGGAAGCAGGCTTACTGAACATTGCGGCGGATATATGGGCTTTGTTGCAGAACTTACGGATGCGGTGAGGTACAATGATAAAAACGTGCTTATTGTAAGAAGTGACTCTAATGGTAAACCGGATTTTGCTCCGACAGCCAATAAGGGTATCGATTTCCAGTATCATGGCGGTATGTACAGACCCGTACATCTTTATGCCACCGAAGATGTATATATTACCAATGAGCTTCTTGAAGATGAGGTGGCAGGCGGCGGTGTATTTGTTACTAATAAAGAGATTGACTTTAAGGCTGAGAGTGCTCTTTTGTCAGTTAAGGTTCACTTAAGAAACCGTGGCTTTAAAGCGTTTAACGGAACGGTAAAGGTAAGTATTGCACAGTCTGAAAAGAAGTGTGACATCGTGACGGAAACGGGACTTTTGGTAAATATTTCTGCTGACAGTGCAGATTATGTGGAGCTTTTGCCAAGTATGCCGGAGAATGTTAATTTCTGGAGTATAGATAACCCGTATCTTTATCTTATAAAAATCACTCTGTATGACAATAATGGTGAACTTATTGATGAAAAATCATTGAAGTACGGTATACGGACTGTAAAATGGCTAAAAGACGGACTTTATATTAATGGTGAGCGCCAGACGGCTCTGCATGGCGTAAATTATCATCAGGATATTTTTGCAGTCGGCAATGCAATGACCAAGGAGCTGATTTATGAGGATGTACGCCTTATTAAAAATGCAGGATTCAAATTTATAAGATGTTCACATTATCCGCACAGTCCGTACTTCTATGAAGCGTGTGATGAGATTGGAATTGTGTGTCTTAATTCAATGACAGGCTGGCAGGTATTTGTTAACAGCGAGGCATTTACCAATAATACAATATATGAGCTTAGACAGCTTGTAAGGCGTGACCGTAATCATCCGTCAGTTGTGGCATGGGAAAGCAGTATAAATGAAGCGGGCTTTACACACGAATGGGGGCAGCTTGCACATGATGTAGCGCATGAGGAGTATCCCGGATGTTTTACGGCGGCATGGAAAAATGGTGGAGATGGTGCGTATCCTGATATATATCTTTGTGCGGCACAGCACGGTTCCAAGGTATATGCATCAAAGACGGCAAAGCCTGTAATAATAAGTGAATATGGTGACTGGAATTTTGGCGGAACAAAATCAACAAGCCGCAGGGAACGTGGTGATGGTGATGAGGCGATGCTTACACACTGTAATAATCTGGAAGAATCATTTGCGGATAATGAAAGACAGATGAGAAATGGAGAAGTGGCGGCAGATGCTTACTGGGATTTTACCGATTATTCCCCATTTAGTTCGGAGCCTGTCGTAATTAAGTGCGGGCTTGTGGATATGTACAGAATACCTAAGCACGGATATTATTTCTATAAGAGCCAGAACAGTGAGCCTATGGTATATATTGCTAACCGGTGGACTGAAAAATCGCCCGCTGATGTGAGGGTGTACAGTAACTGTGAAGAGGTAGAGCTTTTCTTAAATGGAGCTTCGATTGGTAAAAATAAGCCGGCACAGAGCAACATAACGAATAATCCGAGACAGGAAACAGGACTCTTGTATGAGGATACACGAGAATATTCTTATGATGCGGCAGTTGTACATCCACCCTTTTTCTTTAAGACAGGTGGCTTTGTAAGCGGAAGCCTGAAAGCGGTTGGTTACATTAACGGCAGGGTAGCGGCAGAATATGAAGTAAAAACACCGGGAGAGGCTTCTTTAATAAGCTTTGAAAGATACATTGACAGTGCACTTATTGGCGATGGAATAAGCCAGACCATAATATATGCTAAGCTTACAGATTCCAGCGGTACACTTGTTGCAGATGATAACGGGACTAAAGTAAAAGTAGATGTTACGGGTGCAGGAAAGCTTATAGGGCCGGATGTGATTTATACTGTCGGCGGTATTGCGACATTTGTTGTGCGCACGCGGGCAGGCGGTGAAAATAAGATGATAATCAGTGCTACGGCAGGTGACATTAAAGGAAGTCTTACACTGCCTGTAACAGTATGTGATGAATATGCTAAGGAAAAAGAGAATTTTTCGTGGTGGGAGATTCCTGAAGCTAAAGAAGAGGTACTTGCAGATGTGGCAAGAGAGAAGAAAGCCTTCGCCTCAAGCTGTGCCAAAGACTCACTTGCATGGTATGGCAACAGCGGTAATCCGGGACTTTGGTGGAGTGCTGCCATCAATGCTCCCGGCGAATGGTGGATGGTTGACCTTGGAGACATTTATTCAATAGATTCGGTAAATATTGTATGGCCTGTGGCACATGCCTACCAATATATTCTTGAAGCCGGCATGACAG
>CAZBHM010000117.1:0-5088 GCA_964491975.1 uncultured Lachnospiraceae bacterium | reverse complement strand
GTTATTGATATCGAGAGAACTACAGGCTGATATAAGTGATAAGAGGTGCAGCATGGGTAACATAATAATAAGAAGCATGGCACTTGGAAGAGCAGGTGCCAATTGCTATATTGTATATTTAAAGGATCCGAAGGAATGTATTATAGTAGATGCGCCGGGAGAAGCAGAAAGGATTATTGCAGAGCTTGAAAAGCTTTCACTTACTCCTGTTGCAATTTTACTTACACATTCACATTTTGACCATATCGGAGCAGTGAAGGCACTTAAAGAGCGGTATAATATTAAATTATACTGTCATGAAGATGAGACAGAGCTTTTAAAAGAGCCAGAGCTTAATCTTACGGCAGCAGTTGGCATTGGTTATGGATTTAATGCAGACCGTACCTTTGTGGATGCTGAAGAGGTTAAGCTTGCAGAAATTAATTTTAAGGTAATCCATACTCCGGGGCATACTGCAGGTTGTGCATGTTATTACTTTTATGAGGATGGCATACTTTTAAGCGGAGACACGCTTTTTATGGAGTCAGTAGGAAGAACAGATTTTCCGACAGGAAGTTCATATGCACTTACAGAGTCCATAAAAAATAAGCTTTTTACACTTCCTGATACCACAATAGTATATCCGGGGCATGGTGACAGCACGACGATTGCTCATGAAATAAGTTATAACAGGTACATAAGATGATAGAAGTAAATTTGAATTACAGTAATTTTGAATATGATATACATTCACTTATAAAGTCCTTTTATCCGGAGGAAGATGTGAGCTTTGTTCATAAGGATGATGCTTCGCAACTTTATTTTACGGTAAATTATGAAGACGGAAGGATAATTATCACTGTAACCGGACGGGATGTATTAGCTGAAACCGGCAGAATAATAGATCTTTCTGATTGCCCTGATTATGATAAAGACCGTAAGCAGGTAAAGAATAAGCTTAAGATTGGTCTTTATGAGCTCCTTTCAGAGCTTACGGGAAAGACACTTCCATGGGGAACGCTTACAGGCATAAGACCGGTTAAGATTCCGTATGCACTTCTTGAAGAGGGCAAAAGTGATGAAGAAATAGCCTGTCATATGAAGAAAGAATACTTGGCAGGCGATAAAAAGACTGCATTAAGCATAGAGATTGCAAGGAGAGAGAGAGCACTCTTATCAGGTTTTGATTATAAAAAGGGCTATAGTCTTTACGTGGGTATTCCTTTTTGTCCGACAAGGTGTTTGTACTGCTCTTTCACATCATATCCGCTTAAGG
Organism: uncultured Lachnospiraceae bacterium; assembly: GCA_964491975.1. Taxonomy (GTDB): domain Bacteria; phylum Bacillota; class Clostridia; order Lachnospirales; family Lachnospiraceae; genus SIG300. The sequence goes on along the minus strand of CAZBHM010000117.1, from coordinate 3,833 downwards.
TATGGGAGAAGCGAGTGGATGAATATGTGGATGCACTTTGTAAGGAAATTGAATTTGTGGCAGGTGAGCTTAAAGGAAAGTCGCTTAATTCTGTATATATGGGCGGTGGAACACCCACCACACTTTTGCCTTATCAGATGGACAGAGTGCTTAAGACAATTACCGAAAACTTTGATTTTTCAGAGTGTCAGGAATTTACCGTAGAGGCGGGAAGACCTGACAGCATTACAAAGGATAAGCTTCTTACTTTAAGAAAATACGGCGTTGAGAGGATTTCCGTTAATCCCCAGACGATGAACCAGAAGACACTTGACCTTATTGGAAGGCGGCATTCGGTAGAGGATACGGTTAATGCATATAACCTTGCTAGAGAGTGTGGCTTTAGTAATATAAATATGGATCTCATTACAGGGCTCCCGGGTGAGACTAAGGAGGATATGGAGCGTACGATGAAGGAGATAGCAGTGCTTCGCCCTGAAAGTCTTACGCTTCATTCACTGGCACTTAAGCGTGCTTCCATTCTTAATGAGCGTAAGGAAGAGTATGCCGGTTATGAGAGCACCAATACAGAGGAAGTGTCGGATATGCTTATGGCACATGCAAGAGCCATGGGACTTAAGCCGTATTATCTGTACCGGCAGAAGAATATGACCGGCAACCTCGAAAATGTGGGATATTCGGTTCCCGGCAGTGAAGGAGTATACAATATCCTTATTATGGAAGAAAAACAGACTATCGTGGCATTGGGTGCAGGTGCTTCCACCAAGAAGGTATATCCGGATGGACGGATAGAACGTTGCGAAAATGTCAAGGATGTGGCTACTTACATAGCAAGAATTGACGAAATGATTGAGCGAAAACGAAGTTTTTTTGCGGACTTTGTTTGATGAAATAGTACATCAAAAATGGGTTAGTACATCAAAAATGGGTTAGTACATCAAAAGTACATCAAAAAAATACCCAATAGTACCGAATAACACATAACGGTGTATTCAAATAACCTAATAACTACGCCTTAAAGGACGAATTCATTTTAACAGATGAGTTTGTCCTTTTTTGTTATAGTCAATCAAAATTATTAGGAGGAAAACACATGAACAGTACAGCGTTAGGTGCAAAAGCCGAGAATGAAGGCAAAATGATTTTTATTAGCGAAGCACATGAGAAATTCTACTATGAGAAATTGAAAGAGGTTAGGTATCAGGATGTTTACCACAAGGCACTTTGCTATTGTCTTGGTATCTGCAATGACACAAGGGAAAATGCGTACAGAATTTACGATTTTAAGACGGGCAATGTAAAACCGGAGTGCTTGCATGAAGGTTGGCAGACAAGCGGTAGTCAGAGAGTGGTACGAATGGCATTTAATTTATACTGCAATGGAACACCAAGCGTGGATGACTACGATGATGCAGAAGAACAGTTGACAGAGTGCAAGTTATATAGCGTGGAAGAATTGTTCTGCTGTGGGTATGCACCGTACTTTTGGCAGGCAATTCAAATTCGTTATCCGGAGTATGTTAAGGATAATCGTAAGCTGTATGCCTTATTAGGAGGATTGGACTAATGTTAAAAATTAGGTTGATGGGAACGAAGAACGATATTAAGTGGTTTGGGAAGATTTTGCAGAGAAATCCCAAACTTGAAGTAACAGAATTTTCAGATTTGTATCCGAACAAGGGAACCAATAAATTTCACAGAGCTTATGTAGAAGTAAGAAAGACCAATGTAAAAGAACAGTAGAAGAAAAGGAGAATTTATCATGTGCAGAGTAATAGCAATCGCAAATCAGAAGGGTGGAGTTGGTAAGACTACCACAAGTATCAATTTAGGAGTAGGATTGGCAAGATTAGGACAGAGAGTTTTATTAGTAGATGCAGACTCACAGGGACACTTAACCCTTGGATTGGGATTTCCTAAGAATTTGAAGGTAACATTAAAAAATATGCTTGAGAATGTCATTATGGGCATTGAATTTGAGCATAGAGAAGCTATTTTGAAGCATAAAGAGGGTGTAGATGTGGTTCCGTCCAATAAGTTACTTACAGGCATGGATATGTCCTTAATCACGGTTGAAGATAGGGAGAATGTGTTGAAGGAGTATCTGGAGCTTTTACAGGAGGATTATGATTATATAATTATTGATTGTATGCCTTCGCTTGGTATGCTGACAATAAATGCCATGACAGCAGCTAACAGCGTTCTAATTCCGGTACAGCCACAATTCTATGCAGCGGACGGACTTACCGAGCTGTTGAAGGTCTATAAAGGCACAAAACAGCGTTTTAATCCGGATATAGAGATTGAAGGTATCCTTTTTACAATGGATGCCAGCAGATATAACAATTCTAAGAGAAATAAGCAGGCAGTACATACAGCCTATGGGAAAGAAGTTAATATTTTTGACAGCGCAATACCAAGGTCAGAAGCAATCGCAGAAATCGCTTCTGAGGGAGTAAGTATTTTTGAGTATGACAATACAAGTAAAGGTGCGGAAAGCTATGAAAGACTTGCACAGGAGGTATTGAACCATGCGAAAGAGAAATAATAAGGAAATTCAGCTTACCACTTATGATGATTTGCTTGGTATTAGCAGTGAGGAAAGCGTAGATACAGAGAAGATTATTATTGCATCGTTGAGTGACCTGTTTACATTCAAAGACCACCCGTTCAGAGTGGTTGATGATGAAAAGATGGAGGAAACAACGGAAAGTATCCGTCAGTATGGTGTCCTTATGCCAGGAATAGCCAGACCAAGAACAGAGGGGGGATATGAGCTGATTGCGGGACACCGCAGAAAAAGAGGTTCTGAACTTGCTGGACGGTCAGAAATGCCAATTATTGTGAGAAATTATACCGATGATGAAGCAACGATTATCATGGTGGACTCAAATATTCAGCGAGAGGACATTTTACCGAGTGAAAAGGCGAAAGCCTATAAAATGAAATTTGAAGCCATGAAACATCAGGGAAGCAAGGCAGAAAAGAATACCTATGATGAAGTTGGTGAAGCTGCCGGAGATAACGGAAAAATGGTTCAGCGGTATATCCGCTTAGCGGAGCTGATACCGGAGCTGCTTAATATGGTTGATGAAAAGAAATTAGGCTTCATATCCGGTGTTGATATTTCCTATCTGTCGGTAGAAGAACAGACATTGCTTTACAAGAAAATTAAGGAGCTGAATGTTGTTCCAAATGGAACACAGGCAGCAACTTTGAAGAAATACAGCCTTTCCGGGGAACTTAATGCGGGAGTGATAGATTTGCTTCTGTCAGAGGAAAAACCGAAGGCAAAAAAGGTCATATTGAAGGCTGACCGCATTAAGGAGTATTTCACAGCGGAATATTCCAATGACGAGATTGAAGAAGTGATATATGAGCTTCTTGAGAAATGGAAGCAGGAAGGAGGTCGAAGGTAATGGGATATATAACAAGCGGAAATCAGATTGTAGATGCTATGGGCATGATGAACATATCCGGCAATGTGATACCGCAGATATGGTATAGCACCATTACCAGACCAAATGGCAAGCCTTATCTGCTTGCCATTACCCTCTTATCTGATATTGTGTATTGGTATCGTCCGGCAGAAGTGAGGGACGAGCAGAGTGGAAGGGTTGTCGGTTGGAGAAAACGTTTTAAGGGGGAGTTGTTGCAGAAAACATATCAGCAGTATGCAGACCTTTACGGAGAGTCCAAAAGAAGTGTTAAGGCAGCTCTTGACCGTCTGGAGGAATTAGGAGTCATAAGGAAGGAATTTTATGATGTGCCTTGTGAAAATGGCATGGTTCTCTATAACCTTATGTACATTGCCTTAAATACCGATATTCTGC
>CAZBHM010000116.1:0-5208 GCA_964491975.1 uncultured Lachnospiraceae bacterium | reverse complement strand
ATGCAGCATACTCCCCAAAAAAGACTCGGGTATATAGATGCAGCCAGAGGTATAGGCATAATACTTTTAGTACTCGGACATATTGTAACCGGTAATTCATTTATATTTAACTGGATTTTCAGCTTTCACATGCCGCTGTTCTTTTTTATATCAGGCATGGCCGTCTCCCAAAAGCAGCTTGACAGCACATTTCCTGCTTTTGTGGTAAAAAAGCTTAAGTCACGTATAATTCCGTATTTTGTCATCACGGCTCTTGGTCTTATCATATGCATGATAATCCCACAGTACCGCACTGACATGATTACCGCCGTAGGCTGGTTAGACCAGTTAGTCCACATTTTTTACCTTGGTACTCCGCAGTGGCTCTACATAGGTCAGGTATGGTTCCTGTTTGCACTCTTCTGGAGTGAAATATATTTTTATGGCTGGTATAAGCTTACCGGCAGAAGGCACCTTGCGGTAAAGCTGGCATTAGTAATTATTTTTATTGCCATAGCACGCAACATATGGCGCATTTATCCTTACATGCCTCATGAACGCGTACCGCTTCTTACTGACGTTGCATTCATGGGTGCGGCATGTTATATTCTTGGCTTTCTTACAAAGCAGTATGACTTAATCGGGCGGCTTAATACCACGGCAAAGCTTATCCTCATTCCGGTCTGTTTTGCAATAAATATTTACTTCGGTCCATATCTTAACGGGTATGTAAACATGGTTGACCTGGTTTTTGTCAACATAACAAGATACGTTATAGCAATGCTTGCAGGCATTGGTGGCATTATGCTTACAGCCTTTTTCGTACAAAAATCCAACGTTCTTAAATGGCTTGGCAGATACTCACTTCCACTGTTTGCAAGCCACACCTTTATAATTTATCTGGTACGTGAAATCGTATTCTGGTGCACCGGTACTCATTATACCATGATGGCCGATGTCCCGGACCACCTTGCATTTATAATGACCGCGGCAGTCCTTGTTATCATGATTCCAATAGGGCTTTTATACGCTTTCTTAAACAAAAAGCTTAAAGAACTGCACGCAAAACAATCAGGACAATAATACTAAAATAACCAAATCACAATAAGGCGGCCAAAACCGCCTTATATTTTATTCGCTCTGCTCTTTCTTCTCTTTTTCTCTGGCGACCTGTATACGCAGCATTGCAAAAAAATCGCTTAACATTGTACTGCATTCCTTTTCGCAGACCCCACTTTCAATCTCGACCTGATGATTAAACTTTTCTACCTGTAAAAGATTAAGAATCGAACCTGCACAGCCTGACTTCGGACTCATCGTTCCTATATATACCTTTCGCATTCTTGCCTGCACAATTGCACCCGCACACATCTGACACGGCTCAAGTGTAACATACATATCGCAATCCTCAAGCCGCCAGTCGCCCATAACCTTACTTGCCTTACGGATTGCGTTAAGCTCCGCATGAGAAAGTGTATTTTTATCAATTTTACGGCGATTATAACCTCTTGCAATAATTTTATCCTGATAAACTATCACACAGCCAATCGGAACCTCCCCAAGCTTTGCTGCCTTCTTAGCCTGTCTGATTGCTTCCTTCATGTATTTTTCCTTTAACTCCATCTTGCACCATTCCTAATTATTTGTTATACTGAATCTGCCTGCCAAGGCAAAGCTTACAACACAAAAGCAGACTTAACTAACACATGTCTGCATACTTTAACTAAGTTTAACGCAATTTTCTAATAAGTGCAAGCTTTTTGTAACAGGTCACACTCAGTCTTTTACAGCTTGCTGCACAATTAAGGAGATTTTATGAATATTCAGGGTTTTAACAAAACATCACTGCTTGATTATCCCGGACATCTTGCAGCAGTAATATTTACACCGGGCTGTAACTTTCGCTGTCCCTTCTGTCACAATACGGACCTTGTAATGTCAGGCACAACAGATGGTGAATACGACGAAGAATACATTTTAAGCGTGCTCAAAAAACGAGCCAATATACTTGAAGGTGTTTGCATTACCGGCGGCGAACCCACACTTCAGCCCGATTTAACTAATTTTATCAGCCGCATCCGCTCACTTGGTCTTAAGGTCAAACTCGATACCAACGGATACCGTCCTGACATCCTTTCTGTGATTGTTAATAATAAGCTTGTCGATTATATAGCAATGGATATTAAAAACAGTCCGGGGAAATATGCCATGACCTGCGATATTGCCAATTTTAACATGGATAACATTCTTAAAAGCATCGAAATTCTTAAAAACGGAAATGTTGAATTTGAATTCAGAACCACCGTTGTAAAAGAACTCCATGACGAAGAATCTTTAATCTCCGCCGCTGAGCTTATTAAGGACTGTCACGGACGATATTTTTTACAGGGTTATACCGACTCGGGACACATTCTTAAAAAAGGCTATAGTGCCTATACTGCCGATGAGCTTTTTGCCCTTAAGGAAGCTGTTGCCGCAATTATTCCCGGTGTACTGCTTCGTGGCGTTGACACAGAAAGGATTAGCAATGACAAACCAGACATTTGAAACAGGCAGACTGGTTCTTAAAGTACTTGACGAAAGCTATGACAGACAGGTTCTAAGCTTTATAGAATCCGGCCGTGAGATTTTTGACAAATATGAACGTGAAAAACCGGCCGATTACTATACCGCCGATTATCACCGACAGATGCTGCTGTATGAAGAAGCTCTTCTTAAAAGAAGGCTTAACCTACGCCTTTACGTTTTTCTTAAGTCTGCCCCCGATAAAATTATCGGAACGGTCTCCTTTAGCAACTTTAAGCACTTCCCTGTACGCTGCTGCGACATCGGCTATAAGTTTGACCCTGCATTCCATCATCACGGATATGGCATGGAGGCTGTTGAAAAAGCAATAGACGTTGTATTTAATGAATTTGGTGTGCGCACGTTAAAAGCATACATACAGCCTGTTAACCTGCCCTCCATAAGGCTTGCAGAAAATATCGGCTTTACCCGTAAAGAGCTTATCCGCAAATATGCCCTTATTCAGGGTGTTTACCGTGACCACTACCTCTATACCCTGACTAATCCAATATAGAAAATCACAGCAGTAAATGCCCAAACCGCAGCAGCAGCTGCTGCTGCCACTGCTGTTGCTGCGATTTTATTTAAAGCTTTATTTCTTTTAACCAGTACCCAAACCGGCAGTTCATCTTTTCTGCATTTTTTGATGGCCTGAACTCATTAAAACCGCACATACACGCAACACGGTTATCGTTATTGTTAAAAATGCCCGGTGCTCCAAGAATACAGCTTTTCCCCTCAGAATCCTTCTCATTTTCAATCAGAAGAAGATATTTATACCTCATATAACTTTTTATCGCAAAAGTATTCGAAGCCATATTAAAACTTCCACCAAATATAGCTTCTATATCCTTAATATCCACCTTGAGACACATACATGACATGTTGTTTTCAAAAGCAATTACCTTCGGATATCTGCAGCAAATCTTTTCCCACGAACTTTTACATTTTTCTATAGGACAGCACTCTGTAAGCTCTTCCGCACTCAAATCTGCCTCCTCTGTGCTCTCATCCGTCTCTTTCACGCTCTCATCCGTCTCTTCCACGCCCTCATCCGTCTCTTTCACGCTCTCATCTGTTTCTTCCACGCCCTCATCTGTTTCTTCCACGCCCTCATTGACGTTATCTTCAATATCCTCCTCTTCCTGCTCCCCGTACTTCTCAAGTGCTTCAAAGAATGTTTCTATAAGCTCCTCCTTTTTATATTCACGAAACCTATCAAGCATTAAGGGCGCATCAACCCAGGAGGATGCAAATACCTTATACGGCTGTTGCTTCGTTCTAAAAAAAAGCCCGTGCATATCCGCCAGTCCAAACCCCGAATCCCCGATATCCGCCGTATTTATTCTAAGCTCCAAGGCAACCTGCCCGTTTATGGCTTTAAATGTACCTACTTTTATTCCCTCGTAATACTCTCCGATATGTAAAAAATATACCTCTAAAATCTCCTCATTTGTAAGACCACTCTTACCATTAATCCGGCAGCTTAAATGTCCTTCTCTGCCCCTTGCTTCAAGCTTCGCAAAGCCTGTATTATTTTTCTTCTGATTATCCTCATATGCGTAAATATACGAAACTATTCTTTTATAATCCTGCATAAAAAAGACACTCCCTTTTTGACTATTATATTACGGAAGTGTCTAAATCATTCTTATATTAACTTAAAGCATTACTAAGCTCTGCAAATTCCGAAAGTGTAAGAGTCTCACCGCGTACTGCTGCATTAAAACCAAGCTCTGCAACCGCATCCGCAATCTGCTCCTTACTAAACGAAAGCTCAGAAGAGTTAGTAAGCGCATTAACAAGTGTCTTACGTCTCTGATTAAATGAAGCCCTGATAAGCCTGAACATAAGTGCCTCATCATTCACCACAACCGGCGGCTCCTTAAATCTGGTAAGCTTTATTACCGCAGAGCCTACACCGGGCCTTGGAATAAAACAATTCGGCGGCACATTCGCCACAATCTCTGGCTTCGCATAATACTGTACCGCAAGTGAAAGTGCACCATAATCCTTGGTTCCCGGCCCAACCTGCATGCGGTCCGCAACCTCCTTCTGCACCATAACCGTTATACTTTCAATAGGCACATGATTCTCAAAAAGTCCCATAATAATCGGCGTAGTAATATAATATGGCAGATTTGCAACAACCTTAATAGGCCTTCCACCGTTATATTCCTCTGCCAGAGCATTAATATCCACCTTAAGTATATCTTCATTAATTATTGTAATATTATCATAGTCAGAAAGTGTTTCCTTAAGAATTGGTATAAGATTCTTGTCAATCTCAACTGCGACAACCCTTCCTGCATTCTCAGCCAGATGCTGCGTAAGACTTCCAATACCCGGGCCTATCTCAAGCACCATATCATCCTTGGTAAGCCCCGCCGAGCGGATAATCTTATCCACCACATGCGTATCTATAAGAAAGTTCTGTCCAAACTTCTTCTGAAACATAAAATTATACTTCTGAATAACTGCTATTGTATCCTGTGGGTTAGTTAAATTAGCCATATGTCCTCTTCCTACTTATTTTTATAAAAAGTTTACACCAAATATGCATTTTGGTCAACCACATTCAAAGCACAAATCTTACCATATTCTCTCTATCTATTTTTATATAGTGCAGACTCATACCAAGCACCTTTAAGCAAAACTACCTTT
>CAZBHM010000115.1:0-5463 GCA_964491975.1 uncultured Lachnospiraceae bacterium | reverse complement strand
GCTTATACAGAAAATTATTTTATTTCTTTACTTTTTGACACTTTTCTTTTATAATAGGTATGATTTGGAGGTTCAGATGAGTATACATATTTCACTTTTAGAAAAATTAAAGACTTTATTTATGGTTCTTTCAGGCAGCTTTCTTTATTCACTTACCGTTAAGCTTTTCTTAATGCCCGCTGACTTAATGAGCGGAGGGGCAACCGGTCTTGCACTTATGACAAATCACATGACAGGTTTTTCAGTATCAGCCTTCCTGCTTATCTTTAATGTAATCGCACTCATTGCCGGTCTTTTTCTGCTCGGCCGTAAGTTCGTGGCAACTACTATCATAAGCTCACTTTTTTATCCGGTTGCACTTGAATTTTTGAATCATATGCTGGGTGATATCGTGATTACGGATAATCTGCTGCTTAATACTATTTTTGCCGGGCTTGGAATTGGCATTTCGCTCGGTATTGTAATGCGCGAGGGCGCATCAACCGGCGGTATGGATATTCCAAGTATGATTATCAACAAATATTTAAGAATACCAATATCCGTAATCGTGTATGTGCTTGACTTTATAATTCTGCTTATACAGATGTATTACCACTCTTTTGAAGACTTACTTTACGGTATAATTCTTCTGATACTTACGTCAATTGCACTTGACAAGACACTGCTTCTTGGAACTACCAAGACTGAAATTAAAATTATCAGTTCTAAGTCTGACGAAATACGAACTACAATTCTTAATGAGCTTGACCGCGGTGTAACCATTCTTAACGGCAGGGGCGGATACCTTGGCAATGAAGCCGAGGTAATCCTTAGCGTTGTATCGAATTACGAGCTTGGCAAGGTTCAGAAGCTTGTACATATTATCGACCCTGAATGCTTTATGATTATAAGCAGGGTAACTGAAGTATTCGGTGAAGGCTTTACATTTGCGAAGAAATAAGCCTTTCAATTAATTTGGCATCCGGTCCGCTTAAAGACCCCTGTACCATAAGCGGACCGCCGCCGCCTCTTGCATTAAACTTTTCCTTTAACAGATTCATGACCTGTCTGCAGTCAACATTTCTGCTGCCTATAATAAAGCTGTAACCACTCTCATCACTCCCTACAAATATTCCGCATAAACCCTCATGCTTATCTGTAAGCTTATTAACTGCTGTCCTCATCCCGGATGCTTCCAGCTCACGTTCAAAAATAATCACATTTTTTTGTTCATGTGGTATTCTTTCAATCTTATTATCCATTAATTCCTGCTTTACAGCTGCAAGCTGTCCCTTAAGCTGTTTAAGCTGCAATCTAAGCTTATCCACATTTTCTACAAGCCTGTCATCAGCTGTTGTAAAAACACCTGTAAGCTCAGTAATAATCTCCGCTTTTCTCCTGTACTCCATAAGTGCCCTAAAGCCGCACAGAAAGCTTATTCTTACCCCACCCTTATAATTTTGTATGCTCTGTATTTTAAACATGCCGATTTCGCCAGTATGCCTTACGTGCGGGGCACAGCATGCACATATATCATAACCAGGGATTTCAACAATCCGTACAGCTCCCTTTACCTCTGTTTTACTACGATATTTCAAGCCTTCAAGCTCTTCTTTTGCCGGATATGCAGATTTTACTTCAACATTAGCCGTTATTGCCTCATTTACCTGCCATTCAAGCTCCTCTGCCTGTGCTTTTGTAAGTACACCATCAAAATCCATTGTTACAATCTGTTCACTAAGATGAAACCCAACATTATTATAACCATACCTTTCAAACACCAGTCCCGAAAAAATATGTTCTCCGCTATGCTGCTGCATATTAAAGAATCTGTGCTGCCAGTCAATTTTGCCCTCTACAATATCCCCGACAGCAAATGCTTTCTCAACCGTGTGTGTAATTACATCCTCCTTAATCTGCACATCAGTCACATTGCTTCCGCCAAGCACACCCTTGTCTGCCGTCTGACCGCCTTCTTTTGGAAAAAACAAAGTTTCATCGAGTACAACCTCAAAGAAGTTTCCCTTCTGTACACACGATACCACTGCTGCACTAAAACTTGTCCTATACGCATCTAAATCATAAAGCTTTTTTGTAGCCATATATTCCACCCATCTTTGCCTTTCTTTACAAAAGATATTCTTCTTTCCCAGCCGTATAAGTAATTCCGCCATCTGCCAGAACACTCCAGCCATCCCACGATAAGCCTTCAAAAAGATACGGCTTAAAGCTTACTTCACAGTCCGTTTCATTATTATACACAAATAAACGATTGTCTGACCTAAACGTAAGCTTATGTCTGAATACTGTTTTAGATATACCTACATTTTCAAACTCATATATCTTATTAAACACCATCACAAAATGATACCCAAGCTGCGGTCCATATGTAAGAACAAACCTGATATCTGCTGCTGCAACATCATAAATTTCCCGGTAAACACCTTCCGGCATATTAAGAAGTGTTTCAAATCCAATAAGTACAATAAATCTGTCAGCCCTCTTCTTAGCCATTATATCCTTCTTAACTATCCTTATCTGTTCTCTTATATCATCTATATTCCGTGCTGCAAATACGTCCTCACTGACACAGCCCTGCAACACTTTAAAAACTCGGCTCCGTATGCTGCCCCAAATTTCAAAACCTGCATTCTGCAATTTAATACTTTCAAAAACTGAGATTACAACCGCCGCCGCTGCTTCATCATTTTCAGTATTATTGACAATAAGCGCCAGATTTTCAAAAGCCTCCCTTTCCACGGCAACCGGATATACTGAACCGGCAGACATTTTCTGCACTTCCCCCGGAAAAATAAAGAATGCTTCTCCTTTTTGTCGTTTTAGATATTCTTCCATATGCATCTTCATACTTTCAAAAGATACATACTTATTTCCATCAATTATCAGCGGTCTCTTATCAATAAACACTTTCTCATTCTCTGCATCATATGAATCCATCTCTGTAAGGCTTGCTTTAACAGAATGTATTAATTCCTTCTGCTTTGCTTCATCCATAATACAAAGCGGTGACAATTTAACATCCTTTAACAAAAGTTTACCTTCATCACGATGCCATATATGCAGCGCTGTATTCTTTGCAAATTTTTCATAGCCTTCATGCTTTCCTTTGCCCGACAAAATAAATCTGAAGCCGGATTCTTCAGCTCTTTTTAAAATAAAATCAAGCTTTTCCACATAATCTGCGTTCTTATTAACAGCCTGCAGCATAACATCTGTTTCATTAATCATGACCACAACAAGGGGCATATATTTTTCATACGATACATCACCAAAAGCTGTCCAGCCATTATCTTTAAAAATATTCCGTCTCTTATTAATAACATCTACAATTCTGTCTATAATATCATAAATAATTGCTTCTGCCTCCTCACAAATAAGGTACCTTACATGTGGAGGCACAGCTTTAACATACCTGCCAAATTCGATTTTACCAAAATCTATAAGCCACAGCTCAATATCATCCGGATGAGTGTTCTTTACTATTGTAGTAATAATATTGTGTAAAAGATTATCCCTCTCGGCTTCAATATATACTGCAACATTTCCACTACATGTATTACCATCCGGCTCTTCTTTCACATTCTTATCTGCCAAAGTCTCTGGAGAGCTGTACCATTTAAACGAAGCAATTTCCTTCCTGGTGCTCATTTCCATAAAAAAACCACCCATTTTAGAGCCGATATTAGTGGAAATTGATTTAATAAACGTAAATGTATCCAAAGCTTCAACATTTTTCAAAGCACTGTTATGCGTAAGAATTATTATATTTCCTTTATCAGAAGCCTCCATACACAGGCTGCGTATATTATTTATCTGCTTTGCATCATAATTTTCCGGGAAGTTTTGAAACAGCAAAAGCTCACGTTTATCACTAAGACCTGCTCTAAAATATCTTGAAGTATTTAGGACAAAATTGCGGATTCCCAAAATCATATCCTGCTCTGCATTTCCCGGTAAATATTCAACAACTATGCTTTGTCCCCTTTTCATATCAATACATGCCGGAAGCATAATCGTTTTTGTAGCTGCATCAAAATTATCATTAAACAAAGCTGTAAGCTTTGAAACAAACTCCTCATGCACAGGGATTGGTGCTCTAAACATTCCTATCGAAATATAATCCGTTCCATTTAACCCTTCTTTCTGATGAAGCACTGCGTTATCATACAAAGCCCTGTCACTATTAATAATAAACGCAAATCTTTTAATCTCCAAAGAATCCAGATACTCACCCACCTCGTTTTTAAGCTTGTATGCTTCATTCTTATACCTGTTCTGAGACAGCTTAAATTCTCTTTCAAGAAGCAGCATATCTGCTTCATACTTCTCCTTTATTTTTTCAGCCTCTTTCTTTAAAGACACAAGTGCTTCTGATGCCTTTTTTACACTTTCTTTAGCAGCTTCAGCAGTTTCATTAATACCTGCCAATGCAATCTCTGCTTCAATATGTGACTGCCTATGCGAATTTTCCAAAACAGCAGCTTTTAATTCGCGGTCTTTGGCTTTACACTTAGCCTCATATGCATTAAAAGCAGCTTCCATCTTAAATCTGCTCTGTCTTAATCTGTGCAGATAATCATCTAGCTTTTCATATATCTCAAAATATAACGTTTCCGCCAAAGCCATATACACACCACCTTTCAAATCATGTTCAAAACCTTTTGTTATCGAAACCGCTACTTTCCTTTTCCATGTCCGGTTACAGGTACGATTACCTCACTATCAACCAACATCTTATTGATTAATTCATTATCGATACATTCAAAATTCTTTTCAATAATTGAACTTAAGGGCAATCCCATAACCGTCTCTATCTCATAACCACCATATTTCTTGCAGTAAAGTAATTCGTCTATATGTTCCGAGTTAATTCTGTCAACTTCTGTATCTGAAATATCATACGAATCATTTTCAATTCGTAAAACCATTCCTCCGCTAGAACTATATGATAAAGAATCATCTTCTTTTCACTTACTGTACACTTGCTCAAGCATTAGATTCTTTGCATCATAAATGCGTTCTTGATCATAGTCTTTGATATTCACCAATATAGAAATCATAAATCTTTTAAAATCTTAAAATCTGCTTCAATTATAGCATGGTCAGGAAAAGGAGCATTGATCTTGTCATATATATTATTTCCGTCTTGGTCTTTACCTTTATAATTTTGAAAATCAGTTCCCCACTGATATACTTTCGCTGATTTTTCAGTAAAGCTTCTGTCATAATCATACAGTTCATCAATCTTTATCGAATTTCCTTTTACAAAGATGTGGTCCTCTGGAAAGGAATAATCGCCCTCATTATCCTCATTTATACTCCCTCCTGATGGGGTAAACATATTAAACCCAGCAGAATTTGCCAATTCATTCACTTTTTTTAGGCACCACTCACAATTTTGAAAACCTCTTCTATAATTATTAAAATCACCTGCAATGATTACATTTTCTTCATCCTCTATAG
>CAZBHM010000114.1:0-5486 GCA_964491975.1 uncultured Lachnospiraceae bacterium | reverse complement strand
CAACAATGGCGCACATAACCAGTGCGCCACCAATTATAGGAAGTATGCTTCCAAGTCTGTGCCTTTTTGACATAATTCCTCCACTATGATAAACATTAAATATTTAACAAATCACTGTACACCTTAAGCGCACCCTCTGTCTGATGTGCAAGTACCTTCTTTGCGAGTACCTTTCCAAGCTGTACTCCCTCCTGGTCAAAGCTGTTAAGATTCCATACAAAGCCCTGGTACATTACCTTATTCTCATAATGCGAAAGAATTGCACCAAGACTCTTAGGATTAAGCGTATCACCTATAATAATGCTCGAAGGACGGCCGCCATCAAAGTTCTTATTACGGTTATCATCATCCTTTCCACATGCAAATGCCATAATCTGCGCAACTACATTAGCGCAAAGCTTCTGCTGGCTTGTGCTTTCCTCTATAACCACATCTGTTCCCATCTGGCTGTTCTTAAAGCCAAAGAACTGAAGCGGAATAATATCCGTTCCCTGATGTAAAAGCTGATAGAAAGAATGCTGTCCGTTAGTTCCCGGCTCGCCAAAAATAACCGGTCCTGTAACATAATTAACAGGCTCTCCAAAACGGTTAACACTTTTACCGTTGGATTCCATGTCAAGCTGCTGAAGATGTGCCGGGAAGCGGCTCAAAGCCTGAGAATATGGAAGTACTGCTGTCGAACCATATCCAAGTATATTTCGCTCATACACCCCTATAAGCGCATCAAGAAGTGCAGGGTTGGAAAGTATATCCTTATTGGCTGCAAGCTTATCTTCATTAGCTGCGCCCTCAAGAAACTCTGCAAATACATCCGGCCCAAAAGCAAGTGACAACACAGCACCGCCAACACCTGACGTAGATGAATAACGTCCTCCGATATAATCATCCATAAAGAATGCAGCAAGATAATCAT
This sequence comes from uncultured Lachnospiraceae bacterium, assembly GCA_964491975.1. GTDB lineage: Bacteria > Bacillota > Clostridia > Lachnospirales > Lachnospiraceae > SIG300. The sequence goes on along the minus strand of CAZBHM010000114.1, from coordinate 4,573 downwards.
CGCTCTTTGCAAGCGGAGAAGTCTCACTTGTAACTGCTATCATATGCTTCGAAGCATCAAGTCCTGCACTCTTTAGGGCATTCTTCACAAAGGCCTCATTGGTCAATGTTTCAAGCGTGGTTCCTGACTTAGATACAAGCACAAAAATAGAGTGTGCCACATCAATACCGGCAAGCACTGCTGCAGCATCATCCGGATCAACATTACTTATAAACTTAGCTTCCATCTTAAATTTATTATTAACCTTAGCCCAGTTTTCAAGAGCAAGATACATGGCACGCGGACCTAAGTCACTGCCACCGATTCCAATCTGTACAACCGTTGTAAACTTCTCACCTGCCGCATTGCTAATCTCACCACTATGTACCTTTTTGGCAAATTCTGCTATTTTATTCTGCTCATTTACATAAAATTCTCTCTTATCAACACCATCAGCAACAACAGCCATACCTAACTGTCCGCGTGTCAGATGGTGAAGTACCTTACGATTTTCACCGGTATTAATTACCTCGCCATTATACAATGCTTCAAATTTCTCAGTAAGCTGCATTTCCGAAGAAAGTGCGGCAAGCGCCCCAAGCACATCATCATCTACCTGCTTTGCCGCATAATTAAATGACATGCCTTCTGCCATTTCAACACTATATTTCCTTACACGCTCTGCGCCGCCATCCCCTGACATTACCTCTTTAAGATTAACACGTTTAATATTCTTAAGTTCATTATAAGCCTTTGTCTCATCCAGATTATTCCATGCTATCATTTTTATTCCTCCAAAATATACTATGTTAATATACTACTGTTTATTGATTATACTATCAAATGTCCTCAAATTCAAGCACATTTAAACTGAACCGTTACAAATTTGTAACAGTTCGGCCCACTCAGGAAGATTCGTAAAACCGGAATTACTTTGCCTGTTTTAATTCTCTCATCCTTCCATTATCAATCCTGTATACTCTGTCTGCAACCGCCATAGTAGATTCACGATGTGACACCAGAATAATACACCTCCCATTCTTCTGTTGCTTAAGTGCTTTAAGAATAATACCTTCATTTATGCTGTCCACATTACTTGTAGGCTCATCAAGCAAAATCAGTCCACTTCCCTTTAAAAAGGCACGTGCAAGCCCTAAACGCTGCTTTTCGCCTGCCGAAAGATTGTCCCCCAGTGCACCGGCCTGTGTCTTATACCCCGAAGGAAGGCTCATTATAAAATCATGCACTGATGCCATTTTGCAGGCTTCTTCTATCTCGTCCATAGAGGCATCAGGCTTTGCAATTCTTAAATTATCCTCTATTGTCTCATCAAAAAGATATGTGGTCTGGCTTACCATTGTAACATTGTCAGGTAAATTATCTGAATTAATCTCATCAATGTCAATACCATTATATGCTATACTTCCACCATCCTTTTGCCAGAAACGCAAAAGAAGCTTAAGAAATGTAGATTTGCCGCAGCCGCTCTCACCCACAATCCCAACTATCTCTCCCTTTTTTGCATGCATACAGATATCACTTAATACCTTACCATTATCCTCATAAGCAAATGCAAGCTTCTCTACATTAAGCTCATTAAACTTAAAGCTTTTTCCCCTGTAACCGGCGATACAACCGGCTCTTCAGCAAGCAAGTCAAGTACTCTGTCACCACTTGCAAAGGTCTGCGTAAGATTGCCAGGAAGTGCAGAAATGGCAATAACCGGACCAAATGAACCAAATACCGCCACTACTCCTATAATCATTCTGCCAACAGAGAGCATATCATTTGACACAAGTATTATACCGGCAGCCAGTGTCAATATAATAAATATTGAAACAATACGCTCTGTTGCAGTTGCTGCCCTTGTCGTGGCATACTTCATTTTCTTAGTTTCCGAAAGAAGTGCCTCTGAACGACGGTTAACCTCTTCTTTTCTAAGTTCTCCTGCGTTGTTTAACACAATATCCCTTATACCTTTAATACTGTCAAGAAAATATGCGTTAAATGCTGCAAACTCCAAACGATACAAAACGCCTGATTCCTTAAGTCTTCCAGATGAAATAACAGGCACCACAATACCTACTGTGATATAACCTAAAAGTGCAATCAGTGCAAGATACCAGCCGGCCACATTGCCAACAAACACAAACACCGCAAGCGACACAATCACGGCAATACAGACCGGTGAAATAGTATGTGCATAAAATACCTCAAGTGTTTCAATATCAGAGGTTATCATAGCAATAATTGAGCCCTTCTGTCTGCTTTCAAGCTTTGCCGGGCAAAGTCTCCTGAGTGCTCCAAATATTTTGTCACGAAGCACGGCAAGAAGCCTGAATGCAATATAATGATTACTGTACTGTTCGAAATATCTTAAAATTCCCCTTAACATGCCACAGCCTGCGGCAAGTCCTCTTTTCACAACATCAGCAACTGCTATTGCAATTCCGGCACCTGCGCCGCCATATGCAACAAAATCCATAATCGTAGTACTTGCAAGCTGCATTACAAGTACCTTCATGGTAATCTTTCTAAATTCCTCTGCATTTTCATTCATCTTAACATGCTGCGCACTATCGGCCTTAAATATTTTAAGCTCCTTAAGTCCCTGCACACTGTCAAGAAAACTGTCACCCATAGATGTATATTTGCCCCAGTACTTTGCAAAAATTTTTTTTGCATACTTTGACACTGCAACAATTTATACCGGAATAAGCGGCACACACAAAAGAAGCACAAGCGATACTCTGAAATCAATCCATACCGTTACAAAGAAAAGTATTACGGTGCCAGCATTGCATAAAAAAACTGCGGCAGATAGGAAGAATAATAAAGGTCAAGCTGCTCTATCCCCTCCATTGTAACCTGTGTAAGTCCCGCCATACTCATTCCATCCGTACTCCTTACACCAAGCCTTACAAGCTTATCATATGCACGCCCACGCAAATCCTTCTTTACATTTCTGCCGGTCAAATCTTTTAAATTTCCCGTAATTACACCTGCCGCATAGCGAATTGCCATACACAGCACAGCACATATAAGAAGTCCGATATACTCCCCAAGTGATGCCTTATTAATAAGCTTTTGTATTGCAAGACATATGCAGGCCGTTACTCCCAGACTTGCAAACAGCCCTGTCACCATAAATAAAACGGCCCTGAAAACATATTTCTTATTGTCTCCAAGGAGTTTAATAAGTTCCTTATCAATCATGTTTTTCATTCCTTCCTTTAGTTAGTTTTTACTAACCTTTATTTAAAATAAAACGCTGTCACACTGTATCTGCGACCTCTGCAATACACATATTAGGCCAGCGTTTTTCCATCCATGCATCATCATAATTTACATCCAAAAATTCTTGAATAAAATTGATTTCTTCTATCACGGCACTTTCTTTACGAGCCGTATAACGAATCATGGCACCTGCAGTAAGAATACCATCACAGGCTATTATTACCAATACTACCCATGTAACTATTTTCCCCGGCAAAGGTGGAAATTTTTCTATACATCTTTCCATCGGCGGATATATTACTTTTATCCACACCACTGAAAGTAATCCCCAGAAAATACAGTAAAGCACATTCGTACGTCCGCCTATGTTTAACGGCATTTCACTATAGTCCCAGAAAACTGTTCCAAACACTATCTGTGTAAATACACTGCACATGTATTCATATACACCGCCAATTACAAAGCCTCCAAGGAAAATTTTACGGTCTTCCTTATCCGCAAGCCTTCTTAATGTAATTGTAAGCACTACTGCCCCAAGTCCCCATACAATACTAAAGCTGCCATACAAAAGACTTGAGCGGTTCATCCACAAACCTCCCGTAATTCTGCAAAACAACATCTCTATCAATGCTCCAAGAAAAGCTGAAATCAAAAATACCCAGATAAGCTTATCCACACAAAGTCCTTTTGCAAAAACATATTTTCCGGCAGTGTCTTCACTTTCACGAATGCCCGGATAAGCTTTCTGAAGTCGTTTCCATATAAGCTCAGCCATACGCGCGCCAAGCTTATACGTTCCCGCTTTTCTCAATTCAGCTCTTTTTATGGTGGTATTGGTTCTAAGCGAATAAACAATACTCATAAAATCAACCGCTATAAGCACCATTAACAACATAACAGCTATATTAACAACCAAATCCGGCATCATGTTAACTGCCACACAGATAAGAGGGTGCACCACTAAAAGCCAGAGAAGATAAACCGCAGAAATGAGTGCCACGATAAGAAGCTCTTTTAAACCAGGCTGTCGCTTCTGTTCCTTTTCCCACTCTCCTGTCATTCTTCTCACAAAATGCGCATATATGCTTCCTGCCATACAAAGTACAACAATTATCATTCCATACTGTAAAATCACGTTATGATTTAATGTAGGCAAAATCTCCATCAGAATAACCGCTGAAATGCCATAAAACACCTTGAATGGAAGATTTAATATACCAAGATTAATAAATTCCTTATTCTTCACTGATATAATCAGTGCCTCTATGCCCCAGCCTATAAATGAATATAATAATAAATAGAGTAATAAATCAAAGAATGAATATTGTATAATCATATGCGTGCCTCTATATTGAAA
>CAZBHM010000113.1:0-5646 GCA_964491975.1 uncultured Lachnospiraceae bacterium | reverse complement strand
ATGAGTATACAACATATATGCGCATTTTGTCAAGCAATTTTACAACTTTTTTAATATTTTTTTGTAACAATATTCTTAAAAGCTATGTCCGCCGCCACCTCCGGAACTGCTGCTGCCACTGCTACCAGAACTTCCACCGTCACTATCCGAACTGCGCGGTGAATATATTTTTGTTTTTCCTGTAAATACAACCTCAGGCTTTGTACAATCAATTTTTCTTTCGATTCTTCTGATTATATCATCACCATCCGGAGTTTTTATCTTTGCAAGCCTGTTCACAAATATATAATTGGCAAGAAGTGCAAGAATCATTGCAAAAAGTGCATTACTTATATACTTCATTGGCTGTCTTATTTTTCGTCCCGCAAGCAAACTGTTTATCTGCGAAAATGCTTCATTTGCACATTTGAAATAGTCTGCACGAGTTGCATATTTATATACATTATCTGTTATGGTATCTGCATATGCCGTAGTTATTGTATTATAAACTGCACCATCACTATAAATCCAAATATTTCGATTATACGTATCTATAAGAAACACAACTCCGCTTTCAGTCCCAAACACTTCTCTGTAGTAAGCTATAATATAGCTTTCCGTAGTTGTATTATTAACATCTATGCTTTTAAACGCTGCATTTCCAAAGCCCGTAACTTTAATCATATTATCTAAAAGTGCGGCCTCTTCTTCATCCAAAAGGAGCCCGGCATCATCTTCAATACGTACACAGTACCCTGTCTCAGGATTCTGATAATCTGCTGCCGCGCATATATAAGTTCCGGCAAATATTATAACTGCTGCTGTAAGAAATATTGTAAGAAAAAATTTCAAGTTATGCCTATACATTTTCATCACCTCCACGCTTATTTAACTGAGGAAGTCTGCGGGTTGTAAGCACATTATGACTTTTTATTATATCAATAAAACTTATGCAAATCATAAACATTGAAAGAATTGCCCCGCCATAATAGTACAAATCCAAAACAGGATTAACTATAAGAATAAGAATTGATATTATAATTGATATAACAGGCTTTATAAGCACAGGAAGTTTATTTTTTAAATCTGCTGCTCCATTTCGTTTTTCAGATACCGGTCTGGCAAATTGTATTAATGGCAAACACATAAGAGGAGACTTCTTCCTCCGCGATTTTTTTTGTACAACCGGCTCCGTCTTATCCATAAATGTATCTTCGGCTTTATCAGTTTCTAAACCTAAAGCTGTCATAAGGCCTTTGTCATCTTCCCCACTTTCCTTTAACATTATCCGTGAAAGCTGTCTGTTGGATATAAATATACTTATTACTGATAATAAAATGCTTATCAGAAGTAATGTAGCCGGTTTTATTGTAAAAAACAGATTAAAAAGGAAAAATACAGGCAACGCAAGAACCAAAGAGCCAAGCAGATACTTTTTTATATCCACAGACAAATCTGCAGCTACCGTACCTGTCTGCCCGTTAACGACAGCATACATTATTCTGTTATTTTTTCTATATGATAAAAACCATACCGGAAATAGTGCCAGTTTAGCTTCTTCTCGGTTATCCCTTAATTCATTTTTTAAATAAGAACCCGTATAAGCTGCATCTATATTATATTTTCTGAAATACTTATGTTTCTTAAGTCTGTTACCTGCATCTTCTACCACAATATCAAGTGCTTCATTAGAGTAAACATCACTACTGACATCACTCGTATCCGCATAGAAGCCACTAAGAAAAGCCGGTGTAAATTTTTTGGCCTTTTTCATATTAAATGGTCCAATTGCCGCACTCAGATTATCAGAAAATGTTGCCGCCGCATCATAAGCAATACCGTCATATATCATGTCAATATCCGAATACAGCTCATAATTCTTTACTACTATGTAATCCCCGCTTCGTCTTCTTTGTTCGCCCTTTAGCACAACAGGACCATTCTTTTCAAATGAATATACCCAGTATGGCATATATATTCCTCTGAATTTTTCTATGTTAGCTTTATCCTTAAGCTCCTTTGGTGCAAATATTGCTTTCTGCATCATTTTCTCATATTCTTCAGCGCAGTCTTCCTTTGTCTTTGTAAAAGGAATAATATATTCAGGTCGTTTCTCTTTGGTATTTTTGCTTTCAAGAAGCGTACCACTGCCACAATAGCTACAAAATGTAGCCATTGTAGTGTCTTCACTGATTATCCGACCGCCGCACTCAGAACAAGTAAAAACTGTTGTTTCAAACCATGTAGCCTCCAATGCATTATTTTCTTCCAATACTGCATATGGATCCACGGAAGTATTACAATGCTTACAGCAAAGCCGTTGTTTTCGTATATCAAATTTCAAGGCTGCTGAACAATTAGGACATTTGTACATACCTTTTTCCCCACAAATATTATAATAGGCAACAGTTCGGCCACACAAGAACATTCGTAAACCTTAACTGTTACCACAATAATGCCCTTTCCCCGTGTTACAGAGAAAGGGCATAAAAGCTTATACTTAAACGGATATTCTTAATCCGCATTCATCATCTGCCTGAGCGGACTAAATAAGCGCAAGTGTTTCTCTTGCAATCGCAAGCTCCTCATTAGTAGGAACAAGCATTACCGTAACTTTAGAATCAGGTGTTGAAAGACAAACCTCTTTACCTCTTACTGACTTGTTGAGCTCCTTATCAATCTTAACGCCAAGGAAACCAAGGTATGAGCAGATATCCTCTCTTACTCTGTAATCATTCTCACCAAGACCTGCTGTAAATACGATAGTATCAACACCGTTCATGGCAGCTGCATAAGAACCGATATACTTAGCTACTCTGTAGTTAAATACTGCTCTTGCACGAATTGCAGCTTCATTACCTTCTTCAGCAGCATTCTCAAGATCACGGAAATCACTTGAAAGATTCTCTGAAAGACCATATACACCTGACTTCTTGTTAAGAACATTCATAACACCTGCAATGTCAAGTCCCTCTTTCTTTGCAAGAAATTCGATAACAGTCGGATCAATATCACCTGAACGTGTACCCATTACAAGTCCCTCAAGTGGTGTAAGGCCCATACTTGTATCAATTGACTTGCCATTCTCAACAGCACATACACTTGCACCGTTACCGAGATGACAAACGATTGTCTTAAGGCTGTCGTACGGCTTGTCAAGAATTTCTGCAACTCTCTTAGATACATAGCTGTGGCTTGTACCGTGGAAACCATACTTTCTTACCTTATACTTCTCATAGTACTCATACGGAATACCGTAAAGATATGCTGTAGAAGGCATTGTCTGATGGAAAGCTGTATCAAATACACCAACCATAGGTGTATCAGGCATAAGCTCCTTGCAGGCATTGATACCAATAAGGTTAGCCGGATTATGAAGAGGCGCAAGGTCATTACACTCTTCTACTGCCTTCAACATCTCATCTGTAATAACTGCACTTGAAGCGAACTTCTCACCGCCATGAACAACTCTGTGTCCTACTGCACCTACCTCATCAAGGCTCTTAATAACACCTGTCTTAGGATTAACAAGTGCATCAAGCACCATCTGGATAGCCTGCTTATGTGTAGGCATGGGAGCCTCTGTAATCTCCTTCTCACCACCTGCTGCCTGATAAACAAGTCTGCTTCCGTCTATTCCGATTCTCTCACAAAGACCCTTTGCCAAAACACCTTCTGTATCAGAATTAATTAACTGATACTTAAGTGAAGAACTTCCACAATTAATAACTAAAATATTCATTACATTTACTCCTTTATATTTTATAGTAGTGATTATTTACTGCTGAGCCTGAGCCTGAACTGCCGTAATGGCAACTACACCAACGATATCTGCTGCTGAACATCCTCTTGAAAGGTCGTTAACCGGCTTTGCAATACCCTGTGTAACAGGTCCATATGCTTCTGCCTTGGCAAGTCTTTCAACAAGCTTGTAACCGCTGTTGCCCGCATCGAGGTCAGGGAACACAAGTACGTTAGCCTGTCCTGCAACCTTACTGCCCGGAGCCTTGGAAGCGCCAACCTTCGGAACGATTGCAGCATCAACCTGAAGCTCACCATCTGCATTAAGTGAAGGATATTCCTCGTGTGCAATACGTACTGCTTCAACAACCTTATCAACATCCGCATGCTTTGCACTTCCCTTTGAAGAATGAGAAATAAATGCAACCTTCGCTTCCTTCTGTACAAGCAATTCAAAGGATTCTGCTGAAGATGCTGCAATGGCTGCAAGCTCTTCTGAGGTAGGATTCTGGTTAAGACCTGAATCTGCAAAAATAAATGTGCCGTCAGCACCATATTCGCAATCCGGAACTACCATTACGAAGAAAGCTGATACAAGCTTTGTACCCGGCTTTGTCTTAACAATCTGTAAGCACGGTCTTAATGTATCTGCTGTAGAATGGCATGCGCCTGATACAAGACCATCAGCATGTCCTGCCTTAATCATAAGACATCCATAATAAGCATAATCGTTAAGGATAATCTCCCTTGCCTTCTCAGGTGTCATTCCCTTAGCTTTTCTAAGCTCTACAAACAAATCAATATACTCCTGTGTCTTTTCATATGTAAAAGGATTGATAACTGTAGCCTTTGAAATATCAAGACCCTTGCTGTTAGCCTCAACCTCTTCAGGGGTTCCGATAATAATTAAATCAGCGATATCCTCCTTAAGTATCGTCTCGGCAGCTTCAAATGTTCTTCTATCCATTGACTCCGGTAATACTATTGTTTTCTTGTCGCTTTTTGCACGTTCTTTGATAACGTCAATAAATCCCATAATTAGGACTCCTTTCTGCTCATCTGTATTTTCTGACAAATTAATGTCGTTCATTATCTAATTATACTCCTATTTTGCCACGATTACAAGACCTTTACCTGGTTAAAATTTTAACTTTTGCATTTCTTTTGCATTTTTTCTTCCTTGACATTTTTATCAGAGTATTTTAACATGATATATGGACAGCATGTCCGGTAATACATTTCAGATGAGGTATATATGAAAACAGTCGGTCTTATCACAGAATACAACCCGTTTCATAACGGTCACAAATATCATATTGAAGAAGCAAAAAAGCTTACAGGAGCAGACACTGCCATAGTTGTAATGAGTGGTAATTTTGTACAGCGCGGCACTCCTGCCGTTATGGACAAATTCATACGTGCCAAAGCAGCCGTATACGGGGGTGCGGACCTTGTATTCGAGCTTCCGGTATGTTACGCTACCGCAAGCGCTGAGTATTTCGCAGAGGGCGCAGTGACCCTGCTTGACAAAATCGGAGCAGTGGATTATATATGCTTTGGAAGTGAATGCGGTGATTTAAACAGTCTTCTGGCAATCGCTGACATTCTGCTTGATGAACCTGCCGATTTTAAAGACAGGCTTCAGAGAAATCTCCGTAATGGCATGAATTTTGCCAAGGCACGTGCAGATGCATTTGCAGGATGTTATCCAGAATATACCGGAATAATCAGTACACCAAACAACATTTTGGGAATAGAATACCTTAAAGCAATAAATAAAAACAAAAGTTCCATAATTCCGTGTACCATAACGCGCAAAGGTAATGATTATCATGATGAGAATTGTGAGTACGAGCTTTCCTCTGCCACTGCCATAAGAAAGCTTATCAATGATGCTTCATTAGAGAAAGCTGCCGGCTATGTGCC
>CAZBHM010000112.1:0-5755 GCA_964491975.1 uncultured Lachnospiraceae bacterium | reverse complement strand
TAGAGAAATACGGTGGGCATATGGTTATGAAAAACAGTAAGGGCATGTTTCAGACGGTGATTATTATAAGCGTATAATGGGAAAAAAGGAGTGAAAAATGTCGTTCACTTCTTTTGGCTTGCAATTGAAAAATGCTGTGTTATAATCGAATTAGGTGTTGATATGAGTTTATAGATGAAGAAAGCTCCGAGGAGAACAACACATCATCAAAGAATGCATATGCGGAGGTTACCTGCACGTACAGCGGTTGCAGGTAACCGCTGTATATAATATTTTAGGGAGGAATATGATGAAAAAGAAGCTGATGAGCAGTATCTGCTGCTGCATGTTGATAATTATGTGCCTTGCCGGATGTAACGGCAAGGTTCCGAAAGCAGGGCAGACAGAAAGTGATTATGAGGATGCAATTTATACAAAAATGTATTACAAGGCAGCTAAATCTGACATAGGCGCAATTTGGGTTAAAGGGGACGGAAGCCATATATGCTTTACGCCTAAAAACAGTGATGAGGAAATGGTATTTTGTTTTAATCCCAACTGTAGTCATCCCGAAACATCTGCGGATAACCCGGACCCGGAATGTATGGCTGCACTTTATCACAGCTACAGGAACAATGAGGTTGCATATTATAACGGTGCGATACATATATTTGCAATGGAAAACTTTGGGGAATGCACGCTGTACAAAATGGACGTGAACGGCTCCAACAGAGAGATGGTAGGAGTATTTCCTTTTGAAACATACTGTAGGAGAGCCTGCATTTTTTATAATGACAGGGTGTATTTATCAGCCGCCGTACTAAAAACCGACCTTGAGAATGACACGGGTGAAAAAGAAGATGGAGTGGTTACGGTCAAAAGACTCCAGTATGATTATACGTTTGCCGAGATTAATCTTACGGATAAAACATACAGATTCATAGGAGAGGATTTTGACGGTTCAACTTACGTTGCCGAGATAGACCTTATGGGCCCGTATATGTATGCCAGACTTTCAGATATGGAAGACGATGGCAGGATGTATGAGGCAAGGTATAACTTAGAAACATCAGAGACGGAGGTTGTTATTTCTAAGGATGAGTGGGCTTCCGGTATAAGATATATAGTGCATTATGACGATGACAGCTACTATTACTGGGATAAGAATGAGAGTATGATAGCGATAAAAAATCTTGACGGAACGGTTGAAAAGGTTGTTCTTAAGGGACCGGCCGGAGAACTGTTTAGTGCTTCCATTTCCTGTGACGGCATGATGTACACACGGTCAATGGAATATGAGGGAGAGCAGCCGGGAAGGTATTTCATGGATTTTGAAACCGGTGAGATAACGGATATAACGGAGGCGGCGGACAAATATGGTTTTTGTGAATATGACGGCTATTATGGGGTATTCCTTGGAGAGTATTCGGATGGCAAAAATTCCAAATATCATATATGGGACAGGGAAATGATGCTTAGCGAGGCGAAAAAATGACGGGAAAAGAACTGTATAAATTAATAACGTCAAAGTATGTGCTGTTTACGGTGGCTGCCGCACTCGTTCTTAATCTGTTTGTTGTGTGGAATGCTGAAACCGGAACAAATGAATATTCTCCCGGAGATTATGCGGAATTCTGGAATGAGCTTACCGCAGAGGCATCCGAAAAGGGATGGGATGCCGTTCTTGACGGGTACGATGCAAGATATGAGCTGTTTGATACAGCCGGAATGACGGTGGAAGAAAGGGTTGCACTCAAACTGAGCAGTATATACAGACTTAAGGCGTTATATGAGGATGTGGAGAAGGAAATTGAATTTCAGCTCGGCTACGCTGACTATCTGTGTGGAATAGAAGCAATGGGAGAGCGGTACAAAATGCTTGAGCTTATATCGGAAACGGACAGCTATGCATACCGGAAGATTGAGAAGGTTGTTGCGGCATACAGTGCCATGGAAAAGAAGGCGCTTGTTCCCGAACAGTCGGCAGGTGTCAGCATGGCTGCGGAGCCTGCCGTGACGGACATTATCGGCGTGGTGATGATATTGTCGGCGGCGGTTGTTATCTGGCTCATGGAAAGGGAAGACGGTGTGCTGTTTCTGATAAGGACAACACGCCGGGGAAGAACACGGCTGGCATTAAGCAAGCTTGCGGTAATGGGCATGTTTGCAGTATTTTCGTGTGTGACACTGTATTTTTCCAATGCGGTGATGGCGGCATTCATGTACGGTCTGGGCAGTTTTTACAGACCGCTTGCTTCCGTATATGATTTCGGACGCACGATGTGGCAGATAAGCGTTGGTGAATTTCTGCTGCTCAATGTGCTGTTTAAAACAGTTGCTTATGTCTGGGTGGCATTTCTGATAAGTGCGGTCTGCTGTCTTGTAAAAAAGATTATTCCGGCATGTGCGCTGGTTGTGTCTGTAGCAGGCGCGGGATGCCTTATGTTCTACAAGATTCCGTTTTTGTCAGGGTATGCCGCATTCAAGTTTTTGAATCCGTTTGCGATACTTAAGACGGAGCTTCTGTTTAAGGAATACATGGCATTTGATTTTTTCGGATATCCCACAGATTACCGTCTGTGCATGGCGGTCGTGCTGTCGGCGGGAATAATCATTTTTGCGGCATCGGCAATGTATTTTTTTGCACACTGCACCATGAAGGAGAAGGGAGCGCATCCCGGTGTGTTTTCAAAAATTTATGTAAGAATCAGGAAATGTTCCGGGGTATTTGAAAGGCACACGAACGTCCTGCTCCATGAGCTGCACCGTCTGATATTCTTAAGCGGCACGGGGGTCGTGTTAATCGTATTTCTGGGGTTTGTGTTTTATGACAGTATGCCATATACCGTGAAGTATTCGTCAGGTGCGGAGTATGTGTTAAGGTCTTATCTTGAAAACCTTGCCGGACCGCTTACGGAGGAAAAAAAGGACTACATTGAGGAAGAGTGGACAAGGGTGCGTAAGGCTTCGGACGACTGGTCGAAGATTCAGAAGGAAGCACTCATATCCCTGCAGGGAAGCGTACAGTATATTGAGCAGAATGAGGGTGCATACCTTCTGTATGACGTACCGCACGGGATTATTACCGCAGCGGACGGCAACACTAAGGATCTGATTAATTATCTTATCTGCATGATAACCGTAACGCTTGTAATGCCGTGTTTTTTTACGCCCGATTACAGAAGCGGAATGAACAGGATATCGGCCGTGACACGGTTTGGAAAAAGAAGGCTTGGCATCATGCGTTACGTGACGGGAGGAGTTCTTGCGGCTTTAGTGGCATGTACCGTGCATGTGGCATATTTTATGCAGGTCATCAGGTCGTATGACGTAAGCATGGATACATTCACATATCCGGTTAACAGTATAACGGAGTTTTACCGGATGGGTTCGGACATGAGCCTGGCAGAATACTGTTTTGCGGCATATTTCTTAAAAATAACGTTTGTAATCATTGCTTCAGTACTGATGCTTTATGTATCAAAGCTCTTAAAAAGCCAGATTTATGCCACCATGGCGGCCTTTCTGCTGTTCCCGGTTCCGGCAGCGGCGGTTCTGTATGACGGCAGGACTGAAGCAGTCATATATCCGTATTCAGCGGCACTGGGAAACCTTTTTATGCAGAACAAAACGGCAGCCGCGGTATGTGTGACGGCGGTCGCGGCTGTGGCGGTATGCATAACGGTGAAGCAGGTCTGCGACAGAAGAAAAAGGATGTATTCATTATAAGGAGAAAGACATGGAGCTTAAACTTGAAAACATAACAAAGAACTACGGCACAAACCGTGCGCTTGATGACTTTAGCTTTACATTTACGGAGGGCGTGTACGGACTTTTGGGACCGAACGGTGCGGGCAAAAGCACAATGATGAACATAATAACGGACAACCTTGCGCCTTCGTCCGGAAGAATTACCTTTAACGGGGAGGACATAAGAAAGCTTGGGACAAAATATCTTGGAAACATAGGCTTCATGCCGCAGCAGCAGAACCTTTATCCGTCCTTTTCGGGACTCAGGTTCATGTATTACATGGCATCGCTTAAGGGAATGAAGAAAAGGGAAGCGGATGCCGAGATACCCAGGCTTATCGGCATGGTGAATCTTACGGAGCATGTGGATAAGAAGCTTGGTGCGTATTCGGGAGGCATGAAGCAGAGGATACTCATTGCACAGGCACTTCTTGGCAGTCCGGGAATACTTATCATGGATGAGCCTACGGCGGGACTTGATCCTAAGGAGAGGATAAGAATCCGCAACATCATTTCAGAGGTAAGCATGGACAAAACGGTCATACTTGCAACGCACGTGGTGCCGGACATTGAATTTATATCAAAGGAAATACTGCTTCTTAAAAAGGGCGTGCTTATCGGGCACGGAACGCCGGCAAGTCTTGTAAAGACGGTAATGCCGTATGTGTTCGAGGTTGAGACCGACAGGGCAGGGCTTGATGCATACAGGGCTGACTACAGGATAGCCAACATCGGAAGCAGTGCAAGCGGTGACGGAAGATTTGTCGTAAGGCTGATTGGAGACAAAAGACCGGAAGGAGAGGTGCTTTCCGGCACAAGGGCAACGCTGGAGGATGTGTACCTGAGGGCTTTTGAGGATTAAGGCACAGCTTTAAGGTGTTGCATTCCGGTTAGAACTTAAAGCAGCTAAAGCATGACTAAAGCTATTGAAAAATATTAGAAAAAACTATTGACATATGATAAAAAATATGTTATTCTTACAGAGCTGTGTAGAACAGCTGACGAAGCAGAGTGTCCACTCTCACCTTAGCGCAAGGGCGACTCGGGTTAATTTTTCAAATATTATGATAATGTTTTGGATATCATTGTATATGAAGGTGGATGGTCTTGGGCTGTCCACCTTTTTTGTGGATGGCTTATCAAATATTTTGGAGGTGCACGACTATTAGCGAGTTAATGATTAACGAACAGATCAAAGACAAGGAAGTTCGTCTTATTGGTGAGGACGGAGAGCAGCTGGGTGTTATGTCTGCGAAAGATGCTTTAAAGCTTGCAAAGGAAGCAGAGCTTGATCTTGTAAAGATTGCCCCTACAGCAGTTCCGCCTGTGTGTAAGATTATCGATTACGGTAAATATCGTTATGAAATGGCAAGAAGAGAAAAGGATGCCAAGAAGAAGCAGAAGGTTATTGAGGTAAAGGAAGTACGGTTAACACCTAATATTGATGAGAATGACCTGAATACTAAGGCTAATCAGGCGAGAAAGTTCATCGAGAAGGGCGATAAGGTAAAAGTAACTTTACGTTTCAGGGGCAGGGAGATGTCCCACATGACGAGTAGTAAAGTGGTTTTAGATGTATTTGCTGAGAAGCTTTCTGATGTCGCAGTAGTTGAAAAAGCAGCTAAGTTAGAGGGCAGAAGCATGATGATGTTTCTGGCAGCTAAGAATAACAAGTAATATCTATAAGGAGGAATTGTAAAATGCCTAAGGTAAAAACAAACAGATCAGCAGCAAAGCGTTTTAAGAAGACAGGAACAGGTAAGTTAGTTAGAATGAAAGCTTATAAGAGCCACATCCTTACAAAGAAGACTACAAAGAGAAAGAGAAATCTTCGTAAGTCAGCAGTTGTTGATGCAACAAATGTAAAGAACATGAAGAAGATTATGCCGTATTTATAAGAGTCGAAGAATAGGAGGAAAATATAAATGGCAAGAGTAAAAGGCGCTTTAAACGCTAAGAAGAAACATAATAGAGTATTAAAGTTAGCAAAGGGCTATAGAGGAGCTCGTTCAAAGCAGTATAGAAT
>CAZBHM010000111.1:0-6000 GCA_964491975.1 uncultured Lachnospiraceae bacterium | reverse complement strand
TACCCATAGTTACAAAAAGGTCACCCTTGTCATTGGGAAGAGTACTGATGGTTCCCTTTAAGCCTAATGAGTGAACCATTACGGAGTCGCCAAGATGTAAATCTGAGGCTTTAGCTCCCGGGGTTTTAGAAGGCTTTTGTATGGCAAGCTTATCAGATGTTTTGTCAAGCTTGTCACGAAGTCTGGCACGTTCTTTTTCCATGGATTTGTTATCCATATCACCTTTGTTGAATTTGCGGATGGTTTCATCAGCGTATGCCTTGGCATCACGGAGAATTTCATTGGCTTCTTCCGTGGCCTTGCGGATAATATTTTCACGGCGTTCATCAAGACGTTCTTCCTTTTGCTGTAGACGGGTTTTAAGAGAAGCAATTTCATTTTTGTAAGCTTCAATTTCTGCACGTTCTTTTTCTATGATGATTCTGCTGTTTTCCAGGTCGGTGATTACATCCTCAAAAGCCATATCCTGGTCAGATATTAATTTTTTGGCATCATTTATTATATATTCAGGAAGACCGAGCTTTTGTGAAATGGCAAAAGCATTACTTTTGCCGGGAATACCAATTAAAAGCTTATAGGTTGGCTGTAATGTCTCAACACTAAATTCACAGCATGCGTTTTCAACACCTTCCGTTGAAAGAGCAAAAAGCTTAAGCTCGCTGTAGTGCGTGGTTGCCATGCATCGTATCTGCATGTTGTGCAAAAAGGTAAGCACTGCCATGGCAAGTGCTGCACCTTCTGTCGGGTCAGTACCAGCACCAAGCTCGTCGAATAAAACAAGAGAATCTTTATCTGCCTTTTCAATGATGGAAACTATATTAGTCATATGTGCGGAAAAAGTACTTAAGCTCTGTTCAATACTCTGTTCGTCACCGATATCTGCGTAGATTTCATTAAAAAGTGCAAGGCTTGAGCCTTCATCTGCCGGGATATGAAGTCCTGCCTGCCCCATAAGTGATAAAAGGCCGGTTGTCTTAAGCGATACGGTTTTACCGCCGGTATTCGGACCGGTTATTATTAAAAGGTCATAATCCCTGCCAAGACGTATATCGGAAGGAACGACCTTTTTGGGGTCAAGAAGCGGATGTCTTGCCTGTTTTAAGTTAATGATACCCTCTGTGTTGTAAATGGGCATTGTGCCTTTATATGTTCTTGCATATGCTGCTTTTGCAAAAATAAAATCAAGCTCTGCAAGAATATGCACATTATCGGTAAGTTGTTCTATATACTCTGCGGCATGACTGCTTAAGACTGCAAGGATGCGTTCAATTTCTTCCTGTTCTTTTATGGCAAGCTCTCTAAGCTCATTGTTGAGTTTAACGACAGCCATGGGTTCTACAAAAAGTGTGGAGCCGGTCTGTGACTGGTCGTGAATCATACCGGGAACCTGAGTACGGTATTCCTGCTTTACCGGAATACAGTAACGTCCGTTACGCATTGTAACTACACTGTCCTGAAGATAGCTTCTTGTGTCGTTGTTTGAAATCATGGAATTAAGCTGTGAACGTACCTTGGCATTGGCATTCTGGATGGAGCGGCGGATGCTTTTTAATGCCTGGGAAGCATCATCATTCATTTCGTCATTGCTTACAATGCATCGATTGATTTCGCGGTTAAGCTGGCTAATCGGGTCTAACATGCTGAAACGTTCATCCAAGGAGTTGGCAGGTTCGTCCTCATGAAGCTTTGCAGAAAAAGCCTTGACTCTTGCTGCCGCATCAAGAAGAGAACTTATGTTAAGAAGCTCTTCCATGCCAAGAGAACTCCCTATTGCAAGCCTTTTTAGTGAAACGGTAATGTCCTTAACTCCGGCAAATGAAAGGCTGCCTTTTTGAAGAAGCTGCTTAAGGGCGTCTGAGGTTTCAAGCTGGGTTTTCCTGATTTTTTCTATATCAGAAGATGGGTGAAGCTTACGGCAGTATTCCTTGCCGGGAACAGAAGCTGCGAATTCCTCAAGTCTTGAAATAATTTTTGTATATTCTAAAGTTACAAGTGATTTTGCATTCATATTAACCTCCATAACATTCGCCATATATTACCAAAACGATATATAAGTGTGATATTTTGTAATGCATGGCTCATTGTTTCACTTACATTATAGAATATTTATTGCAAAAAGAAAAGGAAATAATTCAGTTTATCTTGCTATTTTTGCATTTAGGGGATAAAATAGAGTTGGGGAATCAGGTTAATCAAAGGAGAAGGTCTATGGAGCCTAGAAAAAACGAACATAATGAACCGGAATATGCATTTGTAAAGGAACGTATTATTGTTGAGAGACCGGCCAGAAAGGCAGGGTTTTTTAAAAGATTTTTTACAACGCTATTTTTAGGCATTGTTTTTGGAGGAGTATCGGCAGTGGCTTTTGTTGTTGCACTGCCATATCTGCAGGAGTATTTCAGTCATCAGGAGCCGCCTGATAACAGCAGTGAACGTGTAAGCATACCACTTGATTATGAAACAACCGGGGAGAATACAGGCGGGGAGACCCAGACGGCAGTAACGGATGCCTTGATGGGAACTACATCCGTTATTTCGGAGCCGGTAACGGATAGTGACAATTTGCTGCCCACGGAAGTGGAACAGCCGGTAATTACAGAGGCTGTTATCCGTAAGCTTATTGCTGAGGCAATGGAACAGAAGGAATTTACACTTGAGGATTATAAGCAGCTTTTTAAGCAGCTTGGCAGTGTGGTTAATAAAGTAAATCGTTCCATTGTGACGGTCACGGTTTCCAATATGGTCGTGGATATTTTAGAACACAGTTATGAGGTTTCAGATGCCGTATCCGGTATTATTTACAGCATTACTGATACTGACATTTATATTATGACCGTTTATGATAAAATTAAAGCGGCAGAGAACATAAAGGTTACATTTTTTGGCGGCTTTGAATGTGATGCATCCATTTTAAGAGCTGATGCCAGCAGTGGAATGGCGGTCATATGCATAAGCAGGGAAGCACTTAACAGCAGTGCTTTAAATAAGATTCAGGCGGTTGTGCTTGGTAATTCTTATGAGGTTAAGGCAGGAGAGCCGGTTATTGCGGTGGGAGATCCTATGGGATATATGTATACTATGTCTTATGGTATAGTAACTGCAAATATGAGTAATTCTTTTAAGAGTACGGATGCCCATTATCGTATAATTAATACTGACATAGTAAAGAACAGTGCCGGAAGCGGCTTTTTAGTTAATCTGGAAGGGGAACTGGTCGGTGTTCTGATGCTGGGAGATGAACAGGCAGATTCAATTATGACAACAGACATATGTGCCGCAGTTAATATATCAGAGGTTAAGAAAAGACTGGAAATAATCTCTAATGATGAGTCAGTACCATACTTTGGAATTGTAGGTGAAGACTTGCCGGGAGATGAAGAAATTCCACAGGGAATTTATATTTTACAGACTGTTACTGATTCACCGGCATATAATGCAGGGATTCTTAATGGTGATATAATTGTGGGTATGGAAGATATGGATAACATGTCCATGAAGAGCTTTAGAAATTTCCTTGAGACATCGGCTGTGGGAGATAAGGTAGTCGTAACGGTCATGCGTAAAGGTAAAGACGAGTATAAAGAGATGGCCTTTGAGGTTATTCTTGGTGAAAAATAATAAAAATGTAAGAATGGAGATTTGTAAATGAAATACATAGAGCAGCTTAGAGAAGGCGAAAGCGTAAGGGATATTTATTTGTGCAAAAATAAGCAGTCAGCAGTGACTAAGAATGGCAAGCCATATGAATCACTTCTTTTGCAGGATAAGACAGGTTCGATTGATGCCAAAATATGGGACCCTAATTCACATGGAATCGATGAGTTTGATGTGCTTGATTATATTGAGGTGACAGGAGATGTTATAAGCTTTAACGGCATGCTTCAGCTTAATATTAAGCGTGTGCGTAAGGCAGAAGAGGGCGAATTTTATCCTGGTGATTATCTTCCTGTTTCTGAGAAAAACATTGATGAGATGTATAAGGAATTAATTTCTTTTGTTAATTCCGTAAAGAATGACAAATTAAGGACTTTGCTTGAGAGCTTTTTTGTTAATGACAAAGAGTTTGTAACAGCATTTAAGAATCATTCGGCTGCCAAAAGTGTTCATCACGGATTTGTCGGTGGACTTTTAGAGCATACGCTTAGTGTTGTGAAGCTTTGTAATTTTTACTGTACGAGTTATCCGATACTTAAAAGAGATTTGCTTATCGCGGCGGCTATGCTTCATGACATAGGCAAGATATGGGAAATTTCAGATTTCCCGCTTAATGATTACACGGATGACGGTCAGCTTCTCGGACATATTATAATTGGAACTGAGAAAATTGGCATGGCGATAAATAGCATACCAGATTTTCCTTTAAAGCTTGCTTCTGAGCTTAAGCACTGTGTGCTTGCACATCACGGCGAATACGAGTATGGTTCACCTAAGAAGCCGGCGATTATTGAGGCACTTGCGCTTCATTATGCAGACAATACTGATGCCAAGTTAGAGACCATGAAGGAGCTTCTTGTAAGCAATTCAGGTAATAATGACTGGCTCGGATTTAACCGTTTATTAGATAGCAATGTAAGAAGAACATTAGGAGTGGAATAGACAGATGGAGCTTAAAAAGAACGACATCTGCACAATAGAAATAATTGATATGAATCATGACGGAGAGGGTATCGGCAAAGCAGACGGTTGCCCTCTCTTTGTCAAGGATGCGATTATCGGGGATATTGTGCGTGTAAAAATCATGAAAATGAAGAAAAACTATGGCTATGCGAGGCTTGAAGAAATACTTACGCCATCACCTGACAGGGTGTCGGCTGCCTGCAGTGTTGCCAGACAGTGTGGCGGCTGTCAGCTACAGGTAATGGATTACAAAAAACAGCTGGAATTTAAACAGAACAAGGTTGCAAATAATCTTAAGCGGATAGGCAGGGTTACGGATTATATTATGGAGCCGATAATAGGTATGGAAAATCCGCTAAGATACCGCAACAAGGCACAGTTTCCTGTTGGTAAAAATAAGGATGGCAGACTTATTGCAGGCTTTTATGCGGGACATACGCATTCGATTATTGAAAATGAAGACTGTCTTCTTGGTGCAGCCGAAAACAAGGACATTATTGATATTGTCCTTAGATATATGGAGGACAATCATATAGAGCCATATGATGAGCTGGCGCATAATGGCATGGTGCGGCATATATTTATCCGCAAAGGTTTTTTCACGGGCGAGATTATGGTATGTCTTGTCTGCAATGGTAAGAAGCTTCCATCAACAGACAGGCTTATTGAAGCCCTCCGTACAATACCAGGCATGACCGGAATATTTGTAAATGTTAACAGGGAAAGGACGAATGCAATTCTTGGCGATGAGCTTATTAAGCTTTGGGGAAAGGACTATATTACTGATACCATCGGAGATATAGCTTATCACATATCACCTATGGCATTTTATCAGGTTAATCCGGTCCAGACCGTAAAGCTTTATGGCAAGGCCCTTGAGTATGCTGGTCTTACGGGCAGTGAAACGGTGTGGGACATATACTGCGGAATAGGTACAATTTCACTTTTTCTTGCCAAAAATGCAAAAAAAGTCTACGGTATTGAGATAATTCCCGAAGCTATAGAGAATGCAAGGGAGAATGCAAAGCTTAACAATATAGAAAATACGGAATTTTTTGTCGGTAAGGCAGAGGAGGTACTGCCTAAGTGGTACGCTGATAATAAGGGTAAGGCTGATGTCGTGGTAGTTGACCCGCCAAGAAAGGGCTGTGATGAGGCGGTGCTTAAAACTATGGCGGCGATGGAGCCGGAGCGTATAGTATATGTGTCCTGTGACTCGGCAACACTCGCCAGAGACATAGCAAGACTTGGCGAGATGGGGTATAAGTGCGAGAAAGTATGCGCGGCAGATATGTTCCCGAATGGGGTGCATGTTGAGACGGTTGTTAAGTTGGTTAGAAAAAAGCCTGACGCATATATCGACATTACAGTTGATATGGATGA
>CAZBHM010000110.1:0-6020 GCA_964491975.1 uncultured Lachnospiraceae bacterium | reverse complement strand
ATATAATGGGGGTACGATATGGCTATAATGCACAATCCGTATGATGCTTATCAGAACAGTAAAATAATGACGGCAACTCCGGCAGAGTTAGTTCTTATGCTGTATGATGGAGCAATTAAATTCTGCAATATTGCAATTATGGGTATTGAACAGAAGAATATTCAGAAGGCACATGACAATATTAAGAAGGTGCAGAATATTATAACTGAATTTAGGGAAACCCTTAACCATGATTATGCGGTTGCAGAGGATTTTGATAAAGTATACAGGTACATAAGTGACAGGCTTGTTGAGGCTAATATGAAGAAGGACAAAGAGATTCTGGAAGAAGTGCTTACTCATATAAGAACAATGCGTGATGCTTGGAAGGAAGTTATGAAGACGACAAATCATAAGTAATTCACGGGAAAGAGGTAATTATATGGCACATGAAACAGAATACGTACAGATACTTATAGACAGTCTTAAGAAGAAAAAAGAGATACTTCTTAGGATTGCCGAGCTTACGAAAGAGCAGGAGAAGCTTATAGCAGAGAATAAGCTTGACCTGGAGCCGTTTGCTAAAGTTGTTGAGCAGAAGGGTGAATGTATAGATACGCTCAATAATCTTGACAGCGGGTTCCAAAAGATATATGACCGGGTTAAACCGGTTATTGAAAAGTCAGCTGATGCTTTTAAACCGCAGATAGAGGAATTAAAGCAGCTGGTATCAGAAGTCATGCAGCTTAGTGTATCCATACAGGCAAGGGAAGATGCCAATAAAACTTTAGTAATGAATCATTTTGCAAAGCTTAAGAAGGAAATTTACAATGTAAAGAACGGACGTAAGATTGCGCAGAGTTACTATAACACCATGAATAAGATTAATTTGGTTGATCCACAGTTTTTGGATAAACGCAAATAGATAAAAGGCTGTTGTGGCGGGTTCACAGCAGCCTTTTTGGACGGAATGGAACAGCTTTTTTAATAAAAATCAAAAAAATATATTGACGAATGACATATTTCTGTGTTATAGTGTATGAGCAAGAGATGGAAGGGTCTTTTTTTTATGCCAAAAAAAGAGGCCACAATTAAGAAAAAGTGGAGGTGGAAGTTGTGCGAACAAAGATAACATTAGCTTGTACAGAATGTAAGCAGCGTAATTACAACACAACAAAGGATAAGAAAACTCATCCTGATAGAATGGAAACAAAGAAGTACTGCAGATTCTGTAAGACGCACACCATGCACAAGGAAACAAAATAATTACAATTGAGCAAAGGAGAGATCTTATGGCAGAAGCAGTTAATACCGAGAAGGCTCCCAAGAAGAGCTGGTTTAAGGGTCTTAAGGCCGAATTTAAGAAGATTATCTGGCCGGACAAGAAAAGCCTGGTTAGACAGACCATTGCAGTTGTAGTTTTATCTGTTATTATGTGTGTGTTGATTTTAATCGTTGACGCGATTATCAAATTCGGACTTGATTTTATTATCTAATCCGTAAAGCTATAATAATAAGGGCAAAGGTGATTGTATGTCAGAGGCAAGATGGTATGTGGTTCATACTTATTCCGGTTATGAGAACAAAGTAAAGGCAAACATTGATAAGGCTATTGAGAACAGAAATCTTCAGGATCAGATACTCGAGGTTATCGTTCCCATGCAGGGAGAGATTGAGTATAAGGACGGAGTGAAGAAGGAAACCCAGAAGAAGCTTTTCCCTGGTTATGTTCTTATTCACATGTTCATGAATGATGATACATGGTATGTAGTACGCAATACAAGAGGTGTTACGGGTTTTGTAGGACCGGGTTCCAAGCCGGTGCCACTTACTGAAGAAGAGATGATGCCCTTAGGAATCCAGAGCATTAAGGTAGACTATGAGGTGGGTGATGCCGTAGTAGTTGTAGCTGATGCGTGGAAAGACATGGTTGGTGTTATTAAGAGCATTAACCCTGGCAAGCAGAGTATGGTAATTCATGTTGACATGTTCGGTCGTGAAACACCGTTAGAATTAAGTTTCACAGATGTTAGAAAGATGTAAGCTTCATTTTTATGGAGCGTGGGAGTCAGTAACATATGCGGCTTTGTGACGTTAAAGACGCTAATACCACATTTATTTAGGAGGTGCCGAAATGGCTAAGAAAGTTACAGGATATATTAAATTACAGATCCCTGCTGGTAAGGCAACACCAGCACCACCAGTTGGTCCTGCATTAGGACAGCACGGTGTTAATATTGTACAGTTTACAAAGGAATTTAACGCAAGAACAGCAGATCAGGATGGAATGACTATTCCGGTTGTTATTACAGTTTATGCTGATAAGAGCTTCAGCTTCATAACAAAGACTCCGCCTGCTGCAGTATTGTTAAAAAAGGCTTGTAAGATTCAGTCCGGTTCAGGTGTTCCGAACAAGACAAAGGTAGCTTCAATCACTAAAGCAGAGCTTCAGAAGATTGCAGAGCTTAAGATTCCTGACTTAAACGCAGCTTCAGTTGAAGCAGCTATGAGTATGGTAGCCGGAACTGCAAGAAGTATGGGAATCACTGTAGTAGAATAATAACGGTTCTTAGAACCATTTATTACGTGGGAGACCGACAGGTCGAATAAGAATACCACTAGGAGGTTAATCATGAAAAGAGGAAAAAGATATTTAGAATTAGCAAAGAAATATGATCGTGCTAATCTTTATGATGTAGCTGAAGCAATCTCAATCGTAAAGCAGAATGCATCAGCAAAGTTTGATGAAACAATCGAAGCTCATATCAGAACAGGTTGTGACGGCCGTCACGCTGACCAGCAGATTCGTGGTGCTGTTGTATTGCCACATGGAACAGGTAAGCAGGTTAGAGTATTAGTATTCGCTAAGGGCGCAAAGGCTGATGAAGCTTTAGCAGCAGGTGCAGAGTACGTTGGCGGTGAGGAGTTAATCCCGAAGATTCAGAACGAGAACTGGTTTGAGTTTGATGTTGTAGTTGCTACACCGGACATGATGGGCGTTGTAGGTCGTCTTGGACGTGTACTCGGACCTAAGGGCTTAATGCCTAACCCGAAGGCTGGTACAGTTACAATGGACGTAACAAAGGCTGTTAACGACATCAAGGCTGGTAAAATCGAGTACAGACTTGACAAGACTAATATTGTTCACGTTCCGCTTGGCAAGGCTTCTTTCACAGAGGAGCAGATTGCGGACAACTTCCAGACTCTTATCGATGCAATCAATAAGGCAAAGCCTGCTGCAGTAAAGGGTGCTTACTTAAAGAGCGTTATCCTTACTTCAACAATGGGACCTGGAGTTCGTTTGAACGTTGCAAAACTTTCAAACTAATTTCAAAAATTGATTGACATTATATATTTTTAGTGTTATAATACAACAATGTGAATTGCCTAAGACAGTAGGTATCCGATAGGATGTAAGCGTAAGCACCTGCCGAGGTTGTAAGTATCAGTTGAACTTATGAGCCTATTATGTCTTAGACAGGTAGGCTCTTTTTTGTACGTAGTGATGAGCCGAGGCGAAGCTATCCTGCAGTTTTTCTGCAAGATTAGAGTGAGCTATTATATTATCAAGGAGGTGTATTGAACATGGCAAAGGTAGAATTAAAGCAACCGGTTGTAGAGGAAATCAAAGAGTTATTAAACGGTGCTCAGGCTGCAGTAATCGTTGATTACCGTGGTTTAACTGTTGAAGAAGATACAAAGCTTCGTACACAGTTAAGAAAAGAGGGCGTTACTTATAAAGTATACAAGAACACAATGATTCGTTTCGCAATCCAGGGAACAGAATTTGAAGCATTGGGTAAGCATCTTGAAGGACCTACAGCATTAGCTGTATCTAAGACAGATGCTACAGCTCCAGCAAGAATCCTTTTCAATTTCTCAAAAGAGGCTAAGGCACTTGAGCTTAAGGCCGGAGTTATTGATGGAACATATTATGATGAGAAGGGTATCCTTGATATCGCTCTCGTTCCTTCAAAGGAAGTATTACTTTCCAAGTTACTTGGAAGCTTACAGTCACCTATCGCAAACTTCGCTCGTGTTATTAAGCAGATTGCAGAGAAGACAGCGTAAGACAGGCTATGCGAATAGCGGTTTTTAACCGTAATTAATAAAAATTTAAATTATATTTATGGAGGTAAATTGAAATGGCTAAGTTAACAACAGCAGAATTTATTGAAGCTATTAAAGAGCTTACAGTATTAGAGTTAAATGATTTAGTAAAAGCATGTGAAGAGGAGTTCGGTGTTTCTGCAGCAGCAGGTGTTGTAGTTGCAGCAGCAGGTGCTGGCGCAGCAGCTGAGGAAGAGAAGACAGAGTTCGACGTAGAGCTTACAGATGTAGGTCCTAACAAGGTTAAGATTATTAAGGTAGTTCGTGAAGCAACAGGCTTAGGCTTAAAGGAAGCTAAGGAAGTTGTTGATGGCGCTCCTAAGGTTGTTAAGGCAGCAGTTAGCAAGGAAGAGGCTGAGGCTCTTAAGGCTAGCTTAGAGGCTGAAGGCGCAAAGGTTACATTAAAGTAATTAAAGTCCTATAATTAAAGAAGTAATTCAAGATGCCGGTTACGTTAGTAACCGGCATTTTTAGAAAGAGGTGTGTAATGAAAAACATTCCATTAGATTTAAAGACTGATAAGATTAAGGGGCTTAAGGCGAATTATCATACACATACAACACGCTGCAATCATGCGGAGGGCGAAGACAGGGAATATGTTGAAGCAGCAATTAAGGCAGGCTTTAAGATTCTGGGATTTTCGGATCATTCGCCGCAGGTCTATAAGGACGGTTATGTATCGCGTATGAGAATGCTGCCTATGCAGATTGAGAAATACGTAGATTCTGTCACAAGCCTTGCAAAGGAGTACAAAAATGACATAACTATATTACTCGGACTTGAAACAGAATATTTTCCGGATAAATTCAATGATCTTATTAATCTTATCGAACCATATCCGTTTGACTATATGATTATGGGACAGCATTGGCTTTATAATGAACACAAAAGTACGGTTGTAACTAAACCGGATATGTCGGAAGGGTTCCTTGAAGAATATGTCAATCAGGTACTTGAAGGAATGCGAACAGGATATTTTACATATCTGGCGCATCCGGATATAGTTAAGTTCAAAGGTGATGCCGAAATCTTTAAAAAGCATATGCGACATCTTGCGCTGGAGCTTAAAAAGCTTAATATTCCGATGGAGATAAATGCACTCGGTTTTAAGGAGAAAAGACACTATCCCGGCAGAGTATTTATGGAGGCAGTCAAAGATACCGGCTGTGATTTTGTGATAGGTGTGGATGCACACGCACCAGAGATGCTGCTTGATGCCGAAAATATACAGAATTGTATGCAATTTGCAAAAGAGTATGGGGTAAATGTGCTCAATCATGTGACAAGCTTCTTGTAAAAAGAAGGCGAATATCTGGTCATCTTTTTAAAACAGCTTGAGAAGTAGTATGTGTTTTCAAAACCGACCTTAATTGCAATCTCTTCTATGGAAAGGCGTGAGCCCATAAGGAGCTTTTGGGCATTTTCTATACGCAGTGAGGTAAGGAAGGAGTTAAAGCTAATACCAATATTGTCTTTAAAAAGCTTGCAAAGTACTTTTCGGAAAGACCGTAGTAATCAGCAAGGAAAGCTATGGAGAGTGGCTTGTGATAATTAACATGTATGTAGTCTGTGGCCTTTTTAATCAGTGGGTGTACAGAATACGCAGAAGGCTTCAAGTCTCCTGCAGAAAGGCTTAAAAGAAGTGCAAGTATATTAAGAAAATCAGCTTTTAATTTAATACCTGAAATTTCATCATTTTAACAAAAGAGTAGTAGCACCTGTTAAACAGTTCGTAAAGTCTGACAGGTGTATTTTTTATATGAACAGGAATTGAAAAGTCAGGTAGCATCTTATCTTTTCCTCTGGTATTCCTCTCGCAACAAGGTCTGTGACATACTTCTTATCCTCGCTTAAGAAATTAATGATTGACCATGGGTTATAAATATCCTTTTTACTTCCAAAAACGAAACCGTCATACCAAAACTTAACTT
>CAZBHM010000109.1:0-6049 GCA_964491975.1 uncultured Lachnospiraceae bacterium | reverse complement strand
TTATTATAATTTAAAGAAAACAGATGCACCCAAAGATGCATCTGCTGCCATGCACTTATATTCCATTCTACAAATACCGCATCTTCTCGCCTGTCGGCTTAACGCCTTCCCTGGCTTCCGGCTGTTTCTGCACATATACTCCCTTAAGTGTATTAACCATCTTGTCCTTGCACCGTTCACAGTATCTTCCCGTCTTTACCGGGGTGCCGCAGCTAAGGCAAGTAAGCTCCGGATCTCCTGGCGAGCTAAGCTCTATACGCTCTTCACGTATCCATTCCCTTATCTGCTCCACCGATACATCCTTTTCCCTCGCAACCTCAACAATGCTGGTGCCTTCATTCTCTCTTATATACTGGCGAACCTCAAGATACTTGTCTTCAAGAGCCTTCATACAGACAGGGCAAAATCTTGCCGTATCTACCTTACTGTATAATTTGCCGCATTTTCTACAATTAACAACTCTTAATTCCATACTCATTCCTCCTAATATCCTGCACCTATGCATGCACATACTGCATATACATGTGATGCACCGGCTTCTTTTAGTGTTTTAGCACATGAGTTAATGGTGCTTCCGGTCGTATATATATCATCAACCAATATTACTTTCTTACATTGTACTACATTTTTCTGAATTTTAAAAGCCCCTGTTACATTTTTGATTCTTTCTTTATCATTTAATTTATTTTGCACATGGGTATTCTTTGTGCGGATAAGTATATCCTCCATACATTCAATATCCAGATATTCTTTTATAAAACCGGCTATAAGTGCTGACTGATTATATCCACGCTTTATCATTCTTAGCCTGTGTATTGGTACCGGCATTAAGATATCTGCTTCCCAGCTCTTTATAAGCT
This sequence comes from uncultured Lachnospiraceae bacterium, assembly GCA_964491975.1. GTDB lineage: Bacteria > Bacillota > Clostridia > Lachnospirales > Lachnospiraceae > SIG300. Next base: position 5,189 of record CAZBHM010000109.1, on the reverse strand, counting down.
CTCCATATACCCTAAGTATGGAATCTGCAAAAAATTCTGCATATTCACGCTTATTATTATATTTGAGCTTTTCCATGGTGCGCCGCATATCTGAATTATACTTAAGCGGTGCCACACATCTGTCAAAAAAAATAGTTTTTGCCTTAAGGTGTCTGCTAAGGCGGCAATAGCAGTCATAACAGTATTCCTGTTTTTCATCTTCAAGTTCCTTACTGCACATATAACACCTTGGTCCATAAATATACGGAACCTTGGCGCTGCATTCCTTACACACAAGCCCGCCCTTTGGCATAACAATTTCCGTACACACCGGACATCTTCTCGGATATAACCACTCAAAAGTCACTAATCAAGCTCCTCCACTTCCAAAATACGTTCCTTAAGCCCCGAAAATCTCTGCTGTTCCCTCTCATTTGCAACCATCTCATAAAAAATCTCCGGCAATCCTACAAGGCACACACAATGTCTGGCACGCGTGACTGCCGTATATAAAAGATTCCTGTTCATAAGCATCTTAGGACCTGCAAACATCGGTATAACCACTGCAGGATACTCACTTCCCTGCGACTTGTGAATGGTTACCGCATAAGCAAGTTCAAGCTCCTCAAGCTGTTCAAACGTATATATAACTTTTCTTCCTTCATCAAATTCTACTGTCATATTTGATGCAAAGCTGTTAATTTCCCTTATAATACCTATATCGCCATTGAACACTCCCACTCCCTGTTCAATAACGGTTCCATAACTACCCTTGACTTCCCATTCAAGCTGGTAATTATTCTTTATCTGCATAACCTTATCGCCTTCCCGGAAAATTCCTCCGGCCATCTCATGTTCTCTTTTGTTCTTATCCGGCGGATTAAGATATTGTTGCAAAATTACATTAAGCCTCTCAACACCCAGTGCTCCCTTTCTTGCCGGAGCAAGCACCTGTATGTCAAATATATCCGCATTCACATATGGCGGAAGTTTTTCTTTTACAAGAGTAATCATCGCACCTATTATAATATCAGGCATGCCACGCTTAATAAACAAAAAGTCCCTGCTCTTATTCTCTAATGGCACATACTCACCACTATTAATTTTATGCGCATTTACTACAATATCACTCATTGCCGCCTGTCTGAAAATCCTGTTAAGCCTAACAACCGTAAATGCTTCTGATTTTATTATATCGCTGAGTACATTCCCCGGTCCTACAGACGGCAGCTGATTAACATCCCCCACAAGTATAAGCCTTGTTCCCGGCACAATCGCCTTGAGCAATGAATACATAAGGCTTACATCAACCATTGACATCTCATCAACAATAATTACATCTGCCTCTAACGGATTATCCTCACCACGCATAAACTGAACCTTTTCATTTTCTTCAGGTGCACCATTCATCTCAAGCAGGCGGTGTATTGTCTTTGCTTCTTTACCTGTTGTCTCTGTCATTCTCTTGGCAGCCCTGCCGGTCGGCGCTGCAAGAAGTACTTCTTTTCCCTCTTCCTCGAAATAACGAATAATAGTATTAATCGTAGTCGTTTTACCTGTACCCGGACCACCCGTAACAACAAGCACGCCTTTTTGCAATGCCTCCATTACAGCACTTCTTTGTTCTTCTTCAAGCGCAATACTGCTTTTATTCTCTATATTATGCAGTCGGTCAAGGCATGCCTTTTCATTAATCTTAAATTCTAGATTAAGATTCTTAAGCATATGTGCCGTACCCTGCTCCATATTGAAGTACATACGCGCATATACCATCTTTACGTCATCAACATTTTTCACAACAATTTTCTTATCAATAATCATCTCCATAAGATGATCTTCAATATTATTAATGTCGATAAGTAAAAGCGCAGACAATTCCCTTTGTAAAATATAAAGCGGCAGGCACACATGACCGTTGCCTGCTGCTTTCTGCAAAACATAAAGCATTCCGCTTCTGATTCTAAAATCTGAATCTGAATGTATACCGGCTCTTACGGCTATTTCATCTGCTATCTTAAAGCCAACACCCGGTATGTCATCTGCCATTCTGTAAGGATTCTCCTGAAGCACATTATACAGTCCGGGTCCATAATGATTATAAATTTTAACCGCCAGATTTGATGTAATACCGTACTGCTGCAGAAAAATCATAGCCTCCCGCATATCCTTCTTGGACTGCACATTATCAGCTATATCCATTGCTTTTTTAAGACTTATTCCCTTAATCTCAGTAAGACGCTCCGGCTCTTCTTCAATAACCCTGAATGTATCAAGCTTAAACTTCTTTACTATACGGGCAGCCATAACCGGACCTATCCCCTTAATGATGCCGGAGCCAAGATATTTTTCAATCGAAACCGTATCCTCCGGAGACTTTATCTGATAATTTTTTACCTGAAGCTGTTCTCCATATACAGCATGTACGCTATATGTACCTTCCGCAACTATATATTCGCCCTCAGAAACGTAGGGCATAATTCCAACAAGCATCTGCTCATCATTGTCCCCCTCAACAACCAAAACCGTATACCCGTTCTCTTCGTTGCGAAAAATTATCTTCTCAATAAATCCTTCTACAATATCCATATATCCCACTTAAAAAATATTTTATAAACCATAATTACGCTTCATCTGTTCAAACAGGGTCTTAGCTATACCAAAGTCCTGAGTATTAATCGCCTGCTTCGCATATTCCTTCTGAAGCTCATCTCCAAACACATCCAAAGTTGCAGTTACAGATGCATCCTTCTCTTCATCAGAACCAGGAATCTTAGTTGTAGCTTCCATAGCCTTAAACATCTGCTCCACGAAGTATGCTTCAAATTCCTTACAGACATCCATAAGTTCCTCTTCAGTAGCCGAAGCATAATTCTTATTAAGTGAACCGTCTATTGCCGAAGCACCTGAAGTCTTAGCCTGTTCAAGGTACATATTAGTATAAACTGAACTAATATCCATAATCCACTATCTCCTATCTTCTAAGATTATTCGCCTGACTCATCATCTCATCCGCAGCCTGAATAGCCTTTGAATTCATCTCATAGGCTCGCTGTGCAACAATGAGGTCAACCATCTCATCTACCACCTGAACATTAGAACCCTCTATATATCCCTGCATAAGAGTACTCTTCTTAACATTCTGCATTCCCGACTCAAGAACCGGTTCTCCTGACGCATCCGTAGCCGTATAAAGTCCCTGACCACTCTTCTCAAGGCCTGCCGGATTTGCGAATCTTACGAGTGCAATCTTAATACCTGAAGATACCGGATTATTAGTTTCATCCGGGAAACATATTTCTCCGTTCGTTCCCACTGAAATCTCAGAAAGCTCTATATTACTGTCAAAAATAATCTCACTTCCGTTTTCATCAAGTACAGGTCTGCCATCTTTATCAGCAAGCATAACTCCGCCAATTGCTGTAGTCAGCATGAACGCTCCATTACGCGTATAATAAGTTGCCCCATCCGCATCCATTACCTGAAAAAATGCATCTCCATCGATTGCAAAATCAAATGTATTATCCGTCTGTGTAAGCGTGCCTACTGTAAACTTCGATGTCACACTCGAGTTACGCACGCCAAGACCAACCTGCGCACCAATCGGCTTGTTCTCGCCATTAGCCGAAGTCGTTTCCGCCTGAAGTGTCTGATATAATAAGCTTTTAAATTCTGCCGTTTCTTTCTTATAAGCTGCCGTGTTAACATTAGCCAGGTTATTAGAAATTACATCTACATTCGTCTGCTGTGTCTTCATTCCTGAAGCTGCCGTCCAAAGTGAACGTACCATATCTTATTCCTCCCTAATTATTATGACTGTGCAAGTGTTACCGTTTTCTCAAGAGTTGTATCTGCCGCCTGAATCATCTTCTGGCTCGCCTCATAGCTTCTGGTAATACTAATCATCTCAACCATTTCCGAAATCACATTAACATTCGACATTTCAAGAAAGCCCTGTTCAACAGAATAACGGCTTTCCTTTTGTGTTGCACCTTCAACAGTCTTATACATATTCTCACCAAACTTTTCAAGATAATTATAATCCTCAAAATCAGTAATAAGAAATCTGTCTACATATTCACCATCTGCATATATACCACCCATAGCATCAACAACCACATCCGATGTAGTTGAAATCTTAATATTGCCCTTCTCACCCTGCACAAAATCGCCGTCCTTTGTAACAAGATTACCATCTTTATCAATGGTAAATGAACCATCTCTTGTGTACATGGTGTACTCTTCTCCGGCCTTATTGGTATAGGAAATCGTAAAAAATCCGTCTCCGCCGATTGCAAAATCAAATGTATTCTCAGTAGTCTTAAAGGACCCTTGGGTATAATCGGTGTAATTCTCTCCTATCTTCACACCAAGACTCATGGTTCCAACTCTTCTGTCTACATAGCCCTCGGATCCATCCTTCAGCTTGGTCATAAACATATCATCAAAAGCCTGCGCCGTAGCGCCCTCCCGTTTATAACCTGTCGTAGACGAATTAGCAAGATTATTAGTAATCGTATCCAATCTGTGTTGTTCATTACGCATAGCAGTATATGCTGTATACAAGCCTCTTACCATTGTTCGTCTCCTTCTTATGATTAGTTAAATGCCTTTCTTACCGGCATAAAATTCAATAAACTTACCTGTACCAATGGCAACAGCCGTCATAGGATCCTCTGCCGTCATTGTATTAATACCTGTCTTGTTCTCTATAAGTTCCTCAAGTCCCTGAAGCAGGCAGCCACCGCCTGTAAGCACAATACCTCTGTCAGCAATATCTGCCGCAAGCTCCGGTGGAGTTTTCTCAAGGACACTGTGAACTGCTTCCACTATCTGCGATGTAGCTTCCTTAAGTGCTTCCTCCGTTTCTTCAGAAGTAACCGTAATAGTCTTAGGAAGGCCTGTCACAAGATTACGTCCTCTTACATCCATGGTCGTAACCTCAGGGCGTTTGAATGCAGAACCAATCTTAATCTTAATATCCTCCGCCGTCCTGTCACCTATAAGAAGGTTATGCTTCTTTCTCATGTAACGAACTATAGCCTCATCAAAATCATCACCTGCAATCTTGATGGATGTGCTTACAACCGTTCCACCAAGAGAAATAACAGCAATATCCGTTGTACCGCCGCCGATATCTACAATCATGTTACCGCATGGTCTTGAAATATCAATACCTGCACCAATAGCTGCTGCAATAGGCTCTTCTATAA
>CAZBHM010000108.1:0-6059 GCA_964491975.1 uncultured Lachnospiraceae bacterium | reverse complement strand
AAAGCTGCCTTTGTAGCAGTTTCAGCTGCCATCTGAGCTGCATAAGGAGTAGATTTCCTTGAACCTCTAAATCCCAGACCACCGGCACTTGCCCATGAAAGAGCATTTCCTTCTAAATCAGTCAATGTTACTATTGTGTTATTAAATGAAGACTGAATATGTGCCTGTCCTCGTTCAACGTTTTTCTTGACACGCTTTTTTGTCACTTTTTTTGTAACTTTTTTAGCCATTTCCTAAACTAACCTCCCTTATGGGTTCCTAATTATTTCTTCTTGTTTGCAACTGTCTTCTTAGGGCCTTTTCTTGTTCTGGCATTTGTCTTTGTCTTCTGACCACGAACAGGTAAGCCTTTTCTATGACGGATGCCTCTGTAGCAACCAATCTCCTGTAATCTCTTGATGTTCATAGCGATTTCTCTTCTTAAATCACCTTCAACCATCTGTGTCTCATCGATTACAGCGCTGATTTTCTTTACTTCGTCATCTGTCAAATCTTTCACGCGGGTATCCGGGCTAACGCCTGCAGCCTCTAAGATACGGAGTGAGCTCACTCTTCCTATACCATAAATATAAGTTAAGCCAATCTCAACGCGCTTCTCTCTTGGTAAATCAACACCTGAAATACGAGCCATGTGTGTAGTGCACCTCCATTTGTCAAATTTAATTATTACAGTACCTTTTTGTCAGCATTAGCCCTGTCTCTGCTTATGCTTAGGATTCTCACAGATTACTCTGATGCTTCCTTTTCTTTTAATAACTTTACATTTTTCACAAATCGGTTTTACTGAAGATCTAACTTTCACAGCGAATCCTCCTTTCAAAAAAGTCCATCTGATATTATATCATAGCTTTTAAAAAAATGCAACATTTTTTTGCTACTTTTTTCATAAACAGACTTATTTATCTCTCCAAATGATTCTTCCCTTGGATAAATCATATGGGGACATCTCTAATGTTACCTTGTCACCGGGCAAAATACGAATGTAATTCATTCTTAACTTGCCGCTAATATGAGCGAGTACCTGATGTCCGTTCTCAAGTTCTACCTGAAACATCGCATTAGGTAATTTCTCAACTACTGTTCCTTCAATTTCAATGACATCTGCCTTTGACATGCCTGACCTCCTATAAATGTCTGTTAATCTTAAATAGTTAACAGCTCAGGTTCACCCTTGGTTATGAGAACAGTGTTCTCATAGTGAGCTGATAACGAACCATCTAACGAAACAACTGTCCAGTCATCATCAAGCCACTCTACCTCGTAAGTTCCCATATTTACCATGGGCTCTATCGCAAGTGTCATGCCTGCCTGAAGTTTAGGACCTCTTCTCTTCATTGGGAAGTTTGGTATCTGCGGGTCTTCATGAAGGTTCTGACCTACTCCGTGACCTACAAGATCCTCAACCACTCCATATCCAAAGCTTCTTGCGTATTCTCCGATTGCTTTTGATATATCAAACAAACGGCAGCCTTCTTTGGCAAACTTGATTCCTTCAAAAAATGCCTGTCTTGTTACTTCAATAAGCTTAGCTGCTTCTTTACTGATTTCTCCAACCGCATGGGTTCTGGCGGCATCAGAATGATATCCCTTATAGATAACACCTGCATCAAGACTTACGATGTCGCCTTCCTGTAAAATTCTCTTTTTTGAAGGTATTCCATGTACTACTTCGTCATTAACTGAAACACATATAGAAGCAGGATATCCGTTATAATTAAGAAAAGAAGGTATACAGCCGTAGCTGCGGATTACTTCTTCACCTAATCTATTTAATTCAAAAGTACTTATTCCCGGTCTGACTGCACGAGCCAGCTCATCATGAGTTATTTTTAGAATTCTGCCTGCTTCACGCATTAATTCTATTTCTCTTTCAGATTTAATCGATATTGGCATATATTACGCTCCTAAAATATCAACAATGGCATTAAATACTTCTTCCATATCCATCGTACCATCAACAGTTTTAAGTATACCCTGTGCCTTATAATACTCTATTAAAGGCTGTGTCTGTGCATGGTAAACTTCCAGACGCTTAAGCACTGTTTCAGGCTTATCATCATCCCTAAGTACAAGTTCATTCTGACATCTGTCACAAATTCCTTCTGTCTTAGATGGTGCATATGAAATGTGGTATGTTGCTCCGCATGCAAGGCATGCACGGCGGCCACTCATACGATTTACAATATTTTCATCCGGCACATCAACATTAATGGCATAGTCTATCTTTTCACCAAGCTTTGCCAGCACTGATGTAAGGCTTTCTGCCTGCGGGATGGTTCTCGGATAACCGTCTAAAACGTATCCGTTAATACAGTCGGACTGATGCAGACGATCAACTATAAGCTCTATCGTAAGCTCATCCGGCACAAGCATGCCCTTATCCATAAAGGCTTTTGCTTTCATACCTAATTCTGTTCCCTCTTTAATATTGGCACGGAAAATATCTCCCGTACTAATATGAGGAATCTGCCACTTGTCAGCAATTCTTTTGGCCTGTGTTCCTTTACCGGCACCCGGCGCTCCCAGCATGATTATCTTCATGTTCTTTCTCCTGCGAATAACAAATTCATTCAAGGTTCATACCGAGCCTAAACGTAACCTACACAACCGATAAAGGGCATAAATGCCCTTTACCGCTGTATAGAAATATTATATGATTAATCGTTTAAAAATCCCTTGTAGTGACGTACTGTCATCTTGGATTCAACCTGTGTTAATGTCTCAATTATAACACCTACAACGATGATAATTGAAGTTCCGAGGAATGAAATATTAACACGGAATACACCTGCAATTATAATCGGGATTACTGCTACAACAACAAGACCAATAGCACCAATTAATACAATATAGTTTAAAATCTTTGTTAAATATTCAGCTGTTGGCTTGCCCGGACGAATACCCGGTACAAATCCACCCTGCTTTTTAATATTCTCTGATACCTCAACAGGACTAAATGTAATTGATGTATAGAAATATGCGAAAATGATAATTAACGCAATATAAATCACCAAACCAACTGTATAAAGCGGATAGTCCGGATTACACCAGTTCTGCTGGCTGAGTATCATGATAATCTGACCGCCAATACTGTCAGAACTAATGCCTGTAAATGAAGCAATGAGTACAGGAAGTGATAACAGGGAACCTGCAAAAATTACAGGAATAACACCCGCTGTATTAACCTTAAGCGGAATGTGTGAATTCTGTCCGCCAACCTGACGTCTGCCCTGCACCTTCTGTGCATACTGTACAGGAATTCTTCTTTCAGCATCCTGAAGAACAATTACATATACAATAAGTGCAAGAATAATTACGAGGCAAAGTGCTGCACTTATGATTGCAACCACAATGTTCTTTCCTGCAACAAATTTGTCATACATTGTGATGAAATCGTTAGGAATACTGGAAAGAATATTTACTAAAAGTACCATTGAAATACCATTTCCGATACCCTTATCTGTAATCTGCTCACCAATCCACATTACGAATGCACTACCTGCTGTCATGGAAAGGATAACCACTAACACGCTAAAGAAATTGTAATTCTCAAGAGCACCCTGAGAACCAAAGCCAATTGCTGTTGCGCCTGACTGGATAACAGCAAGACCAACTGTTACATATCTTGAAATCTCAGCAATCTTCTTTCTTCCTTCTTCTCCATCCTTCTGCATTTCCTCAAGCTTAGGAATAGCTATTGTAAGGAGCTGCATAATAATTGAGGATGTAATATAAGGAGAAATATTGAGTGCAAATATTGACATCTGTGTATACGAACCGCCGGTAATTGCTGAGAAGAAATTACTCACACCACCTGCTTCGCTAAACAAATTAGCAAATATCTGCTCTACAACAGCGGAGTTTACTCCCGGTACCGGGAGTATACATCCAAGTCTGAAAATCACTAACATCAATGCAGTAAAAAGTATTCTCGTTCTGATATCCTTAATTTTAAGTGCATCTCGAAGTGTTCTTAACATTAGATCACCTCTGCATTTCCACCAAGAGCCTCAATCTTTTCTTTTGCGGCAGCGCTGAATGCGTTTACTTTAACATTAAGCTTCTTGGTTAAGTCACCGTTACCGAGAATTTTAACACCATCTCTAGGGTTCTTTACGATACCAGCCTCGATTAATGTCTCAACTGTTACTTCTGTACCGTTCTCAAAAACTTCCAAAGCACTTACGTTAATGCCGATTATTTCTTTATAATTTCTGTTTGTAAATCCTCTTTTAGGGATTCTTCTGTATAACGGCATCTGGCCACCTTCAAAGCCAGGTCTGGGTGCTCCTGAACGAGCCTTCTGTCCCTTATGACCTTTGCCGGCTGTCTTGCCGTTTCCTGAACCATGTCCACGACCTCTTCTGAAGTTATCGCTCTGCTTTGAACCTTCTGCAGGTCTTAATTCTGATAAGTTCATGTGTTCGTACCTCCTATCTAATTATTTTATTAGATTAATATTCTTAGATTTCTTCTACTTTAACTAAATGTCTTACCTGGTTAATCATACCTCTTACCGCTGCATTATCAGGCATCTCAACTGTCTTATTAAGCTTTCTTAAACCTAATGCTTCAACAGTTGCTCTATGCTTAGGAATAGCACCGATAGTAGATTTCACCAATGTGATTTTTAATTTATCTGCCATTTTGTTACCCTCCTAAATTAGCCTAAAATTTCTTCAACGGATTTACCACGAAGTCTTGCTACTTCTTCAGGAGTCTTAACTGTCTTAAGACCTTCGATTGTTGCAAGTACTACATTCTGCTTGTTGTTTGAACCTAAGCTCTTTGTACGAATGTTCTTAACTCCTGCAAGCTCAAGTACATTACGAGCCGGACCACCAGCGATAACACCGGTACCTTCAGGAGACTTCTTAAGTAATACTGAAGCACTACCGAATTTACCTGTTGTATCATGTGGTATACTTAAATTCTCATCAAGCGGTACAGTGATAAGCTTCTTCATTGCGTCTTCTTTTCCCTTACGGATAGCTTCCGGAATTTCAGTTGCCTTACCAAGACCTGCACCAACATGTCCGTTGCCGTCGCCAACAACTACCAAAGCTGTAAAACGGAAATTACGACCACCCTTAACAACCTTGGTTACACGCTTGATTGATACTACTTTTTCTGTTAACTTCTCAGCATCAATAAAATTACGCTTCATGTTCGTCTTCCTCCTTGTTAGAACTGCAAACCAGCTTCACGAGCTGCATCTGCTAATGCCTGAATTTTTCCATGATAAATGAAGCCACCTCTGTCGAAAACAACTGTAGTAATGCCCTTATCGAGAGCCTTCTTTGCAATTGCAGTACCAACTGCCTTTGCAGCCTCTACATTATTTGTCTTCTCCACGCTGTCTTTTACTTCCTTTTCCATAGTAGAAGCAGCTACAAGGGTGTTGCCAACTGTATCATCAATAATCTGCGCATAAATATGGTTGTTGCTTCTAAAAACAGCCAAACGTGGTCTCTCAGCTGTGCCGCTGAAACGATTGCGCATTCTGTCATGTTTCTTAGTGCGAACTTTCGCTCTTGATACTTTACTAACCATTTCTCGTCTCTCCTTCTATTATTTCTTACCAGTCTTACCAACTTTACGTCTGATTGTCTCATCAGCATACTTGATACCCTTGCCCTTGTATGGCTCCGGTCCTCTAAGCTCTCTTAAGTTAGCTGCAAACTGTCCAACTTTTTCTTTATCAATACCTTTGATTGTAATCTTATTCTGTCCTTCAACCTCAGAAGTAAGTCCTTCCGGATCTTCTACCTCAACAGGATGTGAGAAACCAAGTGAGAAAACAAGCTTGTTGCCCTGCTTCTGTACTCTGTAACCTACACCATTGATTTCAAGAACCTTCTGGAAACCTTCTGTAACACCCTTAACCATATTAGCGATGAGTGTTCTTGTTAAACCATGTAAAGACTTCATCTTCTTAAGATCGTTAGGTCTTGTTACGATAACCTCAGCACCCTCAACCTTAATCTCCATCTCCGCAGGGAGTACTCTCTCAAGTGTTCCCTTAGGACCTTTTACAGTCACTTTGTTATTTTCTGCAA
>CAZBHM010000107.1:0-6162 GCA_964491975.1 uncultured Lachnospiraceae bacterium | reverse complement strand
TCATTACATTTGATGCACATGACCCTCGTGTACAGAATGCAATTCCGCTCTCAGGCTTCGAGACAGTTGCTCCTACCTATCAGTTTATCAAGGCTCTTCTTAAGAGAGAACAGGATATAAAATTTGATTCTGAACACATGATGATTATAAGCCCAGATGAGGGCGGTACCTCAAGAGCGATTTACTACTCAAGTGTCCTCGGTGTTAACCTTGGCATGTTCTATAAGCGTCGTGATTATTCAAAAATCGTAGACGGACGTAATCCTATTGTGGCACATGAATATCTTGGTGCATCAGTAGAGGGCAAGGACTGCCTCGTAATCGATGATATGATTTCTTCAGGAGAAAGCATGTTAGACGTTGCCAAGGAGCTTAAAAACCGCAAGGCAAAACGAGTATTTATCGCTTCATCATTTGGTTTATTTACTAATGGATTCGCCAAATTCGATGAATACTACGAGAATGGTCTTATCGACCGCATCTTAACAACTAACCTTATTTATCAGAGCCCTGAGCTTCTTACTAAGCCTTATTATACAAATGTAGACATGAGTAAGTATATCGCTCTTATAATCGAGACACTTAACCATGATGCATCACTTAGTGAGTTACTCAACCCGGTACAGAGAATCCATAACATCCTTAAAGAATATAACCAGCTTTAAATTAAACGCGGCGGTCAAAAGACCGCCGCACTTCTAATTTATCTCATAAGGATTCTTTGTATTATCTTCCCAGTCAATTCCTGCATCCGTAAGCGGCTTCTTTCCATCAGCTTTATCTGATTTGTCACCTGCTTCATCCAGGCTGCCAAACTTAACCTCTTCAAGATATTCTTCTACCGTAGCAAATGCCTTATCGCAAAGCCCTTCATGTATGCTTTCCATATATGCCTTCCATATACGGCCGGGATATGTATATCCGTACAAATCATCCATAGACTTTGGCATGTCATAGCCAACCCATACAGCAGTTGTATAATAAGGTGTATAACCTACAAACCAGCCGTCCCTGTTATCATCCGTGGTTCCCGTTTTGCCGGCACAGGTCATATTATCGAGACGCGCCTGCTTACCTGTTCCCTCTTTTACCACGCTTTCAAGAATATCCGTCATTGCCCGGCTTGCCTTTGTAGTATATACGCGCTTCTCTTCCTGATTACTTTCCACAATAACATTGCCCCTGGCATCAGTAATCTTAACAACGCAGGTCGGCTCCCTGTACACTCCATCATTCTCTATTGTTGCATAAGCCGCCGCCATTTCAAGCGCCGTTGTGCCATATGTAAGACCACCAAGTGATGCCGCAGGAACATAATCACTATCCACAATTTTTTCAAAATTCATGTCTTTAAGATACTGAAGTGCTTTATCTGCGCCCAGCTTTTCAAAAAGCTCCCAAGCAACCGTATTTTTAGATGCAGTAACTGCCTTCCTTAACGTAATCTCTCCGGCGTAACGATTATTACTGTTGGCGGGACCGCCGTCCTTCTTCTTATCAAGCACAATCGTATCCGCAGTGTAACCATATTCTTCTGATAGAAGAGGTGTATAAGTAACCAAAGGCTTTATTGCGCTTCCCGGCTGTCTGTAGCTCTGAAAGGCCCTGTTAAGTGTATAACCTTTAATTTCCTGACTTCTGCCTCCTACAATTGCCACAACATTGCCCGTATCATTATCAATACATACACCTGCTCCCTGAAGCGTATATACCCCCTCACTATTTACCTCCGTATATCCGGCAAGCTCCCCATCAAGACTTATCTTAAGCCGGTTCTGTAACTTTGGCTCAATACTGGTATAAATACTAAATCCTCCTGTATAAAGCTTCATTAATGCTTCCTGATAATCAAGCCCCTGCTCCTTAATAAGCGCAGCAGTCGCACATTCAAACACATATGTCTCCACGTAATTGCTGCGTTTGCTGACCTCAGGATTAAGCTTTATATCCTTAAGTATGGCCTCTCTGTACTCTTCCCTGTCTATAGTGCCAAGCTCATACAATGTCTCAAGCACCATATCTCTTCTGCTCATAACTGCATCCATATTAGTAAGCGGATCGTACATTCCCGGATTATTGGGGATACAGCACAAGAATACTATTTCTGACAATGTAAGCTCCGACACATCCTTACTGAAATAGCCTTTTGCCGCCGCCTGTATACCATAATTGCCATTTGCAAAATATACGCCATTTACGTAAAATTCCAGTATGTCCTGCTTGCTGTACTTCTTTTCAAGTGCCATTGCAAGAAACATCTCCTCTATTTTACGTTCCCATGTAACATCATGACTAAGATAGGTATTACGGCTTATCTGCTGTGTTATGGTACTTCCACCCTGCGTAATCTCCTTCTTGGTATAAAGTGACCATGCTGCTCTGACAATAGCCTTATAATCTATTCCTTTATGTCTGTAAAAATTTCTGTCCTCCATTGCAAGAAAAGTATATATAACACTGTCGGGAATATCCTCATAGTCCAGATAGTATACATCCTTTTCAGCCTTAAGCGTACATATCACACTGCCATCAGCCGCATAAACGGTACTTGTGGCCGCCGAACAAAAATCCTCCCTGACTGAGGCAGTTGCTATTGAAACTGCCGAATCCTTAAGACTTTGCCACTTTTTCCCATACTTTGAAATAAATAAAAGCACAAGCACTAAAGCCGCAAGTACAGCTGCGCCAATAATTGCAAGAATACTTAATCCAATTGTCTTTAGTACTTTTTTTGCTCTCATAAATCCTCCTACTAAATTCTCCTACTAAATTCCGCCAAGCTTCGCAAATATCTTGTAAAATGCATTCTGCATATTATTTATATCATTCATAAATTCATCCCACTCAGCCTGCTTTTCCGTAAGAATATCGAATTTTTCACCCTCAGGCATATCAGGCTCTGCACCGGATTCTATATAACACTCACCCGAAAACTCGTATGTGAGCTTCTGGTCTGCCATAACCTTAATACTGTCAAGCTCTACTGTCACCGATTTCTTCTTATCTGCTTTAACGGCACCTTCCACATTGAATCCAATATTATCACTTTCATTGTCAAAAGACATATCAATTTCAAAGCTGCCATTCTTTTTATTAAGCATAAAATCTGCCGATGCCTTTATATTCTTAAGCATTATTCCGCCAAATATCCAATCAGTCTTATATTCATCACCGGTGCTGTCTGTTGTTCTTGTAAGAGTAAGCATATCCAGACTCATCACCTTAATAGCAAGCTCATAATTATCATAAATACTATATTCGCCGCCTTTGCATTCAAACTCAATACCCACTTCAAATGACTGCTGCGGCATTCCTATTTCTAAACCATTATCAATCTTAGTCACAGCCTCTAAAAACGCAATCTCACCATCATATACATACATCTCAATTTCAATGTCAGAAATATAGCTGTCAATTGCAGCAATTATGTAAGCAGCTTCATCATAAACAGTATTCGTATCTATATACTCCCCATAAACAGCTTTTGCTTCTTCACTAAAATAGTAATCAGCTATTTCTTTTAAAAGCTCCTTTAATGCCGCTTTAGGAACAGATATATCATATCCATCACACTTCCGGTTGCTGCCGTTTATTTCAAATTCCTTACTGCCCGCCTCATCAACACTGACTGCATCCTTAAATTTCTTCACAGCCTTAGTCTTTTCTTCAAAGCCAAGCACGAACTTTACAGCCTCATCATCACCGGTATTGGCTGCTCTATTGTTCCACATATCAGCGATACCGGCAAAATCAAGCCCTTCCATGTCTTCCCGCTTCATAAGTATTGATTTTTCAAGCCTTTCATCCAAATCGCCTGACATATCCATACATATCACTTTATCAAGTAAATCCGGCAGGGCAACTGCAATCTGTTTCTCATCAAGATACATTCGGGCTGAAAGAAGCTCTGTTGCCGCGTATCCGACACCAATTCCCATGAGAGCCTTTGCCTCTTTGGTATCTTCGGCAATAAATGCATCAATATAAGCAGATGTAAACATTGCCAGCTCTGAAATATCCGTATCTTCAAAAACAAGCTTCATACCACACGTAAATGCCTTATCATCCATTTTATCCATGACAGCAGTTATCCCAAGCTCATCTCCAAGCTTTGCTGCCGCATTCATATTTCCCAATGATTTAAATGCATCTTCAACCTTCTCTTTCGGCGTTTTACCACATGCAAAAAGACTTGTAACTGCCATCGTAACGGCAATACCCACTGCCAGAAGTTTCTTCAACATCTTCATAAATTATTCTCCTTTACTTTAAACAAATATCTGCCCTCCAAAACCATCAGAAAGATATCTGTATTTTTCTATGCCCGCTCATAACCTGCAAATAACTTTTGCAGGTCAGGCTACACTTTTAATAATACCACACTTTTAATAATAATCAAGATAAATACTTCTTGATTTTTTTATAGCCGTGTACTATAATAGCACCGTTACAAAACCCACAAAAACAAGGTCTTAAGGGTTATAATCCGAGTGTTCGCGACCTTCCACTCGTAAAACAAAACTAAAGGAGAAAATCATGAAAAGAACATCCAAAGCAAAGCCGATGGTATATTCGGCTTTTATCGCTGCGCTATACGTCGTACTTACGTATATTGCAAATCTCATGGGACTGGCCAATAATCCCATTCAAATCCGTTTTTCGGAAGCACTTTGTGTATTACCCATTTTTTTACCTTCAGCCATACCTGGTCTGTTTGTCGGATGCCTCATAAGCAACTTTCTTACAGGAGGAATACTTATTGACGTAATCCTCGGAAGCATTGCCACCCTTATCGGTGCAATTGGCACCCGCCTCTTAAGGAAGCACCCGCTTGTTTCTACTCTGCCGCCCGTTATAGCCAACATAATAATCGTACCGCCAATACTTGCATATGTATACAAATTTGAAGGCTCTCTGCCATATTTTATGCTTACCGTAAGTATAGGCGAGATTATTTCCTGCACCGTACTTGGATACATGCTGTACAAGATGCTTAACAAATACAGGGTAAGTTTGTTTGCAGCAGCAACAGCAGATACAAAATAAAATAATAAGTCTGCATTACTTTACACCCTAATGCCGACTTTCTAAAAAAGGAGGGTCTCCAAGTTTCAAAGCTTAAAGACTCTCCCTTTCTGTCAAACCTTATATAAACTACTCGTAACAGTTCAGCCACGCAAGAACTGTTACAACTACTCTGCCTTCTGTGAAAGAACTGCCGTAAGGAATGCAAGTGCAAGTCCCTGTCCCCAACCCTGAATCCAGTCCTTAGGAACATTGCAGTATCCTTCTCTGTCTCTCATAACAGCTGTACCGCCTGATACATTAAGCACACGGCCATCCTCACTGATATTCTCAAGAATACCCTTAAGTGCCTTCTGAACATACTTTGCATGAAGAGGATTGTTGTTATCAATCATGGCTGCTGCAATACCGCATGAAGCCGACACTTCTTCATAAGCTTCCTCATCATTAAGAATGGTTCTCCAAAGACCATTTTCTGTCTGTAACAGCTTTATTGAAGCAAGCTGGTCACGAAGTGAACACTCTATGTCCATGCACGGCGGATAAAGATACCAGTCATGAAGCTGCTTCTTCACCTGTGACATGGTGTAAGCTGCCCATGCGTTTGCACGACCCCAGTAAAAGCCCGACATATGGTCCTTATTAATATTATTATATCCATGATACCAGAGACTTGTCTTCTCGTCCTGTAAATACTTGATGTGCCAGTAATACTGGTTAAGTGCATCATTGATTATATCCTGGTCTTTAAGCTTTGCTCCTACTCTCAAAAGGAAAAATGCTGCCATAAATAATGTATCAGCCCATGCCTGCTCCGGGAAATCATTATTTGATGAAACCGTATGCTGTAATACGCTGTCCCCAAATCTTAATGCTCTGTTTCTAAGATAATCAACCTTGCTCATTACAAGATTCCAGTACTTCTCATCACCAGTTGCTTCGTATAATGTAATCATTGCATGTCCCATGGCACATGCATTAACATTCCAGTCAGGAAGCCCCATCTCTATGTACTCATCTGTCCACTTTACAAGAAAATCTAAATACTCCTGATTCTTAGTTGCTCTATATGCCTCTGAAACACCATAGTATGCAACACCACATGGCCAGTCCCATGTCAAATCCATAGTCATGGTC
>CAZBHM010000106.1:0-6434 GCA_964491975.1 uncultured Lachnospiraceae bacterium | reverse complement strand
ACTGTGGGAAATAACCTTGAGGATACTTTGAAAAAGTCATAAGTCCTGCAAGAGTGGGAACACTGTCATTGGTGATGCCCATTAGTTCCAAAATTTCTTCATCGGTAACATTGTCGGCAAGATTTTTTCGTTCACTTTTAACAGCGCCAAGATATTCGGTCTTTGAGTTCCTGTGGTGGACAAAGTTTGAATTCCGGTAAAGCTCTTCCTGAATGTAATCGGATTCTTCTGCCATGACAGAAAGTGCCCGGTATATGTTCTGCAGGGAGTATTTTGGTGGTTCCAAAAGGGAGCGGCAGAAGGAGTAGCTGCTCATCTTGCTGGAAGGTGACAGGATTCTTGCATAAATCAAATCGGTGAGGATGGCGTGAAAATCGTAAGAGAATTTATGCCGGTTACGGATATTTCTGCAAATGTTGTCCAATCTTAATTCGGAACACAGCTGTTGCAAAAACAGGTATCCTACATTAAATAAACGTTCTTCCTCCAATGGGATGCGTGCAGTCTGAGAAAAACTGATGGTCATGTGTGTTCTCTGCTGATTATAAAGAGCAGTTTCTTTGGCAGCTTCTGCCCTGGCCCAGACCATCATCTTTTCTTTGCTGCCGGAAAACTGTTCCAAAAGGTCATTGTACTTTCCGAGCTTTTTGTAAATGCGGGAAGAAGCCTTTCCGTTTTCTTTTCTGTAAGATTGATAAATATATACGTCTTTGTTGTTTGAACTGCCAGTAATGTTTACATACATAATAAAGTCACCTCCATCTCTATTATAACACACAAGCACAAACAAGTACCTACCAAAACGCAAAATTTGACAAAAAATAAGCCGAAATGGGCTTGAATGCTTTAATAAAAGATTATTAATATTTTTTCTAAAATGGAAGTGTCAAAGACCCGCGTGGGCTGAACTGTTACATTGCTGTTATATTGCTGATAAAAAGGTGAACTTCACTACTTGACAGAAAATCTTCCAAATGTTATAATGCGCTTTATAAAGGCAAAAATGGGAAGAGTAATCATTGTGTATCATTAAAGAGAGCCGTGTAAGGTGAAAGACGGCATGTAAGCATTGATGAAGAACATCCCGGAGCCGGCGGAAGAAAGCTTTGGCAAGTAGAACCGCCCGCATGCGAAGCGTTACTGTCGCAGAGAGAGAACCGTTGCTGTTTTATATATGACACGGCCGGTTAATATGGGTGGTACCGCGGAATGATAATATATAGCTGCATTTCGTCCCAGTAGTGGGATTGAGATGCAGCTTTTTTGTTACAAACATTATAAGAAAATAATTTAGGAGGTTCTTTTTATGGAGCAGACATTTGTAAATGTAAGAGATTTATTTAGAAACAAGGAGGAATACCTTAACAAGAAGGTAACTGTAGGCGGATGGGTAAGAAGTATCCGTGATTCCAAGACATTTGGATTTATAGTGCTTAATGATGGTACATTTTTTGAGCCGCTTCAGATAGTATATCATGACAAAATGGAGAATTTTGCAGCAGTTTCTAAGCTTAATGTAGGTGCTGCACTTATTGTAACAGGTACACTTGTGCCTACACCGGAGGCAAAGCAGCCATTTGAGATTCAGGCTGATGAGGTATTTATTGAAGGTGAGTCAACACCGGATTATCCGCTTCAGAAGAAGAGACATTCACTTGAGTATCTTAGAACCATTACACACTTACGTCCGAGAACGAATACATTCCAGGCAGTATTCCGTGTGCGTTCTCTTGTGGCATATGCAATCCATAAGTTCTTCCAGGAAAGACAGTTCGTATATGTACACACTCCCCTTATTACAGGCAGTGACTGTGAGGGTGCGGGAGAAATGTTCAGGGTAACAACACTTGACATGGAGAATCTTCCTAAAACTGCAGATGGTAAGATAGACTATTCACAGGACTTCTTTAACAAAGAAACTAATCTTACGGTAAGCGGTCAGTTAAATGGCGAGACATATGCGATGGCATTTAAGAATATATATACCTTTGGACCGACATTCAGGGCAGAAAATTCCAATACAACAAGACATGCGGCAGAGTTCTGGATGATTGAGCCTGAAATTGCTTTTGCAGACCTTAAGGATGATATGATTCTTGCAGAGAGTATGATTAAATACATCATTAACTATGTACTTGAGAATGCACCTGAGGAAATGGAATTTTTCAACAATTTTGTTGATAAGGGACTTATCGAGAGACTTAAGGGTGTTGCGAATTCAGAGTTTGGTCATGTGACATATACAGAGGCCATTGAGATATTAGAGAAGCATAATGACAAGTTCGATTATAAGGTATCATGGGGTTGTGATTTACAGACGGAACACGAAAGATTCCTTACAGAGGAGATATTTAAGAGACCTGTATTCGTAACAGATTATCCGAAGGATATCAAGGCATTTTATATGAAGCTTAATGAGGATGGCAAGACTGTTGCTGCCATGGACTGTCTGGTTCCCGGCATTGGTGAGATTATCGGCGGAAGCCAGAGAGAGGATGACTACGACAAGCTTCTTAAGCGTATGGAAGAGATGGGACTTAATAAGGATGATTATGATTTCTATCTTGACCTTAGAAAATACGGTACTGCTCGTCATGCAGGATTTGGACTTGGTTTTGAAAGATGTGTTATGTATGTAACGGGTATGTCAAACATCCGTGACGTAATTCCATTCCCAAGAACAGTTAACAACTGTGATTTATAATAAAAAGGAGTTTTATATGGGTACGATATATATTCCGGAGGGCTATAAAAGTCCGCAGTCCATTAAGGACACAGAGATTCTTATTAAAGATATAAAGGACTATTTTGAGAGGGCACTTGCTAAGGCACTTAACCTTACCAGAGTGTCAGCACCGCTTTTTGTAACACCCGAGTCGGGTCTTAATGATAACTTAAATGGTGTGGAAAGGCCTGTAAGATTTGGTGTAAAGGAGCAGGGGGATGCAGAGGTTGAGATAGTTCATTCACTTGCTAAGTGGAAGAGGCTGGCACTTAAAAAGTACGGTTTTGAAAGTGGTGAAGGCTTATATACGGATATGAGTGCGATAAGGCGTGATGAGGATACCGACAATATTCATTCGATTTACGTTGACCAGTGGGACTGGGAGCGCATAATTGATAAGTCAGAGCGTAATACGGATACCTTAAAGGAGATAGTTAAGAAAATTTATGCTACGCTTAAGGATACGGAGAAGCTTGTATGTGATAAATACGATTTTATTAAGCCCATACTTCCGGATGAGATAAGCTTTATAACATCACAGGAGCTTTATGATATGTTTCCTGACTGCACGGCAAAGGAACGTGAGAATAAGATTGCAAAGCTTAAGGGCGCAGTGTTTATAATGCAGATAGGTGGGGCACTTAAGTCAGGAGAAAAGCATGACGGCAGGGCACCTGACTATGATGACTGGAGTTTAAACGGTGATATTCTGGTGTATTATCCTGTACTGGACATTGCACTTGAGCTTTCGTCAATGGGTATAAGGGTTGATGAGGAGGCACTTAGTAAGCAGCTTAAGATAAGTGGCTGTGAGGACAGGGCCGGGCTTCCTTTCCAGAAGGCACTCCTTAACGGCGAACTGCCATATACTATAGGCGGGGGTATCGGCCAGTCAAGACTTTGTCTGTTCTTTATGAGAAGGGCGCATATAGGCGAAGTGCAGTCTTCGATATGGCCGGAAGATGTCGTGGAAAAAGCACATAGTGCCGGTGTCAACCTGTTGTAAATTATTGTATAAACATTTATAGCCAATATAAAAAGAAGCTGTCGTAAATGGCAGCTTCTTTTTATGTCAAAGCACTATGGCTTAGTCTGTAAAGTTATCGAAGTATCCCTGAATAAGGATTACAGGAGTACCCTTGTCACCTGAACCGCTTGTGAGGTCACAGAGTGAACCGATTAAGTCTGTAAGCTGTCTTGGGGTTGTACCCTGTGAAGCCATGTTGCCTACAAGATTGGAATCCTTTGCTTTAATGCTCTTGGAGATAGCTTCCTTAAGCTCAGCACCGCTTAAATTCTTGAAATCATTATCGGCAAGGTATTTAAGCTTAAGCTCGTTAGGAGTTCCGATAAGGCCGTTTGTGAAAGCAGGTGATACAACCGGGTCAGCAAGCTCCCAGATTTTGCCCTGTGGATCCTTGAAAGCACCATCACCGTAAACCATGACTTCTACGTGCTTGCCGGTAAGCTTAAGAATTTCAGCCTGAATGTCTTCAACAAGATTCTGGCAGTCCTGTGGGAATAACTTAATTGTATCTTCTGTTGATTTGTTAGAGCCAAGTAAACCGTATTTTGAATTGAATCCACTGCCGTTTACCGGACTTGTAAGGATGTCATCAAGACCACATACAGCCTTAGCACCGGCCTCTTTTAAAATACGCTTGGTTCTCTTGCGTGTATGGATATCGCATGTAAGTACGCAATCTGTATAATTTAAAATGGTCTTAGGCTGGTTGGCGAAAATAACCTCAACTTCTGCACCGGCCTCTCTAATGATATTGGAATAATATTCAACATAATCAACACCTGTAAACTCGTGCTTATTTTCACCAAATAATTCACGGTATTTCTCAAGTGTAAGAACATCTGAATAAGGATTAATTCCTGCATCATCAAGCTGGTCATATGTTAAAAGAGCATTACCAACTTCATCGCTGGGGTAGCTTAACATTAAGACAACCTTTTTGGCACCCATTGCAATACCCTTAAGACAGATTGCAAAACGGTTACGTGATAAAATAGGGAAGATAACACCGATAGTCTCACCGCCAAGCTTTGCCTTAACATCAGCTGCTATATCGCTGGCAGATGCGTAGTTACCCTGAGCTCTTGCTACGATAGACTCTGTCAAAGCGATAACGTCTCTGTCTCTTAATGAGAAGCCCTCGCTTTCGGCAGCTTCCATGACACTTGTAACTGTCATGTCAACAAGGTTATCACCTTTTCTGATGATAGGACAACGGATTCCTCTTGAAATAGTACCAACTTTTCTTTCCATGATATATACCTTCTTTAATAGAGTATAGTGTATTCGCAATGTCCACGGTAGAGGACATCAAAAAATACATTAAACATTATACATGGAACTACATTATCATGCAAGAAAAATTTTTGTATAAATTAATTTTTTTTTTGTTTATAAAATTTGTATAAAATTTAGCTTGCAATATTATGAAATATGATGTAGGATAGTTGATTGTGGCAGTGGTGGTAGTAAGGCTGTCACTGAAAAATTATTATTTAGATAGAAGGAAGAGAGAAATGTTAACGTTAGTTCAGGTAGCAGGTACTATTAAAAATATGGAAATTCTTCTTGCGATTTCCATAGCACTTACGGCAGGTCTTTTATTGTCAAGATTTGTCAAACCACTTAAGATTCCGGCAGTTACGGGATACTTAATTGCAGGTATACTTATCGGACCATATTGTCTTGGAAGACTTGGTATTGCAGGTCTTGGTTTTACTTCAATGGCACACGTTGAGAATCTTAAGATTATATCAGAGGTTGCCCTCGGATTTATTGCATTTTCAATTGGTAATGAATTCCGTGTTTCACAGCTTAAAAAGACAGGTAAGACGGCAACGGTAATTGCCATTTTTCAGGCACTTGTAGCAACAATTTTTGTTGATATAGCACTTATAGTTTTACATTTTATTATGCCCGACAAGCTTTCACTTCCGGTAGCCATCGTGCTTGGTTCAATCGCTACGGCTACGGCACCTGCAGCAACACTTATGGTTGTTAAGCAGTATAAGGCTAAGGGTAAGCTTACGGATTTACTCCTTCCAATCGTTGCACTTGATGATGCGGTTGGTCTTGTAGTGTTCGCAGTATCATTCGGTATTGCCAAGGCACTTACTCAGGGAGCTGTAAGCATGAAATCAATTATACTTGAGCCGGTTCTTGAGGTAGTACTTTCACTTGTACTTGGATTTGTAGTCGGTATGGTATTTTCAGCAGTTGAGAAATATTTTAAGTCAAACAGCAAGAGACTTAGTCTTTCAATTACATTTGTACTTATGACAGTTTCACTTGCAATGATGGAATTTGAGATTGGCGGTGTACATATCGGTTTTTCATCACTTCTTGTATGTATGATGCTTGGTACGGTATTCTGCAATGTATGTGATTTCTCAGAGGAAATCATGGAGAAGACAGATAAGTGGACGGCTCCGCTTTACATACTTTTCTTTGTACTTAGCGGTGCAGAGCTTGAGCTTGGTGTATTTACTGATGTTGCGATTGTAGGTATCGGTGTAGTGTACATTATATTCCGTTCAGCAGGTAAGATTAGCGGTGCGGCAATAAGTGCCAAGATGATGAAGTGTGAGCCCAACATTGTTAAGTATTTAGGCATTACACTTCTTCCTCAGGCAGGTGTTGCTCTTGGTATGTCACTTACTGCGCGTTCACTCGGCGAAGACGGTA
>CAZBHM010000105.1:0-6465 GCA_964491975.1 uncultured Lachnospiraceae bacterium | reverse complement strand
TGAACGACCTACACCCTTAGCAGGGGCGCCTCTTCGGCCTCTTGAGTATTTCTCCAAAAGACTGAATTTCGCTGTCTTTATTAAGCTCACTCAACGAGTAAGCATAGAGTATTATACTAAATACAACTGATTTTGTCAATAGTATTTTTAATTTTTTTTAGAAAAGTGCCTAATCGGTTACATAAAGGTTATTTCCTTCACTGTCTATAACTACTATAACCGGGAAATCCTCTACTTCAAGTCTGAGTATTGCCTCTGTTCCGAGATCATCATATGCTATAATCTCTGAAGCTTTAATGCACTTTGATAATAATGCTCCTGCTCCGCCTATGGCAGCAAAATATACAGCACTATTTCTTTTAAGAGCTTCTATTACTTCATCTGAACGTTTTCCTTTACCTATCATTCCGATAAGTCCAAGGTCTAATAATGCCGGAGTATATTTATCCATACGGCTGCTGGTTGTAGGACCGGCTGAGCCTATTGGTCTTCCTTCTCTTGCCGGAGAAGGTCCCATATAGTATATAACTTCATTTTTTAATGGTATAGGAAGAGGCTCTCCTTTTTTTAAAGCTTCATACATCCTTTTATGTGCGGCATCTCTTGCCGTATATATTGTTCCTGTTATATATACGTAGTCGCCGGCTTTTAAAGTTTCGGCAACTTCTTTTGAAAATGGTGCTGTTATATGTTTTTCCATTATATTATCCTCTTTACATGCCGGTTAACATGGCAGCATATATTTACTGCCACCGGAAGTCCTGCTATATGTGTCGGGTAAGTTTCTATATTTACCGCAAATGCCGTCTGTGTTCCGCCAAGTCCGCCGGGACCTATTCCAAGCTCATTAATTTTCTTTAACATCTCTTCCTCAAGTTCGCGAACATATGTTTTATCTACCTTTTCATCAATGCTTCTGGTAAGTGCTTTTTTTGCAAGAATGGCGCATTTTTCAAAAGTACCGCCTATGCCTACTCCTACTACCATTGGTGGACATGCGTTCGGACCGGCATCTTTAACTGCTGTAAGTATCGCATTCTTAACTCCCTCTATTCCATCAGAAGGCTTTAACATAAATACGCGGCTCATATTTTCACTTCCGAATCCTTTAGGAGCAAATGTTATCTCTACCTCATCGCCCGGAACTATTTCATAATGTATGACTGCCGGAGTATTATCTTTAGTATTCTCCCTGTATATCGGGTCTTTAACCACTGATTTTCTAAGATACCCTTCCGTATATCCCAGTCTTACTCCTTCGTTAATGGCAGCTTCAAGACTTCCGCCAGTGAAATGAATCTCCTGGCCTGCTTTAATAAATACAACTGCCATTCCCGTATCCTGACAAATCGGAATCATATCATTTGCTGCTATGTCAAGATTTTCTTTTAACTGTCCAAGCACCTTCCTTCCAACTGTTGATTTTTCATTTTCATATGCATCATAAAGGGCATCTTTCATATCAAAAGACAGATAATGATTCGCCTCTATACACATATCTCTTATATTATCAGTTATTTCAGATACATCAATTTCTCTCATAATGTTCTCCTTTTAATGTGCAGACTGATATTCTAAATCTGATTTACTACTATCATAACACTTATAAAAAAATATGTAAAGATATCTTTGATTACACTATATACTAAACGTACTGCCTGAAGATTTATACCTTCTGACACTGGCATTATTAATAATTTAAGATAATTTATGGCCCTGTTTTAATAAGAAAATCCGAAGTGCTGTCAAAACACTCCGGACATCTTATTATTATTTATTCTTCTTTATCAGAAACCTGAACATCCGATAAGTCTTCTTCTGCCACTTCGTCTACATCATCTTTCTTAACGGTTTCTCTTACTTTTGCAATATTTGCAACCACGATATCTTCATCAAGATTCATGAGCTTAACGCCTGAAGTATTTCTGCCAAGCATCGAAATATTATCTACAGGAGTTCTTATAATAATTCCCTGATTGGTTATAAGCATTATCTCTCTGTCATCATTAACTATCTTGGCTCCTATTACATTACCTGTCTTTTCAGTAATCTTGTAGCAGCGTACCCCCTTACCGCCACGATGCTGCGTGGTAAATTCACTGATAAGCGTTCTCTTGCCCATTCCATTCTCTGATGCAATGAGTAAGGCTTCACCCTGTGAATCCATCTGCATGCCGATTACATCATCATCATCATCCAGATTCATGCCAATTACACCCATGGCACTTCTGCCTGTCTGCCTTACATCCTTTTCATCAAATCTTATGCACTGTCCATGTTTAGTCACAAGGAAGATATCTCTTTCATTATCAGTTATCCTAACCTCTATAAGTTCATCATTATCACGGAGTGTTATTGCCACAATACCTGTTTTTCTTATGTTGGCATATTCAAGTATCGGTGTCTTTTTAACAATACCCTTCCTGGTTGCAAAGAACATATAAAATCCGTCCGCATACTCTTTAACAGGAATTACTGCCGTAACCTTTTCACCCGGCTGAAGCTGTAACAGATTGACTATCGCAACGCCCCTTGCTGTTCTTCCTGCCTCAGGTATTTCATAAGCCTTAAGACGATATGCCCTTCCAAGGTTAGTAAAGAACATAATATACTGGTGGGTTGTTGCCATGAAAAGCTCTGCTATATAATCCTCTTCTATGGTCTGCATGCCCTTAATACCTTTACCACCACGATTCTGGCTCTTGAAGTTATCAATTGTCATACGCTTGATGTATCCAAGATTAGTCATGGTAATAACAACATCATCAAGCGGAACCATATCTTCCATGGAAATTTCTGAGTCATCAAAGCCTATGGCTGTTCTTCTCTCATCACCGTACTTTGCTGCAATCTCTGTGATTTCAGTTCTTATTACTGTAAGAAGCTTCTTTCTGTCTGCAAGAATTGCCTTATATTCTCCAATTCGTTTCTGAAGCTCCTCATACTCAGCCT
The DNA here is from genome assembly GCA_964491975.1 of uncultured Lachnospiraceae bacterium. GTDB lineage: Bacteria > Bacillota > Clostridia > Lachnospirales > Lachnospiraceae > SIG300. The sequence continues at coordinate 3,513 of CAZBHM010000105.1, read as the reverse complement.
CAAGCTTTTCTCTTTCAAGACCTGTAAGAGCCCTGATACGCATATCAACAATTGCCTGTGACTGTGCTTCTGAAAGTCCAAAACGCTCCATAAGTCTTTCTTTTGCTTCTTGGGCAGTTCTTGAACTTCTTACAATCTTTATAACCTCGTCGATATTATCAAGTGCAATAAGTAAACCTTCTACAATATGTGCTCTTTCTTCTGCTTTATTAAGCTCATACTCTATCCTTCTTCTTACAACCTCCTCCTGATGCTTCAAATAATGTTTAAGCATATCAAGAAGATTAAGCACTTTAGGCTCATTATCTACAAGTGCAAGCATTATTACACCAAAGGTATCCTGAAGTTGAGTATGCTTATAAAGCTGGTTAAGTATAACATTAGCATTAACGTCACGCCTTAATTCTATGACAACTCTCATACCAAAACGGTCTGATTCATCACGAAGTGCAGTGATTCCATCTATCTTTTTGCCATTAACAAGCTCTGCTATCTTTTTGATAAGATTAGCCTTGTTAACCATATATGGAAGCTCAGTAACGACAATTCTTGTCTTGCCGTTAGCCATAGTCTCAATATTGGAAACAGCACGAACTTTAATCTTGCCACGGCCTGTCCTGTAGGCTTCATTTATGGCAGCCGTACCAAGAATCTGGGCACCTGTTGGAAAATCAGGTCCTTTAACTATGTCAAGAATCTCTTCAATCTCTGTATCCCTGTCTTCAATAACGATATTATCAATAATTTTTGCCACTGCATTAATTGTTTCTCTTAAATTATGCGGTGGAATATTAGTAGCCATACCTACTGCAATACCTGTAGTACCATTAACCAAAAGATTCGGATATCTTGAAGGAAGTACCTTCGGTTCTCTTTCCGTCTCATCAAAGTTAGGCATGAAGTCTACTGTATTTTTGTTAATGTCTGCAAGCATTTCCATGGAAATCTTACTAAGTCTTGCCTCGGTATAACGCATGGCAGCAGCTCCGTCACCATCGACAGAACCAAAGTTGCCATGACCGTCTACAAGCGGGTAACGTGTAGACCAGTCCTGTGCCATATTAACCAATGCTCCATAAATCGAGCTGTCACCATGAGGGTGATACTTACCCATCGTATCACCGACAATACGCGCACACTTACGATGCGGCTTGTCTGGACCATTATTAAGTTCTATCATTGAATACAAAATTCTTCGCTGTACCGGCTTTAAACCATCTCTTACATCTGGAAGCGCACGTGATGCTATAACACTCATTGCATACTGAATGTATGAACTTTCCATGGTTTCTTTAAGATCAACCTCGTGAATTTTGTCAAAAATATGTTCATCCATTTCTTTCATTCCTTTCGGGACTTATCATACTAAATACACAAACTGTAAATAGTACCCATTAAATATCCAAATTCTCAGCGTACTTGGCATTAGCTTCAATAAACTCTCTTCTTGGTTCTACCTTATCACCCATAAGTGTCGTAAATGTAAGGTCAACCTCCGAAGCAGTATCATCATCCATATTGACTCTTAAAAGTATTCTCTTTTCAGGGTCCATGGTTGTCTCCCATAGCTGCTCTGCATCCATTTCTCCAAGACCCTTATAACGCTGAATTTTATTATTATTATCTCTGCCAACCTCATTAAGAATCGAATTAAGCTCTTCATCTGTGTAGGCATACCATATCTTTTTATTTTTCTCAAGCTTATATAACGGCGGCTGTGCAAGATACACATATCCCTGCTTAATAAGCTCCGGCATAAATCTGTATAGAAACGTAAGCATAAGCGTGCTTATATGCGCACCGTCAACATCGGCATCAGTCATGATTATTATTTTATGATATCTTAACTTTGATATGTCAAAATCATCATGTATACCTGTACCAAATGCAGTAATCATGGCTCTTATTTCTTCATTGCCAAGTATTCTGTCAAGTCTTGCCTTCTCTACATTAAGAATCTTACCCCTGAGCGGAAGTATAGCCTGTGTATTACGTGAACGGGCTGACTTTGCAGAACCACCGGCAGAGTCTCCCTCTACGATAAATATCTCACACTTGGCAGGGTCCTTATCTGAGCAGTCAGCAAGTTTACCAGGAAGTGATGCAGTCTCAAGCGCAGTTTTTCTCCTTGTAAGGTCTCTTGCCTTTCTTGCTGCATCACGGGCACGCTGTGCAAGAATTGACTTTTCACAAATAAGCTTTGCCACGGCAGGATTCTGCTCAAGAAAATAAGTAAGCTGTTCACTTACTATACTGTCAACAGCACCCCTTGCCTCTGAATTACCGAGCTTTTGCTTGGTCTGACCCTCAAACTGCGGGTCCTCAATCTTAATACTTATAATCGCCGTAAGACCTTCCCTTATATCTTCTCCGGTAAGATTAGCCTCACTGTCCTTAAGGAGCTTGCTGCTTCTTGCATAATCATTAAATGTTTTGGTGAGCGCATTCCTGAAACCGTTAAGATGCGTACCGCCTTCAGGCGTAACAATATTATTAACAAAGCTGTAGCACTTTTCATTGTATGAATCATTATGCTGCATCGCAACCTCAACATACACATTGTTCTTAGTGCCTTCACAATAAATTACATTTTCATAAATAGGAGTCTCACTATGATTAAGATAATCAACAAATTCCTTAATACCGCCCTCATAGCAGAATTCATTAACTACCTTTTCATCTTCTCTTTCATCACAAAGAACTATTCTAAGTCCTTTTGTAAGAAAAGCAGTCTCTCTTAAACGTATTTTTAATACATCATAGTCAAAAACCGTTTCCTCAAAAATTTCTTTATCCGGTAAAAATGTCACTGTTGTACCGGTTTTCTCTATAGGACACTCACCCACAACCTTAAGCGGATACATTACCTTTCCTCTTTCATAACGCTGGTTGTGAATCTTACCATCCTGATATACTGTTACCTCAAGATATTCAGAAAGTGCATTAACTACAGATGCACCTACACCATGAAGTCCGCCTGATACCTTGTATCCCCCACCGCCAAATTTACCGCCTGCATGAAGGATTGTATACACTACCTCAACTGCAGGAATACCGGCCTTCGGATGTATACCTACAGGTATACCTCTTCCGTCATCAACTACGGTAATTGAATCTCCTTTGTTAATGGTAACATATATATTCTTACAATAACCTGCAAGTGCCTCATCCACGGCATTATCAACTATCTCATATACAAGATGGTGAAGTCCCTTAGAAGATGTGCTGCCAATATACATACCAGGCCTTTTCCTAACAGCCTCTAAACCTTCCAAAATCTGTATTTGATTTGCGCCATATTCAGTACTCATTTTTAACCTCCTGTCCGGCAAATCAGCCTAAGACTATACTTCCGTTTTCAATATGGTACAGTTTATCTATCTCAAACCTGTTCTTTATAAAATCATCCAGCCCCGTACATGTAATCATGGTCTGAATGCCACCAATATTATTAAGCAGATGATTCTGCCTGTTCTCATCAAGCTCTGATAAAACATCATCAAGAAGCAGCAC
>CAZBHM010000104.1:0-6952 GCA_964491975.1 uncultured Lachnospiraceae bacterium | reverse complement strand
TCAATCTTAAAGCCTGTAAGTCTTGCTGCAAGTCTTGCATTCTGTCCTTCCTTACCGATTGCAAGTGAAAGCTGGTAATCAGGTACAATTACCTTGGCTGTCTTCTCTTCTTCATCTGCTATAACAGAAATAACCTTCGCCGGACTAAGTGCATTCTCAATAAGGATTGCCGGATTTTCATTCCAGTTAATAATATCAATCTTCTCACCTCTTAATTCTGCGACAACAGAATTAACTCTTGCACCATTAATGCCGACACATGCGCCAACAGGGTCTACATCCGGATTGGCTGACCATACAGCCATCTTTGTTCTCGAACCTGCCTCTCGTGCAATACTCTTAATCTCAACTGTTCCGTCCAAAATCTCAGTAACCTCTGCCTCGAAAAGTCTCTTAACAAGCTCCGGATGTGTTCTTGAAACCATAATACGCGGTCCTTTGGTTGTATCCTTAACCTCTAAGATGTAAAGCTTGATTCTCTCTGTCGGTACAAACTTCTCACCCTTAACCTGCTCATTTTCCATAAGCATCGCATCAACCTTACCAAGATTAACGCTTACATTATTACCTACATATCTCTGAACGATACCTGTTACAATATCCTTCTCCTTTTCGTAATACTGGCTGTATAAAATCTTTCTTTCTTCTTCACGAATCTTCTGCAAAATAACATTCTTTGCATTCTGTGTGGCAATTCTGCCAAATTCCTTAGACTTAATCTCAACGTTTACAACATCACCGATCTCATACTTCATATCTATAAGCTTGGCATTGGCAAGGCTTATCTCAAGGAAATCATCCGTTACTTCCTCCACAACAGTTTTCTCTGCGTAGACCTCAAAATCTCCTGTCTCGCGGTTAATGGTAACATGTACATTATCAGCCTTTCCGAAATGATTCTTACACGCTGTAATCAATGAGTTCTCAATTGCCTCAAACAAAACCTCCCTGCTGATATCCTTTTCCTTTTCGAGTATATTAAGCGCCTCGATTAATTCCTTATTCATTTTTGTTTTTTCCTCCTTTATCCTTAAAAATCAAATGCCAATCTGATTAAAGCTATATCACTGCGATTTATGACTACCTTATCGCCATCTTCGTCTATTGTTACGGTATCTGCATCATACGCCTCAAGGATGCCGCAGTAATCCTTTCTCTTATTGAGCGGCTTATAAAGCTTAATTTCTACTTCCTCTCCAATACTTCTCTTAAAATCCTTATCCTTCTTAAGAGGTCTTGTAAGTCCGGGGGAGCTTACCTCTAAAATGTATGCATCTTCAATGAAATCCTTCTCATCCATAATGTCACTTAACGCACGGCTTACAAGCTCACAATCATCAATCGTAATTCCACCCGGTTTATCAATGTATACTCTTAAATACCAGTTACTGCCTTCCTTTACATACTCAACGTCAACAAGCTCAAACTCATGACTGTCTGTAACAGGCTTGACAAGTGCTTCACACCTTGCTTCGTACTCGTCTCTTTTTGCCAAATTAATTCCACCTTTCCAGCCAAGATAAAACTTAAAGAGTGGACCGAAGCCCACTCTCTATCTTAATCTCTACTATATCATTACACTAATAATAGCACTAACTGCTGAATTTTGCAAGGGTTTTTTAGAAAAACTTTGCAAAAATGTAATCCCAAATGTAATCATTGTAACAGTTCAGCCATGACCTGTCACCAATAATTATATTAACGTCCCGTAATAAGCATCTTTTCAGGTTTCGGCAAAATACTAAAGAAATCTGCCTCAAGTCCGCCAGGCTTACCTTTTCTTGTAAAATTGATATATGTCTTGCCGTTATAAGAGTTAATGCCTATATTATATGGTGAATCTCTTCTTGGTGTCAGAAATACCTTTATGTTCTTAACTCTTTTCTCCACTGCCCCGGCAAATTTTATCTCACCAAGATTAGAAAGTGTCATACATGAATTTTTTTCGCCAAAAAACTTAAAACTTATCTTAAGTATAATTTTCTTAAGCGCAAGCGGCATAATCTTATACACAGGCATTCTCTGAAGTCCGACATTAGTTGTAAGAAGTCCCTCAAGATGCTTCCTGTTATTCTGCGACTTAATCTGCTCTGAAATATGATGCACCAGGTTTTCAAAAGGCTTCTCCTGTTCATCAGGGTTAACCCCCGCAAAGGCATACAGTGAAAAATTCCTTAGCGTTATACTTTCAAATTTGTTACGCAGATTAATCGGAACCATAATCTGAATAGGCCTGTGAGCCTTTGGCGGCTTATGCTTCTTCTGAAGCTCAGCAATACATTTTACAAGCACTGCCGTAAGGTAACTCGTCATGCTGACACCATGTCTGCGTGACTCTTCTATAAGAGTATTCGTATCATATACACCTGTCACTCCTTCAATGGAAGCAGCCGTTTCCGTAGTATCCCCTTCGCCTCCCGGAATACAAAATACCGTCTTTCTGTGAATCTTGTTGCCCTTGGCAGCAACAAACTCAAGTGAGGAATCTGATACATTCTGTTCTGTGGTGCCATCATATATCTTATATTCACCGCCTGCATACGGCTCATTTACCCTGGCAAAATATGCCGTAAGCAGTGCCTCTAAAAACTTAAGCCCGCCATAGCCGTCAGTAAGCGAATGAAAGACTTCTATTGCTATCTTATATTCTCCGTATATGACCCGCAATGCGCATTCTTTAATCATTCTAAGCGGCATAAATGCAAGGCACTCACCGTCAGCCTCTACCTCCGGTGCTTCCTTTGCCGGAACCACGTAATACGAAAACCAGCCAAACTTAATTCCTGCCACAATCGTAGGAAAATTTGGCATAACCTCAGATAGAGCTTTTTGCAGTGCATCTTTATCAACCGGTGAATCAACCTCTGCTTCCATTCTGAAGGAATTACTGTAGCCCTTCTTCATGGAAGCAAAATGAATACTCGCAAAGCTGTCAAGCTTGTACATCCTGCCATTCTCTCTATTTTTCATAAACTTTGTACCATCCCCTAAATATGCTGTTTAAGCATTCTTTTCAATCACTTTAACAATTCTCTCACGAACCATGTCTGCAAGCTCGGATGTCCTCATATCCTTATAATCCTCATAACTGATTACAGGAAGAAAATGAATCTGAACCGTAACCGGCTTACATCCTTTTTCATCAAGCACCTTAAAACAGTCAATAAGTGCAATCGGAAGAATCGGGCACTCGGATTTTATGGCGCACTTAAAGCTTCCACTGTGAAAATCAAGCAGCTGATTTTGTTTCCTGCTTCTTGTCCCTTCCGGAAAAATAAGGAAATTACGACCATTCTTTACTTCCCCGGAAACAGACTGCATAATCTTAATTGATGCTCTTACATCGCTTCTGTCCATGGGGTATGAGCCTGTACAGTCTACAAGCTGTTTAAGAAATGGTATTTTATAGAGTTCCTTTTTAAGAACTACAGCAAATGGTGTATCCATTGTAGCCGCAATCGCCAGAATATCAAAAAGTCCCTGGTGATTTGCATACATCATATATCCACTCTGCTTTGGTATATTCTCAAGCCCATATACCTTAAAATCTATATTTCCCTTATCGACTGCAAGCTTAAGTATATGCTGTATATGCCGATACTTTTCTTCTTCAGTATACCTTTCAGGATGCCTTGCATATCTGCAAAGCTTTATATATAGTCCCGGCACCTTTACTATATTCCTCAGCACCATTAAAAGTATTCGATTCATATAAGCCTCTCTGTTTACTGTCTTTTTAACACTACTGCATCATATCCGTTAATAACAATTTTACCTGAATATTCTGTATTTGTTATTAAATCTATAAACTTACTATTATTAAGGCACTCACATTCCACTGCTTCACCATCATAATTAAGCAGGAAAATGTAATCGCCCCTTACTGCAAGCTCGACACTCTCCTGGATATTTATAAAGCTGTCAAGCTTTGCCGGCGAAGTCAACCCTTCAAGTGAAAGAAAAGCTTTTGCCGTATCCTCGCTAAATGCCGCACCAAAATAGTATACCTTGCCTTTGCCATGCTCTTTAACTGACAATGCCGGCTTGCCGCTGTAATAATTATTATCAAATGAAGCAAGCTCCCTGCCATCGGTAATCTTAAGTATATCGTTAAAGCAGGCTGCGCTTACCTTTTTGCCGCCAATATTTACAGTCTGCGCCTCATCATATGGTGAAAAGAAGGTAAATTCTTCTACCTCTGCTCCACAAAGCTCTGCCGCAAAACCAGGCATTGGCATCATATAGCATATACCATTAATATCCTTATATCCTGTCCTGCATCCAAGAATTACTGTACCGCCATTCTCTGCAAATTTTTTAAGCATGTCCGCGCGTTTCTTGGTAAGAATAGTCGGGTGTGGGTATACTGCCACTTTATACTTTGAAAGCTCTTCTGCCTGAGTTTCATCATCAATATATACCATGTCGTAAGGAATATGCTTTTTCTGACATGCCCTGAACCATCCGTCATAGCTTACCCTGTCAGCCTCTGAATGCCATATATCTGCCTCTGCATCCCATTCATTGTCATAATCCTTTAAAAGCGCAATTTCTGCCACATATTCTTTACCGCATATGCCCTGAATGTTCTTAATGTCATTATATGTCTTCTCTAACTCCGTAGTTCTTCTGTTTGGTCTGTTACAGTAATCATTAAGTCCATGCCAGTACATCTCATTGCCAAATGTGCATGTACGCCAGCGGAAATATCCTACATAATCTGCGCCGTGCGCAATCGCCTGCAATGTCCAGAGTCTTACCTGTCCCGGCTTTGGTGCAGGCTGCTCCATTCTAAAGTTCCAGCCGGACGGACCTGACTGCTGCTCCATAATACCAAATACCGGCGAAATCGCCCTGGTTCTTGTAAGATTATACGAACTGTTGCGGTCTTTCATACCATTCTGCCTTGAAACATCAAGTCTTCTTTCGTATGCAAAATTCGGATAATTGTCATACGTAATAAAATCAAGCACTTCCCCGACAAGCTTCTGATAATCAATATGCCCAAAAAGACCGTTGGTTGTAATCGGCACACTCGTATATTTACGGATTATGTCTGCCTGGAGCTTAAAAAAACTTATCACGTTGTCTGAAATAAAGCGTTTTTCCAAAAGTGCAATATGCGGATTACCCATTCTGCCTGAATTGGTACGTCTTGGAAGATATACCTCTTCCCACGCAGTATATGTCTGATTCCAAAACTCAGCGCCAATTGCCTTATTTAATTCGTCAAGTGTTCCAAAATGCTTCTTTAAGTAAGCTCTAAATGCTATATGGTCACTCTCTGAATAATACAAATCATTCTCACAGTTTATCTCATTGTCAAGCTGCCAAAGAACTATGTTTTTATATTTACTGTAATGCTCTGCCAGCTTTTCAGTAATACGTGCCACAAAATAGCGATACTTTTCTGAGCTTAAATTATAATGTCTTCTAAGGCCATGATAAATAAGATTTCCATCAAGGTCCGCATTAAGTATCTCAGGATACTTCTCACTAAGCCATGCCGGCGGTGTTGCCGATGGTGTGCAGAAAATCACTTTCATGTTCTCTTCTGCTGCCATATCCATAAATTCATCAAAAAATTCAAACGTAAATTCACCCTCATGCGGCTCAAACCTATTCCATGCAAATTCAGCAATACGTATTACCTCTATGCCATATTCCTTCATTCTTCTTAAATCGTCGCGCCATAAAGCCTTATCCCAATGCTCCGGATAATAGCACACTCCAAGTGTTATATGATCAATATCAAGTCTTCTGTCCATGCTTTCTCCTTTAACTACACGGTGTTAATAAATACATGCTAAATATCCGTTATAATAAATAATTCGGCAAATCACTCTTAATTTTGGATACCACTTCAAATTTCTTCTCGTGTATATCATTCTTCTCAGTCTGCTTAACCACAGTATCCTTCTTTGAAGCTTCTTTTTTGGTTCCTTTTGGGGTTTCTTTCTTAGTCTTGTCCGAAGTATTCTTCTTAGCCGCCGTCTTCTTAGCCTCTTCCTTCTTAACCTCTGTATCAGAAGCTTCTGTTACCTGTTCCGTAACAACAGGCTCCCCCTGAATCTGTGCTGCAGCCTTCTTTGCTCTTTTAATGCTTCCGCTTCCTACTGCCATAAATCTACCTCCTTAGCTAATTCAATATATTCCTTGGCACTTCGTGAATTTTTCTTAAATGCAACCACAGGCTTTGAATTATCCTGTGACCACTCAACCGTACTGTCCACACGAATATAATTTTTAAAAATGTATGTATCTTCAAGCTCTGATAATGTCGCCATTGTCTGCTTAAAGTAGTTCTTCCGTTCATCAACCTTAGTAACAGCGATACCCATTACCTGCATGTCGGGTGCTATCTGATTAACTGTCTGTACAAACTCAAACATATTGGCAAGACCAAAAAGCCCCCACGGACTTGCTTCCACCGGAATGATAAGATAGTCCGAGGCACACATAATATTCATAACCCAGCCGCCAAGCGTAGGCGGTGCATCTATAAGAATATAATCATACTCACCTGACTCTTTAATACTCTTAAGACAATTTTTAAGTATCTGTTCTCTCTGCCACTTTGTAAAAAGCTCATACTCTATACTGCTCATAAGTGTAGAGGATGGTATCAAATCCACATTGGCATACTCTGTGTGCTTTACATAATCCTTCAAATCCTTCTGCTCTCTGATGGCATGATAAAGATTCATATTGCTCTTTGCCATTTCAAGCACTTCCTCTTCAGGAAAAAAAGATAATGAAAGATTGAGCTGCATATCACCATCTATAAGCAGTACTTTCCTGTCCATAAGACTGAGTGCATATCCCACATTAGAACATGTGGTAGATTTGCCGCTTCCGCCTTTGTTGTTGGCAAATGCAATAACTTTTGTATTTTTCATCTGCATCCGGTTCCTTTCTGATTATTAAATACAAATATAGTATACATCAAACC
>CAZBHM010000103.1:0-6959 GCA_964491975.1 uncultured Lachnospiraceae bacterium | reverse complement strand
TGAGTATACAGAGTGTTTCAGGTATTGAGTATTTTCCTAATCTGGAGATTCTTAATTGCAATATAACTAATATATCAAGTGTGGATTTAAGTAAAAACAAGAAACTCAAAAGATTTCATTGTGCTTTTACTAATATAACAGAGCTGGATTTAAGTAATAATCCGGAACTTTTTAATCTTGAGTGCCACAGGATTGAGCTTAAGCAGCTGGATTTAAGTAATAATCCTAAGCTTGCCAATCTTTTTGTAGGCAATACTCTGCTTGAAGAGCTGGATTTAAGTAATAACCCCGGGCTTGAAATATTATCAATTTATGGCACCAAAATAAAACAGATAAATCTTACGAATAATCCATGTCTTGAGGAATTGGTCTGCTATTCTTCAGCACTTGAAAGTCTTGATATAAGCAGTAATACAAAGCTTGAAGTGCTGAATTGCCGTAAAACCAATATTTCTGAGCTCGATTTAAGCAATAATGCGGCACTTAAGTCTTTTGATTGTGCCGAAAATGCCATAACAGAGCTTGATTTAAGCAATAATCTAAAGCTTACAAGCCTTATTTGTGACAATACTGCCATAACGGAGCTTGATTTAAGCAGGCACAGCAGGATTAGCGAATTTTCGTGTAGAATGACTAAGGTTAAAACGGTAAAGCTTAATATAGGAAATACCGGGTGTACATATGACCTTAGCAATATTAATCGGTTTGATGCGGGAAAAGCAAAAGACTGGGTAGGAGCGGTATATGCAGGTAATGGCAAGCTTACGGGAATTAGCGAGGGAAATATAGTTATAACATGTAAGTATTATTTGGATAATGGTAACTTTGCGCAGGTCACTTTTTATGGAGCGGGTTCGGGAATGCATATATATAAAAACGGAGTATGTGTAGACTGCGGCAGTAATCAGGAAGGATAATGATATGAGAAAAACTACAGAGATAATGATTAACGAACTTACCCTGTCAGATGATATTAATGAATTTATAAATGAAAATAAAGATAATATTGAGACAATGTCACTTGCTGAGTATTTAAATGAGCTTCTTATAAAGTATGGATATGATAAGAGTACTGTATTTAAGCGTGCTAAAATGTCAGACAGTACTTATGGGTATGAACTGTTTCGAAAGGATACTAAGAATCCGTCACGCGATAAGCTGATTCAGCTGTGTTTTGGTTTTCCGCTTACTATTGAGAAGGCGGAGAAGGTTTTAAGGTGCGGAAAGGTAAGGCCGCTCTATCCAAGGGATGAGAGAGATGCATATATAATTTTTTCGCTTAATAAGGGGTATACGATTGATGCAGTAAATGATTTGCTGTTTACGAATGGAAAGAAAATATTTGAATGATTTTATAAAATGTTGTGCAAACCTTTAGTTTTGTGATATACTTATATCGGTGAGCAGAAGGAGGTGCCATAATGGACAATTTAAGAGTGAGCGACATACAGGCTGCACTTACGGCAGCTGTAGATAATAAGCGTGTTCAGGCATCAGATGACAGCTTTAAGTTTATGTTAATAAGTAATATTGCGGAAAGTGAGCTTAAGGAGAAGCTCTCGGTAATGATGGGCGAGATAGTTGAGCAGGGCAAGCAGATTAAGAAGCACATGGATATCCGTAGTATGAAGCGTTACCGTGAGCTTATTAAGAATTTTCTTAATGAGGTCGTTAATCGTTCGCATGAGTTTTCAAGAGAGAATTTTCTCGACAGAAGGGGAAGACACAGGGTATATGGTATAGTGCGCCTTGTGGATGAGAATCTAGACAAGCTTGCAGCAAAGCTTATAGAGGATGAGAAGGATGGCATAAGTATCATAAGTATGATAGATGAAATTCAGGGGCTTTTACTGGATATTTTTATATAAATCAGCCGGCACGGTCTTGATATAAGATATATCAGTACTTAAGGCGCAATTTATAATTGTGGGAGAGGAATGTAGTGGGTGAATTTGGTAAGGTTGTAGGACACGAGAGGGTTATAGAGTACTTTAAGAGTGCGGTTGCTAATAATAAACCGGCACATTCTTATATAATGACAGGTGAGAAGGGAAGCGGCAAAAAGCTGCTCGCAGGACTTTTCGCAAAGACTCTCCAGTGCGAGGAAGGCGGTGTGGAGCCGTGTGGGAAGTGTCGCTCCTGTATTCAGTCGGAGTCCGGAAATCATCCTGATATTAAGTGGATTACTCATGAGAAGCCGGCAAGCATCGGTGTCATGGATGTAAGGGAGCAGCTTGTGGCAGATATGCCGGTTAAGCCATATTCGGGCCGGTATAAGATTTATATAATAGATGAAGCAGAGAAGCTCACCATACAGGCACAGAATGCACTTCTTAAGACTATAGAGGAGCCGCCCTTATATGGTATGATTATATTTTTAACGACTAATGCGGATATGTTTCTGCCGACAATTTTATCAAGATGTGTTACGATTAATCTGCATCCGGTGCCGGATAAGCTTGTAAAGCAGTACCTTATGGAAACTGAAAAGCTTCCGAATTATAAGGCAGACATATGTACGGCATTTGCACAGGGAGCACTTGGACGGGCTCTTAAGCTTGCAAAATCAGAGGATTTCGATGTGCTTAAGTCGCATCTTGCGCGGCTTATGAAGAATAACGGTAGTGCCGATATTTCTGCATTTCTGGCTTTTATAAAGGAGCTTGAGAGTAATGAATTTGGCGTTAATGATTATCTTGACCTGATACTTATGTGGTATAGGGATGTGCTTGTTTTTAAAGCAACAGGTGATAAGCAGAGGCTTATTTTTAAGGAAGAGGCAGAGGCTATAAAAAGTACTGCAAAAGAAGTCAGCTATGATGGGCTTAACAGGGTGATTCTTAAGGTGGATGAGTCAAAGGCACATCTTAAGGCAAATGTTAACGAAGAAGTAGTAATGGAATTAATGCTATTAGCGATAAAGGAGATTTAAAATGATAAAGGTTGTAGGTGTAAGATTCAGGAGTGCAGGCAAGATTTATTTCTTTGCGCCTGCCGGGCTTGATATAAATACAGGTGATAATGTAGTTGTTGAGACTGCAAGGGGCATGGAGTTTGGAACAGTAGTTATCGGACCAAGAGAGATAGAGGATGATAAGGTAATTCAGCCTCTTAAGGATGTTACAAGAATTGCAACAGAGAAGGACGTAGAGATTGCAGAGAATAATAAGATAAAGGAAAAAGAAGCCTTTAATATCTGCCTTGAGAAGATTAAGAAGCATGAGCTTGAGATGAAGCTTATTGATGCGGAATATACTTTTGACAATAATAAGCTCTTATTCTATTTTACGGCAGACGGAAGAATTGATTTCAGAGAGCTTGTTAAGGATTTGGCTTCAGTATTTAAAACAAGAATTGAGCTTCGCCAAATTGGTGTAAGGGACGAAACTAAGATTCTTGGTGGAATAGGCGTATGCGGCAGACCGCTCTGCTGTCATTCCTGGCTTCCTGAGTTTATTCCGGTGTCGATTAAGATGGCTAAGGAGCAGAACCTTTCGCTTAATCCTACTAAGATTTCAGGTGTGTGCGGCAGGCTTATGTGCTGTCTTAAGAATGAGGAAGAAACTTACGAGGAGCTTAATAGCAAGCTTCCGAATGTTGGTGACTTTGTAACGGCAGCTGACGGACTTAAGGGAGAGGTACACAGTGTTAACGTGCTTCGTCAGCTGGTCAAGGTTATTGTAACAGTAGGAGATGAGAAGGAGATTAAGGAATATAAGGTTGGTGAGCTTCGCTTTAAGCCGAAAAGAAGGCGTGATTTTAATAACGTACAGGATGATGCCGAGTTAAAGGCACTTGAGATGTTAGAACGTAAGGAAGGAAAATCAAAGCTTAATGACGATTAATCTTTTACCTAATGAAAGAATAGATGATTTGCATAGAAACGGATACCAGATTATACAGAACCCGGAAGGGTTCTGTTTTGGTATGGATGCGGTTCTGCTTTCTGGTTTTGCAAGGGTAAAGCAGGGAGAAACGGTACTTGATATGGGAACCGGAACGGGTATTATACCGATACTTCTTGAGGCTAAAACCAGGGGTGAGCATTTTACAGGGCTCGAGCTTCAGGCTAAGAGTGCGGATATGGCAAGAAGAAGCGTGGCACTTAATGAGCTTACACAAAAGATAGACATTGTGGAGGGGAATATCTGCGATGCAACGAAGATATTCGGCAAAGCGGTATTTGATGTGGTTACAACCAACCCGCCGTATATGAATGAAAGTCATGGACTTACTAATCCCGATATGCCAAAGGCGATAGCAAGGCATGAGATTTACTGTACCTTTGAGGATATTGCGAGGGAGGCTGCGGGTGTACTTAAACCGCAGGGAAGATTTTATATGGTACACAGACCGAGAAGGCTTATAGAACTTATTAACACACTGTCTAAATATAAGCTTGAGGTAAAAACCTTAAAGCCCGTATATCCAATGGCTGACAGGGAGGCCAATATGGTTTTAATTGAGGCAGTCAGAGGAGGCAAGCCGCTTATGAAGCTTGAGAAACCGCTCATCGTGTATAAGGAGCAGGGCGTGTATACGGATGAAATTTATGATATTTACGGATATTAAGTAGAGTTCAGTCATGACCCAATAAACAGGATGATTGCGCTCACGTTACGATATTAAAGGAGAAAATATAATGGCCGGAAAATTATTTTTATGTGCGACTCCGATAGGCAATATGGAAGACATTACATTTCGTGTAATACGGACCTTAAAAGAGGCTGACCTTATTGCGGCAGAGGATACAAGGCACAGTATTAAGCTTCTTAATCATTTTGAAATTAAGACTCCGATGACAAGCTATCATGAGTTTAATAAAATAGATAAGGCAAAATATCTTGTGGAACAGCTTAAGGCAGGGCTTAATATAGCACTTGTAACAGATGCGGGTACTCCGGGTATATCAGACCCCGGAGAAGAGCTTGTAAAGCAGTGCTATGAAGCCGGAATAGAGGTTACTTCGCTTCCGGGGCCGGCAGCGTGTATAACTGCACTTACTATGTCAGGACTTCCCACAAGAAGATTCTGTTTTGAGGCATTTCTTCCGACAGATAAGAAGGAACGTGCGATGATACTTGATGAGCTAAAGTCGGAGACAAGAACCATAATCATATATGAAGCTCCGCACAGACTTACAAAGACACTTTCGGAGCTTTCCAAGGTATTTGGAGAAGACAGGCGGCTTACGGTATGCCGTGAGCTTACCAAGAGATATGAGGAAGCCAGACAGACTACTTTTGTGGAGGCAATGGAATATTTTGAAGTGAATGAGCCAAAGGGTGAATTTGTACTTGTAATAGAAGGGCTATCCCATAAAGCGCTTGAAGAGGAAGCAAGGAAGGACTGGCTTAGTATACCGATTGAAGAACATATGGCCAGATATTTAAGTGAAGGAATGTCTGAGAAGGATGCCATGAAGCAGGTTGCAAAGGACAGGGGAGTTAGTAAAAGGGATATATATCAGTATATGATAATGTTATGAAAATCTGAAAGGGGTGGCTTTATTGTCACAGGTCACAAAAAGGGCGTTAGAACAGTCATTAAATTTGGCATGACGGTAACCGTTGCAACGAATGAGATTTTTAGCAAAATCGATACAACAAAGCTTGATTCTTTGGACGGTGTGACAGATTCGTTAGGAGAGCTTACAGCGGGAATAACTGCTCTTAAAGATGGTTCAATGGAGCTTTCCGAGGGACTTAAGACATTTAATGAGCAGGGAATACAAAAAATTACAGAGCTGGCTTCTGGGGATTTGGCAAATACTATGGCAAGACTTAAGGTTACCATTGATGTATCTGAGGATTATTATAACTTTACAGGTATAAGTGATGACATGAGTGGCCAGGTAAAATTTATCTATCGGACAGATGAAATCAGTGCTGATTAATGCATAAGAACATAGAAATAAAAAGTATGGCGTGGTCTTAAGACCATGCCATGAATTGATAATTATTCAACGATTTTTAATCCAGCCAGTTTAGCTAATTCGATAATGGATTCCTTAGATACTTTCTTATCGCAGTAATCAATTAAATCGTCTGTGCTTCCGGTAAAAATGTCAGTAGGGGTGTATTTTGTTAAAATAATTCTGTCTCCTTCAACATAAACCTCTAATGGATCACCAACCTTAATGTGAAGCTTTTTACGTAATTCCATAGGGAGTACGAAACGTCCTAAATCGTCAACATTTCTTACAATTCCTGTATCTTTCATCTGTAATGACTCCTTTCAAAGCAATATTATTGTCATATTATAGAATACCATACTTGTCAAATTATGTCAACTAAAATGCCGAAAATCCAGCGGGAATAGATTTGATTACTGTTACTTTGATATATTGTTTGACCTTGACATGCGCAGCTGTTGGATGTTTTTTAAGAGATAAGTATTACGATAAATTTTTATAAGAAAGCAGTGAGCTGTCGAGGGTAACAATGGCAGCATTTGCTGCCTTGTATTTTCGCATGTTTTCAAATGGTTCATTATTAATATAGCAGAGAAGTGCCATAATTACGGCACTGTGGGTAATTATGGCAGTATCGCCAGAAGCTGTGCCGGCAATTTCGTTTAGCGCATCAAGTGTACGCATAAGCATGTCGTTATAGCATTCGCCGCCTGTGGCAGGAATGTAGCGGCGGTTGGTCTGCCATTTGTCATATTCATTAGGAAATTTTAAGGCGACCTCATTCCAGCTGTGCCCTTCCCAGTCACCAAGGTCAACTTCACGGAGGTCTTCATGTATATTATAAGGGATGTCAAGATGTCTGCTTAGTATATCCGCAGTCTGTACGGCTCTTTTTAGCGGACTTGACCAGATGTTTTTAATTGGAAGAGCAGATTGCTTTATCTTAACGGCAAGGTCTGCTGCCTGCCGGATACCCTGTGCATTAAGCGGAATATCACTTTTACCTTGGATGTGGTTAAGGTCATTCCAGTCAGTCCTGCCATGT
>CAZBHM010000102.1:0-7108 GCA_964491975.1 uncultured Lachnospiraceae bacterium | reverse complement strand
TTTGTATGTGGTTTGATGAGAATAAAAAAATTCGCAGATTGTATAAATCTACGAATTTTTTTTATAAAATCTAAAGTAGAGAGTAGACAAAAAGGGTGCTCTGCACCTACAAAAATTTATGAATAATTCAGGTTAAAGTTTTCTGTTTCCGTATTTATTAAAAAATAATATGAACAGATATATCTTGTGCCAGCTCTAAAAACAAGTCGTTATCAACCACTTCCGTTACTAAAATCACAGAATGATCATCCTGCACCTTACTATAAGTAATCTTACGAATATCCTTCCTGTAATCTTCCAAATTTTCAATGCTTATTTTTCCGTCACGGAAAAGCTGGCAAAGAATAGCATCATTACGCTTATACGAAACCGGTACTGGTGTCCTTAAAGTAAATATTTCTCTTAAACCAGCCTCGGCCTTACGTTGGAACTCATAAGTATCACTATCTTGTGAATATATAGTCAACGACTCTGTTTCCGGATTATTCTCAAATTCCAAGTCAAAAACAGCCTTAATTTTTTTCGTCAGTGTTTCATTTTCGCTCTGAATCGCATACTCATAAAGAGAAACCAACACTGCTTTATACGGTACCTGAAATGCTGACACACAGAGAAATATTTGGGAAACAAAATCCATCTCGGGAAGTTCTATAAAATATCTGTCAACACCTGCCAGAAGCATACCCGCTGCAAAACATTCAGCTTTTCGTTCCTCCATCATATTATCTCTTTCAATAAAATGGTCAAATGATACTTTATCAAAAATAAGATGATAGACCTCATGCCATGCTGCAAAATATTGATTTGCACGTGGCAGTGCTGTATTAAGGACAGGTACTATTTTCCCGTTTTTTACAAAAATTCATCAAACCTCATTGTGATGATCTCCTTCTATTTTCTTACCACCATTACCGGGAGCTTTTGAACCCAACATCATTATATGACAAAACAACGGATTCTTTTTATTTACTAATCGCTATTCATTCGTGAGAAATATCTTCCATCTCCGGCTGTTCGTCTTCCGGCTGTTCGTTCTCTGGCTGTGCAGCCTCTGACAGCCCAAGCCTTTTTATCACCGCTTCGCTGACAAGCGCATAAATAACTGAGCAAAGCGGCACACTTATGAGAATACCCACTACGCCAAATAGATTGCCGCCTATTACAACCGAAAGAAGCACCAAAAGTCCGGGAAGTCCCATAGACTGGCCGACTACCCTCGGATAAATAAGATTACCCTCAAGCTGCTGAAGAATTACTATAAACAGCAGGAATAGAAGTGCTTTCATCGGGTCAACCATGAGTATAAGCACTGCTGAAACGCCGCCGCCTATCCATGCTCCGAACATCGGTATCAGTGCAGTTACTCCTACAAGCACTGATACAACTGAAGCATAGGGAAATCTGAATATAAGCATTCCAAAAAAGCATAATGTTCCGAGTATCACTGCCTCAAGAAGCTGCCCGGTAACAAAATTGGAAAGTGCCTGGTTAGAGAGCTTTGCAACCTTTACAGTGTAATTATATTTGTTTTCTTTCATATATGCTTTTGCACACATATTTATCGCGCCTATAATCTGCTCCTTCTGAAGCAGAAAATATATGGCAATAATAAATGCAAGTATAAAATTAAACAGCATTCCAAAAATTGATGTAGAAAGACTTGTCGCAATGTTAACGGCTGACATGGAGCCATTTTTTATCCAGCCGACCACTGTTTCCTGAATACTGTTCCAGTTAAGTTCCAGCTTTTTAAGCACTTCAACCGAAATATCCTGACTTATCATAAATTCTGTAATGAAACCCCATACCTTTGTACAAAACGGCACAAAAGCTTCGCCTATCATCTTAAGAGTTTCGCCTATCTGCGGAAATATAACATTTACAATAAGTACAATTGCCAGTACAGCTACGACAAGTGACATTATAAGGCTTAAAGGTCTTAACAATTTTGATAAAAAACGCTTCTTACTGTCCTTAAATCCCGCAAAAATCTTATTCTCAAAGAAGCGGAGCAGAATATTTAATACAAATGCAATTATTGCTCCTACAACTATAGGAGAAATCACTGTATATATCCAGCTAAATATCCCTGCAATAATATCCGGCTTCCTTACTATCGCGTTCACCAGTATTGCAAATACTATAAGAAACATAAAACCACGCATATTTTTCTTATTAAGTTCCATATTCTGCCTCCTAAGCTTTGTTACGTAATGTTATGCAGCCAAATGCCCTTCTTCACAAGAATGAAGCCTATTATACATTTTACAATATCAATTGCCACACAGCAAAAATATATCGGTATTATCGGAAGTGTTGTACATTCCGTAAGGAAAAATGCCAGTGGAATTACTACAGCCCACACGAAAACGCTGTCAAAAAGAAATGTTATAAATGTCTTTCCTCCTGAGCGCAGTGTAAAATATGCTGCATGAACAAATGCTCCGACCGGCATAAAGCATGCCGAAATTCTGATTAACTGGGTTGCAAGATGCTTTACAGAATCCGGTGATTCATATATTTCCGGGAAAAATGGTGCTACCAGAAAGAGTGCGCTTCCCATTATGATACATGTAAATACTGAAAAGGCGATAAGCTGCGCATCCTGCTCCTTTGCTTCCTTCATCTTACCAAGACCTAAAAGCTGCCCTACTACAATAGATACTGCACTTCCTAATGAAATATACACTACATTGAAAAGATTATTGAGCACTGAAGCAATATTAACTGCCGATACAACATCTATTCCCTTAGTTGAATATCGCTGATTAAGCATTGCCATACCAACTGCCCAGAGGATTTCATTTACCATAAGCGGAGTACCCTTAATAAGTATTCCTTTAACCAGGGATGCGGGTATACGAAGTGAACGGTATGCACCCCTGATAAAGATATTCTTCGCTGCATTGGCATGGGTCCATACAACCAGTATTATAAGCTCTACGTAACGTGACATTACAGTTGCTATTGCCGCACCATATACACCAAGCTTCGGGAATCCAAATTTGCCATATATGAGCAGATAATTAAACACAAGATTCACGCACACTGCCAAAACACCCGACATCATTGGCACAAACGTCTGTCCTGTCTCTCTTAATGTACTTGAATATGCCTGTGAAAATGCATATGGCAAAAGCCCTATAATCATTATGAACAAATAATTTTTGGCATATTCCATAACTTTCGCAATATCACCGACATCCTCACCGCCTTCGTGAAGATACATATTTATAAGCGGTTCAGGAAAAAGCAAAAATATTGCCATACCGATGAGTGCCACTGCCGTACATGCTATTACCTTAAATCTGAATGCATGCCTTACGCCATCATGATCACCCTTGCCAAAATACTGTGTTCCAAATATACCTGCACCTGAAATAACACCAAACAGGCATATATTATAAACAAATATAAACTGATTAACTATTGCTACGCCTGACATTTCCTCAAGTCCGACGCGCCCGACCATTATGTTGTCAAGAAGACTTACAAAATTCGTAATTCCATTCTGCACGATAATCGGAATTGCTATCATAAATACCATTTTGTAAAACTGTTTTGTTCCTATTAACTTTTTTAACATTTTAACTATCCTTTAATTCTTTAGTTTTCCTCAAAAATTTCCATAAGAAGCTTGTATGGTAATTCAATATCCGATGTATATATATAACCATCAAGAATTACCGTATATGCATCCTTTATGGAAATATTAATCGTTGCTCTTTCAATATCCCCGACACTAACTGATATTGCTACATCATCCACGGCTTTTTCCTTATAGGTATACGTTGCATTATTAAGCGGCTCCATGATTTCATCCATAATTTCACTGTTAGTAATCTTATGTGCCTCACTTGCATCTGCCGCCGTAATATATACCCAGATTGGCTCTGACTCATAATTTAACTTAACTGTATCTTCCGGTTTATAATAATCCTCATAACGCTTAAAGTTATTAGGGAAATAGTATATTTCCTCTCCCGTGGTATAGGTATTATTATAACCATGTCTTACGTTCCAGCTGATTTTCTTATATGTAAGCGCACTTTTAATAACTGTTCCGCCATCCGAATATGTCCTGCTGATTGGAAAAATAAGTACAAGTATAAATATTATTACAGCAGCTACAATCCCGGTTATTTTCTTCAATTTTCTATCCATACAAACCAATATTCCTTTCTTTACTAATTTTCGAAAGCATAACAGTTAAGCTTCTAAAACCGTTCTCTACGCCTCATTTTTCGCAAATCGTTACGTCTTACGGCTGCATCCCACTCTTTTTGTTCTTCCGGGGTCTTAATAAGAAGCGGTGGAACCTTTGCAGGCTTTTCGTTTTCATCAAGTGCAACCATAACAACATATGCAGTATTTATCTCATGTGTACTGCCGTCAAAATTTTCAACATATGTTTTCACACATACTTCTAATGAAGTATTACCTGTAAATGTCACATATCCTTTAAGCACAACAACATCATTGGCATATGCCGGACTCATAAACTGCAATGTATCAACTACCGCAGTAGTGACATTCATTCCGGTATGTCTTCTGGCTACAACTCCTGCAACAACATCTATCCACTCCATAAGCTGTCCGCCAAACAGTCTTTTATAACCATTTAATGCTGCCTGAGTGAGTATCTGCACCTGCTCAGTTCTCGAATCATTGACCGTTCTTGGTTTTAAATTATCCATGCCATCCTCCCTCACCAAATATAACGTAACAGTTCAGCTATGACTACATCTGGCTGTACAGCTTTGCATAAAAACCATTCTTTTCTATAAGCTCTGCATGATTACCCTGTTCGATAATATTACCGTCACGCATAACAAGTATCACATCTGCCTCTTTAATGGTAGAAAGACGGTGCGCAACAATAAAGCTTGTCCTTCCTTTCATCATTCTTGCAAATGCGTTCTGTATCTTTATTTCTGTTCTTGTATCAATTGAAGATGTTGCTTCATCAAGAATAAGCATAGGCGGCAGGCAGAGCATTACTCGTGCAATACAAAGAAGCTGCTTCTGTCCCTGAGACAGTCCGCCGCCATCCTCTGTAATTACTGTATCATAGCCATCCGGAAGTCTCTTTATAAAACCATGTGCATAAGAAGCCTTCGCTGCTTCAATTACTTCTTCTCTTGTTGCATCAGGCTTGCCCATTTTAATATTATCTTCAATTGTACCTGCTTTTAACCATGTTTCCTGAAGCACCATACCATAAGACTTTCTTAAGCTGTGTCTTGTTATATCTCTGATATCCGTGCCATCTACCATAATCGCACCCTTATTCACATCATAGAAACGCATAAGAAGATTGATAACCGTAGTCTTTCCACAGCCTGTCGGGCCTACTATCGCTATTCTCTGCCCCGGCTTTACTGAAAGATTAAAATTCTTAATAAGCTCTTTTTCAGGCACATAAGAAAATTCTACATTTTTAAGTGATATTTCGCCCTTTGGCTCATCAAGCACAATTGCATTCTCACTATCCGGAATCTGCGCCTCTGTATCAAAAATAAGCTCAAATATTCTGCCTGCACAGGCAAATGCGTTCTGAAGCTCTGTAATTACGCCTGAAATTTCATTAAACGGCTTAGTATACTGGTTAGCATAACTTAAAAATGTTGTAAGTATACCTACGGTAAATGCGCCTTCATTCCCGGTAGCAAGTACTGCCAGCGCACCTGTAAGTGCAACGCTTGCATATACAAGGTTGTTAACAAATCTCGTTCCCGGATTAGTAATAGATGAGAAGAAAATGGCTCTTAAGGATGCCTTTCCAAGTCGCTCATTTATTTCGTCAAATCTCTCTGTAACCTTATCCTCCTGTCCAAATGCCTTAACAACCTTCTGGTTGCCAATCATTTCATCAATAAGCGAGGTCTGCTCACCTCTTATCTGTGACTGAAGCTTAAACATGCTGTAGGTATTTTTTGCAATAAAGCTTGCCACGAAAAGTGACAACGGAGTAATACACACTACAACGAGTGCGATTTTCGCATTGAGTACAAGCATAAAGCCGAGTGTTCCGATTATTGTAATTACACCTGAAAAAAGCTGTGTAAAGCCCATTAAAAGTCCGTCTGCAAACTGGTCTGCATCAGTTATTACCCTGCTCACGGTATCGCCATGTGCATGTGAATCAATATATGAAAGCGGAAGCTCTTCTATTTTTGCAAAAGCATCTCTTCTTATATCTCGAACAACACTGTATGTTATCTTATTATTAATAAGATTCATAAACCACTGTGCCAGTGCTGTAATAAGCACTGAAGCACCTATTTTTAGAAGATATCCTTTTAAAAGCTCCCACTCTATGCCATTCTCAAGTATACAGTCTATAGCCTTTCCCGTAAGAATTGGCACATAAAGTGTAAGTATAACTGATATAAGTGCAAAAGCAAGTGACAGTACAACCAAAAACATCTGTCCCTTAATATAGCCAAAAATGCGTGATATAGTCTTCTTGTTGCCCTTCATTCTACATCTCCTCCTTTGACTTTTTAAACTGTGATTCATATATTTCTCTGTAAATCTCGCAATTCTTAAGAAGCTCATCATGTGTGCCCACGCCTGCCATATCGCCTTCATCAAGCACGATTATTTTATCTGCATGCATAATGGATGCTGTTCGCTGCGACACAATAAATGTAGTCAGCTTTCCAACGCTTATTTCCTTTATTGCCGCTCTTAACTTTGCGTCTGTAAGATAGTCAAGCGCTGAAGCACTATCATCAAGTATGAGGATTTCCGGATTTCTTACAAGTGCCCTTGCGATTGTAAGACGCTGTCTCTGACCGCCTGAAAGATTCTTGCCGTTCTGGGCAATTTCTTTTTCGAAGCCCTCTTCCCATTTATCAGTAAATTCCTTAGCCTGTGATACCTCAAGTGCCTTAAGCATCTCCTCATCGGTTGCATTTTCATTGCCCCACTTAAGGTTATCGCGAAGTGTTCCCTTAAATAATACCGCCTTTTGAGGTACAATGCCTATTTTGCTTCTTAAATCCTCTATCTTATAATCCCTTACATCTTTACCGGCTACCACTACGCTTCCATCCGTAACATCATAAAATCTGGGTATAAGATTAACAAGTGAGGTCTTACC
>CAZBHM010000101.1:0-7159 GCA_964491975.1 uncultured Lachnospiraceae bacterium | reverse complement strand
GGAGTATTTTGTATCCTATTATGATTATTACCAGCCGGAGGCATATGTGCCTTCGAGTGACACATATATAGAGAAGGATTCTTCGATAAATGATGAGATTGATAAGTTAAGGCATTCGGCGACGGCTGCGCTTTCGGAGCGGCGGGATGTTATAGTTGTCGCGAGTGTATCGTGTATTTATGGTATTGGTAGTCCGGAGTATTATAAGAGTATGACATTGTCGTTAAGGCCGGGAATGATTAAGGATCGTAATGAGATTATGCTTAAGCTTATAGAAATGCAGTATGAGCGTAATGACATGGATTTTAAACGTGGCTCGTTCAGGGCGCATGGTGATGTGCTTGAAATATATATGGCTTCGGCGACGGATACGGCGATAAGGGTTGAGTTTTTTGGAGATGAGATTGACAGGATTACTGAGATAGATGTGCTTACGGGAACGGTTAAATTTATTCTTGAGCATGCACATATTTATCCTGCTTCGCATTATGTGGTAGAGCCTGACAGGATGGAGAAGTCACTTAAGGCCATAGAAGAAGAGCTTGAAGAGAGGGTGGCATATTTTAAGTCGGAGGATAAGCTTCTTGAGGCGCAGAGAATATCTGAGAGAACAAATTATGATATAGAAATGCTCAGGGAAACTGGTTTTTGTTCGGGTGTGGAGAATTATTCGAGGCATCTGACCGGTCTTGAACCGGGAGAGGCACCTAACTGTCTTATTGACTTTTTCCCAGATGATTTTCTTATAATGGTTGATGAGTCGCACATTACAATTCCGCAGGTAAGGGGGATGTATGCGGGCGACCGCTCGCGTAAGACAACGCTTGTGGATTATGGCTTCAGACTGCCGTCTGCACTTGACAACAGGCCACTTAATTTTGAAGAGTTTGAGAGTAAGATTGACCAGATGCTTTTTGTGTCGGCTACACCGTCAGTATATGAGGGGGAGCATGAGATGCTCCGGACAGAGCAGATTATAAGACCTACGGGGCTTCTTGACCCGCATGTGGAGGTGCGGCCCGTTGAAGGGCAGATAGATGACCTTGTGGCGGAGATTTTTAAGGAGACAGAGAAGAAAAATAAGGTGCTTGTTACTACACTTACCAAGCGCATGGCAGAGGATTTGACAGATTATATGAAGGAGCTTGGCATAAGGGTTAAGTATCTTCATTCTGATATTGATACGCTTGAGCGTTCTGAGATAATAAGGGACATGCGTATGGATATGTTTGATGTGCTTGTGGGAATTAATCTTCTTAGAGAGGGGCTTGATATTCCTGAAATTTCGCTGGTTGCAATACTTGATGCAGATAAGGAAGGTTTTCTGCGTTCGGAGACTTCGCTTATTCAGACGATAGGCCGTGCCGCGCGTAATGCGGAAGGGCATGTGCTTATGTATGCTGATAATATGACGGATTCGATGAGGAATGCCATTTCGGAGACGGAGCGAAGAAGGGGACTTCAGGAGGCGTATAATGAGGCGCATGGGATTACTCCTACTACGATTAAGAAGGCAGTGCGTGACCTTATCAGTATAAGCAAGGCGGTTACGACGGATAATAAGAAGGATGAAAAAGAGCTTGAGTCAATGTCACTTAAAGAGCTTAATGTTCTTAGCCGGGAACTTACAAAGAAGATGCATCAGGCTGCCGCAGAGCTTAATTTTGAAGAGGCTGCAAGGCTTAGGGATAAGATGATTGAAGTGAAAAAGTATATTTATGAGGGTGAACAGGATAATGGATAGAAAGTATATTAAAATACGTGGTGCCTGTGAGCACAATCTTAAATATATAGATATTGACATACCACGGAATGAATTTGTAGTACTAACTGGTCTTAGCGGTTCAGGTAAGTCTTCACTTGCATTTGATACGATTTATGCGGAGGGGCAGAGGCGGTATATGGAGTCTTTGTCCTCATATGCAAGGCAGTTTTTAGGGCAGATGGAGAAGCCGCAGGTTGAGAGCATAGAGGGGCTTTCTCCGGCGATTTCCATTGACCAGAAGTCAACTAACCGCAATCCGCGTTCAACCGTGGGTACAGTTACGGAGATATATGATTATCTTCGTCTTTTGTATGCAAGGGTTGGTATCGTACACTGTCCTAAGTGTGGCAGGGAGATTAAGAAGCAGTCGGTGGACCAGATGACTGACCAGCTTATGGCACTTCCGGAACGCACTAGGATACAGGTTATGGCACCTGTGGTAAGAGGACGTAAGGGTGAACATGTCAAGCTCCTTGAAAGTGCCAGAAAGAGCGGTTATGTGCGCGTGCGCATAGATGGCAGTATGTATGAGCTTAGTGAGGAGATTAAACTTGAGAAAAATATCAAGCATAATATTGAGATTGTTATTGACCGTCTTGTAATCAAGGAGGGAATTGAGGGAAGACTTTCAGAGTCGATTGAAAATGCTCTTTCGCTGGCAGAAGGACTGGCTGTGGTTGATGTTGTGGACGGTGAGCAGATTAATTTCAGCCAGAGCTTTGCCTGTCCTGACTGTGGAATAAGTATTGAAGAGGTTGAGCCGAGAAGTTTTTCTTTCAATAATCCTTTCGGGGCATGTCCGGTATGCTTCGGACTTGGATATAAGATGGAATTTGCCCCGGAATTACTTATACCGGATGAGAGCTTAAGTATCTCGGAGGGAGCGATTTCGTGTATGGGCTGGCAGTCCTGTACGGATAAGACAAGCTTTTCGGGTGCAATTCTTGCGGCACTTTCCAAGGAATATGGTTTTTCGCTGGATACTCCTTTTAAAGATTTGCCACAGGATATCAGAGATATGCTTATTTATGGAAAAGGCAGCAGACCGGTCAAGGTTTACTATAAGGGACAGCGTGGTGAAGGTGTCTATGATATTGAATTTGAAGGTCTTATTAAGAATATGCAGCGCAGATACAGGGAGACTGCTTCGGAGGCTACCAAGGCTGAATATGAGACTTATATGAATATTACGCCATGTGAGGAATGTGGTGGCAGAAGACTTAAGAAGAGCTCGCTTGCAGTTACTGTATCAGGGCTTAATATTTATGAGATAACCATGCTTTCAATTGGAGAGCTTAAAGAATTTTTGCATGAGAAGATTGAACTTACGGACAGGCAGAAGCTTATAGGTGAGCAGATTTTAAGAGAAATTAAGGCGCGAGTTGGATTTTTGTCAGATGTGGGTCTTAATTATCTTGCGCTTGCAAGAAATACGGGAAGCCTGTCGGGCGGTGAGGCACAGCGAATCAGGCTTGCGACACAGATTGGCTCAGGACTTGTGGGGGTTTTGTATATTCTTGATGAGCCAAGTATAGGTCTTCACCAGAGGGATAATGATAAGCTGTTAAAGACTTTGTTTCATTTAAGAGACCTTGGTAATACACTTGTTGTGGTGGAGCACGATGAGGACACGATGCTGGCGGCTGATTATATTGTGGATATAGGTCCCGGGGCAGGAGAACATGGCGGTGAGGTTATTGCAAAGGGTACGGCTGAGGAAATTATGGCTTGTGAAAATTCGATTACGGGAGCATATCTTAGTAAGCGTATAAGCATACCGGTACCGAAGGAACGCAGAAAGCCGGCCGGCTGGCTTAAGATTAAGGGGGCTAAGCATAATAATCTTAAGAATATTAATGTAGATGTGCCGCTGGGGGTATTTACCTGTGTAACTGGTGTGTCAGGCTCGGGTAAGAGTTCTCTTGTGAATGAGATACTTTATAAAAGACTTGCACGTGACCTAAACAGGGCAAGGCTTATTCCGGGTGAGCACAAGGATATTCTGGGGATAGAGCAGCTTGATAAGGTTATAGCCATTGACCAGTCACCTATTGGAAGAACGCCACGTTCCAATCCTGCCACTTATACAGGAGTATTCGACATGATAAGGGATTTGTTTGCGGAGACTTCTGATTCGAAGATCAGGGGATATAAGAAGGGACGTTTCAGTTTTAATGTAAAGGGCGGACGTTGTGAGGCATGTGCAGGTGATGGTATTATTAAGATTGAGATGCATTTTCTGTCAGATGTGTATGTTCCGTGTGAGGTCTGCGGCGGCAGAAGATATAATCGTGAGACACTTGAGGTAAAATATAAGGGGAAGAGTATTTTTGATGTGCTTGACATGACTGTTGAGGAAGCGGTTAAGTTTTTTGAAAATGTACCTGCAATCAGGAGAAAGATAGAAACACTTTATGATGTGGGGCTTTCATATATTAAGCTTGGCCAGCCTTCAACTACGCTTTCCGGCGGCGAGGCACAGCGGATTAAGCTTGCAACGGAGCTTAGCAGAAGGGGAACGGGAAGGACTATTTATATACTCGATGAGCCGACAACCGGACTTCATTTTGCAGATGTGCATAAGCTTGTTGATATTTTGCAGAGACTTGCGGATGGCGGTAATACAGTTGTGGTTATTGAGCATAATCTTGATGTGATAAAGACAGCAGATTATATAATTGATATCGGACCTGAAGGCGGAAGCGGCGGTGGAATGGTTATTGCCAAGGGTACACCTGAGGCAGTTGCCAAAAGTGAAGCTTCACATACGGGAAGGTATCTTAAACGGATGCTGTAATTTGTAATGAAAGTGAGAGATAAAAGCAATGATGAATAATGCGGCAGCGATGCTTAAAATTATGAGTGCAAAGAACAAGTTTACGAATAATCATCCGAAGTTTGTGGCATTTCTTAATGCGATGTTTTCAGGAGGAATTGAGGAAGGAACGGTTATTGAGATAAAGGTTACAAAGCCGGGGAAGGAAACGGCAGTTACATCTAATATTAAGATAAGACAGGATGATTTGGAGCTTTTGGAGAGTCTTAAGGAGCTTGGAAAGAACAGCTAAGGATTTTGGCTTTGGCGACATATGATATGGAACAGAATTTCAGGGTGGATGTCAGAATTGACACCACCCTGTCTGTTTACTGATTATCGTTAAGATGCAGCTTGCGGTATGCTGCCGGTGTTGTATCGAAGTGCTCCTTGAATTTACGTGAAAAATATGCGGGTGTATTATAGCCGAGCTTTTTGGCTATGTCACCAATGGACATATCACGGTTTTCAATTAGAAGTTTTGCGGCTTCCCGAAGCTTCATATCGGCAACATAATCTGAAAAGTTGGTGCCGGTAAACTCCTTGAAAATGCGGCTCAGATGTGCAACGCTTATGTTAAAGTGTTCGGCAGTTGAGGTTAAAGATATACTTTCAATATTTTTGTCAATATATTCAATTATGTGATCGATATATTTTTTGTTAGCATTGCTTTCTGCTTCTTCGCGGGCAGTAGCTATGGCTTCTGCAAGCAGAGTTATTTCGTCGCAAAGAAAGTCACTGCACTCGTCAATTGTTTCAAACTGATTAATTATATTGGAAAGAGGCATGTCTCTATACTGGTAATCCGGTTGGTTTTCTTTGCAATAGTCATTAATTATGTTGAATATGATTCTATAATGGTCTTTGACACGTATATATGAGAAGCCGCGCTGGCGGACAACGGTTGGAAGGTTTCTTATGTATTGTATAAGCTCATCAAAATAGTCCTGCGAGAGAAGGTCTAGTATTTTTTTGGTAAGACCTGTATCAATCATGCTGTCTGCTGCCTCGTAGAGCTCTATCGTATCCTGCGTAAAAACATTGTTATAGCTGTATATATAAGAGTATTTACAGCTGTCCAGAATGAAGGCATAGTTTCTGGGAAGCTCTGAAAGTGATATGGTCGGAGTTGTACAAAATACGTTAAAGGGGCAACCGTCGTACACAATACTAAGCTGGTCGAGAATATTGTGGGCAAGATTCTCCGGTATAAAGCTTGAAGAGTTGATTATGCAGGTAATCAGGTTGCAGGGGTAATGTATGACACTATAATAAGTATCCGGTGTATTTTCAAGATGCAGGCTGATTGAAGCTGATACATCTTTTATAAAAGCTAATTTTTGCTCACCTGACATTTTAAGTATTGCAATCGGTTTTGGCTCGATTAATATGCATGAGGTATATTTGTATGGCGTTGGCGAATTAATTATACTGCATAATGTGTCATCGAGTCTGCCGGGAATGTTATTCCCATGAAGAAGGTCAAAGGAATTTTTAAAAACCAGACTTTCATGGCTGGCAGAGGATTCCCTGCCCGGTGTGCTGTTAAGCTTTATGACACCTGCATTCTGAAGCTTCAAAAATAGTATTGCTGCTGACAAAATTAGGGCTGTAATTATGCAGAACCAGTACATTATAGTGGCAGAAGATGTAAAATTAAATAAAATTTCTGCCGGAGTGGATACAGGCTCGTAGTATAGATAAATGAGGTCATTTTTCTCGGATTTTGTGTAGAAAAATGAGTAATTTGTCGAAAAAAGTGTTTCGTAGAGAAAATTATCGCTGCTTTCTTCAAATTTATCGATTATGTTAAATATAGTTTCGGCTGAGAGAACATTTCTGCCGTTAGCATACAGTATATTATCGTTGTTAATTATTAGTGTTGTGCCGTTATCCTGCGTTTCGATTGAATCAAGCCTGAAAAAGCTGTTTTCCTCGAGCCAGATTGCACAAAAGCCTGCATAATATGAGGAGGAAGAGGTGCTCTGGTCATTGGAAAGGTAAATAGGATAAATATAGTAAGTTCTTGAATTTTCTGTAATGTAAAAAAATGGTTTTTCACGCCTTGTAAGTGTGAGAAGCTCATGAAGGTCAGCATAGCTTAGGCTGTTATTTGAATATGTGTCCTGAATATTGTAGCCTGCGCGTGCCGCAGAGACGAAAGCGTCATCACGGGTTCTGTACAATATTATGTCCTGAAATACTCTTTTAATCAGGTGATGGTTGTGAAGGTCGATTCTTAGCTCGTGAAAGTAGTCAGAATCATTTTGATTAGTTTCAAAAAAGAGTGAAAGAGTATCAAGGGATGTTATGGGGCGGCTTAATGATTCACTCAGATAATTATAAAGGTTTTCGGTAATGTTATTGTCTGTGAGTGTTCCGCATTTTTTGATATAGTTTATTCTGTCATTGCGGGTTGAGGCCAGGGCGAGCGAGTAAAAACACATGGAAATAAACAAAAGCATTACTGTAAAAGCAAAAATAATTGGGATTGATTTGGTAATTTTGACAGAGGTATTTGGTGATTTTGTACGATTTGACTTCATGGCGGCTCCTTAAAATTTAATAAGTATTAAATG
>CAZBHM010000100.1:0-7207 GCA_964491975.1 uncultured Lachnospiraceae bacterium | reverse complement strand
ACCACCTCATCAGGCAGTTATTCACCAGTATGCAAGAGAGATGCTTGCAGGATGCGGCAAGATGATTCTTGGCTCAGACAGTCATACACGTTATGGTGCGCTTGGTACGATGGCTGTTGGTGAAGGTGGTCCGGAGCTTGTTAAGCAGCTTCTTAGCAGAACCTATGATATTAATATGCCTGGTGTTATAGGAGTATATCTTACCGGAAAGCCGGAAAAGGGTGTAGGTCCTCAGGATATTGCGCTTGCAATTATTGGAGAAGTATTTGCTAATGGTTATGTTAATAACAAGGTAATGGAATTTGTAGGTGATGGTGTTGCTAATTTAAGTGTTGATTATCGTATTGGCATTGACGTTATGACAACGGAAACAACCTGTCTTTCTTCTATCTGGAAGACTGATGAGAAGGTTAAGGAATACTATGAGATTCATGGAAGAGAAGGTGAGTTTAAAGAGCTTAATCCGGGTGATGTGGCTTACTATGATGGTATGATTTATGTAGACCTTTCAAAGATTAAGCCTATGATTGCGATGCCTTTCCATCCAAGCAATACATATACCATTGAGGAGCTTAATGCAAACCTTGAGGATATACTTGCAGATGTTGAGAAGAAGGCACTTGTAAGCCTTGATAATAATAAAGTTAATTTTACACTTCGGGACAAGATACGTAATGGCAGACTGTATGTGGAGCAGGGTGTTATAGCCGGCTGTGCAGGCGGTGGCTTTGAGAATATCTGTGATGCAACAGATATCTTAAGAGGTAATAATATCGGTGCGGATGAATTTTCACTTAGTGTATATCCTGCAAGCCAGCCGATATTTATGGAACTTGTTAAAAATGGTGCAGTTGCAGACCTTATGGCTGCCGGTGCAACCATCAGAACAGCTTTCTGTGGACCATGCTTTGGAGCAGGAGATGTTCCGGCTAACAGAGGACTCAGTATACGACATTCAACACGTAACTTCCCGAACAGAGAAGGCTCTAAGGTTACTAACGGACAGATTGCCTCAGTTGCACTCATGGATGCACGTTCAATTGCGGCCACGGCAGCTAATAAGGGATATCTTACTGCGGCAACAGACGTTGATGTTAATTTTACCAAGCCTAAATATTTCTTTGATAAGACGATTTATGAGAACAGAGTGTATGATGGTGTAGGAAAGGCTGATGCAAGTGTTGATGTCAAGTTTGGACCGGGTATTGTTGACTGGCCTCGGATGTCGGCACTTACCGATAACATTATGTTACAGGTGGTTTCAGTTATCCATGATCCGGTTACAACAACAGATGAGCTTATTCCTTCAGGTGAAACATCATCTTACCGTTCTAATCCGCTTGGACTTGCAGAGTTTACTCTTTCAAGAAAAGACCCTGCATATGTAGGTAAGGCAAAGGCTGTTAAGGCAGTTGAGGTTAAGAGACTTGAAGGCACATGTCCGATGTGCCAGGGTGGCGACATTGCGAATGCATTTAAGGCAGCTAAGACCAGATTTCCGGAGCTTGATGCAGCCAAAACAGAGGTAGGAAGTGTTATTTATGCAGTTAAGCCGGGTGACGGGTCAGCGAGAGAACAGGCTGCCTCATGCCAGAGAGTACTTGGAGGCCTTGCCAATATTGCGAGAGAATATGCTACCAAGAGATACCGTTCTAATCTTATTAACTGGGGAATGCTTCCGTTTATTTTACCGGAAGGTGAGCTCATGTTTGATAATGGTGACTGTATTTTTGTGCCGGGTATAGTGGAAGCACTTAAGAACAAGGCAACAAGCATTAAGGCTTACGTTGCAAGCAAGGATATGAAAGAGTTCGAGCTTCGTCTTGGCGAAATGACCGATGACGAGAGAGATATTATTCTTAAGGGATGTCTTATAAATTATTATAACAGCACACTTTAATTGAATGCGAATTGCGGATATCCGTCTGACTACATTTTCAGCCATGCTTATGCATGGCTGAACTGTTATATTTTTTTAGATAAGCTATTAAGAAAATAGGGGATATGACCGATAAAATATACATAGATAAGTGCAATGGATTGCAAGAATATGAGCATGGAAGCTTAAGGAAGGGTGCAATGTATGGTAATTAACACCACAGACCTTAAGAACAATATTTTACAGAATAATATGGCAGAAGCTGCCGACAGCCACTCTGTTACGGTAAAAAGTACGCTACAGAGTGTTTTTGGTGCGCAGTTTGAGACCACGAGAGACCAATACACACACCGTGGCTTTGCTTTGTGCGGAATAGAGGATATAACTTATTCAAAGGGAAATAAGAAGAATAAGAATACGGATGAAGATACTGCTACAGAGAGTATAATGGATAGTGTCAGGGAAATGACAGAACAGCTTAATGTCATGGTTAATCAGATTGACGGACTTAGTTATAATGAGGTCAGGGAACTTTTTGGAATATCAGATGACAGTGATGTTAAGGGAATAGTAACGGTTGTTGAACAGATTCAGATTAAGCTTGCGGCAGCACTTGGAGAAGATTATAGGGGCGGCATGAGCTTTGATGCAGATAAGGTTGAAGCCGTTACCGGAAGCAAGCTTACTGCTAATGCGGTAGCGTATAACATGGATACATATAATCTGCCGCTTACCGGTGAAAATGAAGAACAGATTTATGCAGCATTAGAGACACTCGAGAGGGTTAAAAGCATAACTAAGGAGCATGCTGCTTATCTGGTTAAGAATGACTTAGAGCCTACCATAGCCAATATTTATAAGGCGCAGAGCAGCGCAGGAAGTATATATGATGGTATAAGACTTACGGATGCAGACTGGGAGCAGCTTAAGCCACAGGTGGCAGAGCTCATCAGCCGGACATTCGGAGCTGTTACAGACAGTAATCAGGAATATTTTATGGATACTGCAAGATGGATGATAGAGCATGACATAGAGCTAAGTCAGACAAGTCTTCTTAAGTTTACGCGGATAGAGAGTATAGATGCCGGCAATATTGATGAGGATACAGCCATAAGATGGATGGTACAGGCAATTGCCATGGGAAAAGCTGCAGATGCAGCTAATCTTACAACGGCTGAATATACGGGTGCATATGTAGAAGACATTGTTAAAAAAAGACAGCTTGAAGAAATCAGACTTCTTATGACAAAGGAAGCCGGTCTTATGCTTATGAAGAAAGGCATAGATTTGGATACGGCTGACCTTGAGAAGCTTGTTGATGAGCTTAAGGCACAGGAAGCAGAATATTTTAAGAATCTTGGAAAGCTTGTTGATACAGAACTTAGCGATGATGACATAAGCATTTATAAAGAAAGCATAGGTGCAGTAGAATTTCTTAAAGCCGGTCCGGCGTATATAATCGGCGGTGCGGTCCGCGGTGATTTTGAAACCACTATAGAGGGTAGCTTAGGTGCTTCCAAGGCTATGTTAAATGCCATAACGCTAAATAAGGCAGAGGCTGCATACGAGGCACTTATGACCAGACCGGATAGAGAATATGGAGACAGTCTTAGTAAGGCATTTGGCAATATCGATGAACTGCTTTTTGATATAGGTCTTGATAATACACCTGAAAATAGCAGGGCAGTAAGAATACTTGCATATAACAGGATGGAGATAACTTGCGAGAATGTAGAGGCAGTTAAGAAAGAGGATGAGGAATATAGGTATCTTCTTAAAAATATGACACCGAAGATGGTACTTCATCTTATAAGCGAAGGTATTAATCCGTTAGACATGGATATACATGAGCTTAATGATAAGTTAGAGGAGATGAAGGGAGAGCTTGGAGAAGAGAAGCAGGAACGCTTTAGTGAGTTTTTATGGAGACTGGATAAATCCGGTCAGATTAGCGAAGAAGACCGAGAAGCCTATCTTGGTATTTACAGACTGCTAAATGCAATAAACAGGACAGATGGTGCAGCGATAGGCGCACTTGTAAATCAGGGTGCAGAGGTTACGCTTGGTAATCTTCTTACGGCAGTGCGTTCGAAGAAGCATGCCGGCATAGATGTTAAGCTTGATGAAGAGTTGTCTTTTGTTTCGAGAACAGAGGCAGATAATTCTATAACCGGACAGCTTAAGATTTTTTACGATGATTCATGGAAGACAGAGTATGAGCAATATAAAAAAGAAGAGTATAAGACACTTGCAGATGACGAGGAAGCGTTAAGGCTGATTGCAGAGGAAGGACAGGAGCCGACAATTAACATGATTAAGGCAGCGGGCCTTCTGGCGGCAGCAAACGGTACGTTTTTTGAAAAGTATCTTAAGCTGTCCGCAAATTCCGGTGAAGCAGATAAGGAGAACGGTGGCAGAAAAGAAAGCCTTAATAAGTTTACAGAGACATTGGGTGATAAAGAGGCACTTACGGAAGTGTATGAGAATATTGAGAGCACGGTAAACAGAATGCTTGAGGAATACACATCTGCAGATTCTGCCGGATATGATACCTTGGAGGATTTAAGAATTCTGGCTGCGGGCTTTAAGTTTTTGAAAGTATCAGCAAAGGCTAATGAATCATATCAGATTCCGATAGAAATATCAGGAAGCATGACGAATGTGCATTTTAAGATAATAAGAGGTTCAGGGCAGGATGGACTTGTAAGGATAGAGCTTAATGATAAGACATATGGCAGGGTAAGAGCTGAATTCAGAGTTAAGGATACCGGCAGCAGCCTTGAGGGCTTTATCATAAGTGACCAGAGAAGCACGGCAGATAGTCTTAAGGCACTCGAGGCAGATTTTGCAAAGCGCATGGAAGGCTATGGCGTAAGCTTAAAGAGAATAGACTATGCAGTTTCATTTTATACACAGGATACAGATATCAGGGATAATATAAAAGAGTCTGAGGTATCAGAAGATAAGGTGGCAACCAAAGTGCTTTATGGTATCGCCAGAGAATTTCTTTTACAGCTTAATTAAGATTTGGAGGAATTAAAACATGAGAATTAGTACAAATATTTCAGCATTTATTGCCAATAAAAATTTACAGGCTACGCAGGGTAAGCTTTCAAGTTCAATGGAGAAGCTTTCAAGCGGATATAAAATTAACAGCTCAGCAGACGACTCAGCAGGTATGGCTATTGCATCAAAGCTTCGTACACAGATACGAGGTCTTGACCAGGCTTCAAGAAATGCTGCGGATGGTATTTCAGTTGTGCAGACGGCAGAGGGCGCGCTTAGTGAAGTTGCATCAATATTACAGAGAATGCGTGAGCTCTCAGTCCAGGGTGCTACAGGAAGTCTTGTGGATGAGGACAGGAAGGCAATTAACGATGAGATTCAGGCACTTGCTGAGGAAATTGACCGTATTTCAAAGGATACTGAGTTTAATAAAAAGGCACTTTTGGATGGCTCCCTTGACAGAAGAAGCTATACCAACCAGAATAACATAAGAGTGTCATATGCAAGCAGCGGTGTTGTTGCGGGTAAATATATGATTAACGTAATGGAGAAGGGTGAGCCGGCCGTAATCGAAGGCAAGGAGATGAAACTTAGGGACAGCGAGACTATAAATAAGAATATAGAAGGTACGATAGTTATTAATGAGTATAGTATTGAGATTAACGCCGGTGATTCTGCAAGTGAGATTTACGCCAAGATTACAAATGCGTGCGATAAACTTAATATTACTGTAAGTGGCTTTGCAGAGAATAAGCTTACATTTACTACATATGAAACAGGTACTAAAGAAGTTATTGATATAGAAGTGTCTAATGACAGACTTGCGGAAGCGCTTGGACTTGAAAGAAACTGTACGGGCACCGGTAAGAATGCGGTAGTTTCATTTGATTCAGATACCAGCACAGCGGATAAAGTGGAGAGAGAAGGCTTTAGCGAAAGTGCAACCCTCTATGCAGAAGGAAATACAGTAACGATAACAGATGTGGGAGGCTTTGAGCTGGTATTTGAGATTAGTTCTGAATATGAAGATATGGGTACTCCGCTAACGGCAGACGTTACGGATATCGGAACAATGATGGTACATGTTGGCGCAAATGAAAATCAGATAATCGATATCTGCATTCCTGAGATGAGCACAGAAAGTCTGGGACTTGATTATATTAACTGTCTTACGAGAAATGGAAGCGGAAAGGCAATTTCACTTATTGATGCTGCCATCAGCAAGGTATCAAGCCTTCGTTCACAGCTTGGTGCATATCAGAACAGACTGGATGCAGCAAGTTCAAGTATCGAAGTTACCTCATATAACATGGAGGCATCTGTTTCACGTATAGAGGATGTGGATATGGCAGAGGAAATGTCAACATATACACAGCTTAACGTACTTTCGCAGGCAGGCATATCAATGGTGGCACAGGCGAATGAATTGCCGCAGATGGTATTGCAGCTGATTCAGTAAGAAGGGACAGATTCTTATGACCGGAGAAGAGATTAAAGATTTTACGGCAAGGGTTACGCAGAGCAACCGCTCAGGACTGGTGGTTATAAGCTATGATATGATTCTTAGCTACATTAGCCATGCAAAAGAAGCACTTGCCGATGATTCAGCAACCGCAAAGGAAGCATTTATCTGGAATTTAAAACAGGCAAAGGGTGTTCTTGAAGAGCTTATGAATGCACTGGATTTTAATTATCCGGAGATAGCAGGTCAGCTTATGAGCCTGTACCTGTTCGCGCAAAAGCAGCTTAACAGCTCGATATTTAAAAGGCAGGATGTCAGTCTTTCATCAGTTGAGAGAATTATTGAGAGGCTTAAGGCGGCATTTGAGGAAGTTGAGAAGCAGGATACTACAGGACCGGTTATGACTAATGTTTCTAAACTTTATGTCGGTCTTACTTATGGCAAAGATATGAAAAATGACATACATGACACAAAGGACGGTTTCAGGGTATAGCCCTGGCCGTCCTTTGTTAATTTGAAGGATATTATATAACAAGCTCGCTATATTTATAAATGTCAGTAGCTGTTTTTGAGGGAGCTGTTATCACGCAAAGACATTCGCCGGGGCTAACATTATCGGGTGAATATTGTCTGGCACGCTCCAAAAGATATTTGTATTTTAACTGGATGGCATTAATCTGATATATCGCACAATCTATTAAATCTGGATCAGTTACATTTTCAAATACAGAATATGCACTCTCCAATGCGTTGCCTGCTTTCTGGAGTTCAAGTTTCAATTCTTCGCGTGCAATGTCATATGGAGTTAAACGGTGTCTTCTCATAGAAACCTCCTTATTGGTATTTATATAGTATAGTAT
>CAZBHM010000099.1:0-7268 GCA_964491975.1 uncultured Lachnospiraceae bacterium | reverse complement strand
GTGCTTAATGAACCTGTGTAAAATTTGTAAATCTTACTATTAAGATCCTTCCACTTTTCCTGCTTCCATTCCATCTTAGTCTTTTCTTTCTCGTAGTCTTCCTTCTTTGTATTATAGGAAGCTACAAGCTCCTGAACCATAGATTCGGTATCAAGACCTGAAGCAAGACCTGATAATTTAATTGACATAATTACACCTCCTATAACTTCTCATCAACAAGAAGACCGGCCAGTTCCCACGCTTTAGCAATCATGTTAAGAGTTTCCTCTGCCGGGAACTCCCTGATTACTTCTTCTGTATCCTTATCAACAAGACGTATCATAACCCGATTAGTCTGCTCATGGAAGCTGTATCTGCACTCTGTCTTACCAAGGCTGCTGTTAAGCTGTTCCACTGCCTTACGAATCTTATCATTCGCAACGTCCTGACCTTCTTTCTTATTCTGTGCGCCTGTCGCCTGTACATTGTTCTGTGTGTTAGTCTTTACCTCAGCCTCCGGCTGTTCTATCACTTTCTTAGGTGTAGAAGCTGCCACTGTCTGCCCCATAGGTGCTGCAACAGGTGTCATCGTTACGTTCTGGGCATTTACCACTCCACCAATTCCTTCTACTGCCATCGTTACACCTCCATGTATAATTTATATATCTGCTTTTTATATCGGCAAAAATCCTCAGAAAATTAACAACAAACTGTAATAAACCCAAAATTTATTTAAAAATACTGCGCAGTGCTTCCATCGTATCCACCGGTGAGCTTGCTGATTCAGTATTACTTGCCTTAATCTGGGCATATACCTCCTTGCGGTAAACCGGCACAGACTTAGGGGCAGAAATACCCAGCTTTACCTGGTCACCTTTTATCTCAAGAACTACAACTTCTATGTCGTTATTAATAACAATTGCTTCTTCTTTTCTTCTTGACAATGCGAGCATATTATTCACCCGCCCTTTCCTTCGCAGCCTTAAGCATATCATAAACCGGCTGCTTTACCAGATATTCATCATTCTGTGCAACAACCTGGCATGCCTTCATGTTACCCGTGTTAATAATAACCGGAGCTTTAAGATTGGCGGTCATATCTTTGATATTTTCAGGAACTCTTATGGTTACAAATATCATAAGCTCATCATCCTTAAACTCTCCGAGCGGTTCAAGAAGTTCATTATCCACAATAGGATTATAGTCTTTAATTACATTATTCGGATTAAGCACCGGTAATGCATAGGCCTCCTCTTCAAGTGACTGCAGCCATATAATTCTGCCTGCCTCTTCTTTTTCAGAATCATAAATAAGCGTAAACTTCTTAAGATTCTCAAGTCCGATTATGCCATTATCAAAACATAATACCTTATCCTCTGCAATATCCACTTCACCAAATAATCTCGTATTAAACTTCATTACGACACGCCTCCTCTTTTAAATAAAGTCCATAAGGCTGGTACTCATTACTTTTGACGTTGCCGAAAGGGATGCTTCATATACATAACTTGCAGTCTTAAGAAGAATGGCTGTTTCTGCCATGTCCGCATCCTCGTTAACAGACTTTAGCTCCGCAAGATTAGTCTGCTGGCTTGTGAGACGTTCCCTATTAAGTGAAAGTCTTACCCTGCGGTTTCCTGCATCAGAAATTGCAATATCAAACTTCTGCTGATGACTCTGAAACTCCGTGATTGCCGTCTCAAAACGTCTCTGTAAAATCTCCTCTGACAAAGTACGCTCTTTTTCAAGGGCTTCAAGCTTTGTATTAAGATTCTTCTTTTCCGTCTCATCCACCGTAGCTGCAATTCTATTCTCAAGCTCACTGATTCTCTTTTCAAGCTTTTCCATATTCTTGGTACACTCTAAAAGCTCTTCCACATCTCTCACAAGCGCATGCGAATATACATCCTTGCCTTCTGTGTTAACTTTAAGCTTCTGATTGAAATTAACTGTGTATTCTATTACCTGGTCATCATCTGAATAGCTGAAGGTCTCCGTGGATGTTGGTGTCTCCTTAGTACATGCAAAGTAATGTTCAGGACAAAGCTCACCCTTCTCAAAGCCTGTTTTCTGATACTGTATGCTAAGCTTTTTGCCATTGGCAGTTGCCTTCTGAAATTCATTATATACATCGTCACCGAGTATAATCTCTCCCGTATCAGCAACAAGATATGCCTCTCCTGATGCCGGTTTATAAGGCTCTGCAATTTCATTTCCCTCAGAATCCTTATATACACCATTTTCTATATAAATAGCCTTAGTTTTAATTACAGTATTGCCCTCAGAATCCTTAAGTTCAAGACCATCATTAAGCTTATCTGTAACGCTGCCGTCAAGCTTATCATAAGCCAGTCTCAGCCTGTGAACCGTCAATATGTCAGGCATATCCGCAGCATCAATTGAAGTTTTATTATCAGTCACCGCTTCATTGCTTATTGCATTAATTATTACTGACTTTCTGTCAGCATCATCAGCACCCAGCTTCTCTGTTATGACATACTTTGTATCGTTTTCATTTGTCTCAAATGTCATATTCTGGTTGGTTTTATAACCGGTAAAAATAGTTCTGTTTGCATAGTCTGCATTAGCATCCTGAAGAATCTGGTCCCTGTATGCTTCAAGATTCTCTATAATCGCAGCTCTTTCCTGTGTTCCAAGAGTTTCTGTTGCGCCCTGCACCAGATAGGGCTGAATATTCTGAATCATCTCTCTTGCAGTCGTAAGTGCCTCTTCAGTCGTCTTAAGCCAAGCCTCAGCATCAGGAATGTTTCTCTTAAGATACTGTTCAAGCTCAGCGAGGTCACTTCTGAATCTGAGTGCCCTGATTGCTATAATCGGGTCATCCGAAGGCTTCTGTATATTCTTCTCTGTAGAAAACTGTGTATTTAATTTATCAAGATTGCTTTTATTATTACTAATATCCCTTAAAGAGTTATTAATCATCATTCTGTTAGTAATACGCATAAAACCCCTCCTATACGGCAGTACCGTTAATCAATTTGTCAAGAATTTCTGACATCACGCTCATCGCTTTTGCTGCAAGCTCGTATGCTGCCTGATACTTAACAAGATCCATCGCCTCTTCGTCTTCATCTACACCCGAAACTGACATTCTCTGATTTTCTATGGCCTTACCGATATTATCAAAATTGTCTGCCATGCTCTTGGCTGATGCCGTATTAACACCTATAGCTGAAATCATTCCCTGAAAACAGTCATCTGCAGTTCCCGCAAGATATAATCTGCGGTCACGAATACCTACCATATCAGAAATAAGATCCTGCTTGTCAATGCCCTCGGCCGTATCATAATCTTCGGCATACGCTGTTGCAAACTTATACGGATTCTTTACGATTTCAGGATTAATGGTACAATTATATGCGGTTATATTTTCATTAATATAATCAACAATCTCCTGTCGTTCTTCAGCTGTTGCATTCTTCCAGTTGCTAAGATCCATTCCTTTAATCACAAAAAACGGTTCTGCAATATTATCCTCAAGATTCTTGCCCTGTGTATGCAGCTTATTAAATTCGTATGAAAAGCTCTTAATCCAGGTATTAATCTCCTTTATATAATACGGAACGCCTTTATAATCAACGCCTCTTTGATCTGCAAGCGTAGCCTGATTATCATTACCATCTCTGATATCAAGATAACCCCTTAGCTCTCCGTTAACCTCTATATGGTATTCATCAAACTCAACACCTGTAGACCACTTTATATTATATAATCCTTCCGTATCCTCAGGATTTCTCTTATCAGCTGCCGTACGCCGTTCCACTCTCAAAGTATTTACCGTGGCATCGTCAACAAGAATCTGGCCATTAATTTTTATGCGGTAAGATGAGCTGCCAATATCTGACACAGTATCTGTTACCTGAATATTGACAAGCTTCGAAAGTTCATCCACAAGTACATCTCTCTGATCCAGCAAATCATTCGGTTCAGCACCATTCATCTGAAGTGTCATTATCTGCTTATTAATGGAACCTATTGCAGTCGCATAAGTATTAACTCTCTCAACAACATTTTCTATCTCATTATTAGCTTCTGTCTGAATGGCCTGAAGATTATTGGCTATATTATTAAAATACTCCGTAAGTGATACGGCATGATTAATGGCGGAATTACGATAACTCGGGTCTGATGCATAATTTCTAAGCTCATCAAGAGAATTGAAAAGCCCATTATACACCTCACTAAAGCCTGTTGTACTCACCCCAAACTCATTAAAGTGAAGCTGAATCTGTTGCATA
This sequence comes from uncultured Lachnospiraceae bacterium, assembly GCA_964491975.1. GTDB lineage: Bacteria > Bacillota > Clostridia > Lachnospirales > Lachnospiraceae > SIG300. Next base: position 3,030 of record CAZBHM010000099.1, on the reverse strand, counting down.
TAATAATTGGTAACTTCATACCTGCCGTGATTCTGGTTATTATTCCAGTATTTTGTATCATAATAAGATTCCCTTATTCTCGATATGTCAGTTACTGCAACACCACTTCCAAGCATTCCATACGGCTGATAAATTCTTATTGCTTCAGCAGCAACACTGTTAACCTCCTGTCTGGAATATCCCTTTGTATTTACATTTGCAATATTATGACTGGTTGTATTAAGCGCAAGATGCGCTGCATTAAGTCCTGATCTGGCTATATTAAGCCCCCAAAATGTTGATGGCATATTTCTTCCTCCTTAAACCGACAATTACAAACGTGTCAGAAGATGCTCAAGCATTTCATCCACAACTGTAATATACCTTGAAGCTGCATTATATGCATTCTGAAACTGAATAAGATATGCAAGCTCTTCTTCTGATGATACGCCTGTTATCTCCATTCTCTTATTATCCACACCTGTTGCAAGTATATCCTGATAATTAGTCATATTTTCATAAAGCTGTCCCGCATTACCTATCTGTCCGACAAACTCTGAATAATATTCGGCAAAATCAGTATATGCAACATAATCAGGACCTAGCTTTATATATGGTGTCTCCCAGGCTTTTGCAAGCTCATTGGCCCTTAACTGATCAACCTCACCATTTACCATGGTAAGTCCGAGTAAATCCTTATTCTCAAGAACCTCAGGATTAATCTCCAGATTTCCAAGCGAGTATAATGACTCCAGACCAAATTCATTGCTTGAATTAAATACCTTATATGTATTACCATTTTCATCTGTACATTCAATATATCGGTCAGTATACTTTCTTGAAAAAAGCTCAACACCCTGTATCTTTCTGCCATCTGCGCTGTAACCTGCATTTTCCGTATCAAGAAGCTTAGTCTCCGCCGTTATCTTAATTACCGTGCCATCCGCTGCGGTAAGCGTATCTCCTATCGCAAATCCCATATCTGTCGCATTCTTATCCGGTGAAAGCACACCATTTATCTTCTCTACAACTTCATGGATAAGCTGATCGAACTGTGCCATAACCGTTTTAATAGTAGACGGTTCAACAAGTCTTCTGTATTCATCCAGGTCCTCTTCGTAGCTGTAAAGAAATTCTCCATTCTCATCCTTAAGCTGATACTTTGGGTCCTCTTCATCCGGAATATCCGTATAATCAGCTGAAGCGTTTCCTCTTGCAAGAAGAAGTCCTTTAAGTGCTCCCACATCATTACCCTTCTTGGTAGATACTGTCGCTTCAAGATTATATACATTTCTCTCACTAAGTCCCACCCATACAGGTGTATAGTAATCAGAATTTTCCTTCGTATCAAACATCTTAAGTCCCATGTGGTTGACACTGTACTCATTAACGAATACAACACCTTCCGCACGCACTCTGACAACCCCGTTCTCATCTTCCCTGTAATCTATATGTATAATGGAAGATAATTCATCAAGAAGATTATCTCTTTCATCTCTTAAATCATTAGCTGACTCCATTCCTGTTTCCGCAGCCAAAATCTTATTATTCAGTTCAAATATTCTGTCACCAATCTCATTAACACGGCTAACCATATTAACTATCTCGGTATTAAGTGTCTTCTGATAATTAACAAGACCATCATAAATAGCTTCTGCACGTGAAATAAAAGCCACTGCATTCTGAATAAGCGAAGAACGCGCAACAACACTCGACGGATCCTTCTCTATCTCATACACCGACTCACGCAGCTCCACCAAATAATCAGCAAACGGAACCCCGTCCATCTCTCCGAAGATTTCCTGCACCTCATTAATGGCCGCATACTGTTTATCATAAAAAGAATAGCGTCCGGATTCATTACGATATGCCTTATCAAGAATAACATCCCTTATATGTCTGATATCCTGCACATCAACGCCAAGTCCCACTGTCATACTGTTATTGGCACCTGCGCCTATACCGTTATACCCTGAATCTGAAAACACTATCTGCTGTCTTACATAACCCTTGGTATTAACATTAACAAGGTTATGTGATGTTGTATTAATAGCGTTCTGGCTCGCCCTGAGCCCCGATACGCCTATATATAATGATGAAAAACCACCCACTGGCAGCTACCTACCTTTCATTCGCAGCCTCCGTGCTGCCATACTACCTCCCTGTAAGCGATTAATATTTATGCAAGTTCATTAAAACGTGAAATAAGCTTATCTGCAAAGCTGTCTCCACTCACATCATAAGTGCCCTCTGTAATCCGCTTCTTAATATCCGACACTAGCTCTTCTCTGACATCAGGGACATTCTTAAGTGCCTGCCTTACCAAATTATATTCTGCACCCACACGTGAAATTGTTATCTGGTCAGTACCTGAAGCCTTCTGCATATTTTTAGACTTCTTGGTATCTGACATCTTATAAATTTGAGAAATCTGATTATAGGCATCTATACGCATCCTAATCTCTCCCTTCTACTGTTTTCTGTCAAAATAGCTATAACCGCTGCTGCCATTGCCAATCATATGTGTTCCTACATTATTGGCCGTTTTGTCATAATCGGCTGTCATCGGTGTCTGCCTCATTGCCGCATACAAATTAAGATCAAACTGTATTAAGTCAAGTGACTCCTTAATAAGCATGCTGTTGCGCTCATTAAGCACCTGCAAATTCTTAAGAACATTCATAAAATTATCATGTATGTCTGCAAGACGTTTCTGAATATCCGGCTTACCATTCATCATGTCTATGAGCAGTCTTACCGTAATGCTCTCAAGCGGCTTATTAATCACTACGCTTATATCCTTCGCACACTCCTCGCGCTTCTTCTCAAGCGGAAGAATCAGTTCCATAATATCCTGTTCCCTAACCGTAAGCTTCTGAAGCATATCGACATCATTACGAATGATTACCCCTGTCTTTTCTCTGGCAATCTCTATAAGCTGCTCATGCAAAAGTTCTTCCTCTTCAAGTATGGTAATCATATTCTCAATCAGACTGGCCACCTGGAAATTACTCCTTTTCACAACAATTTTATAATTCTTATGTATTATTT
>CAZBHM010000098.1:0-7715 GCA_964491975.1 uncultured Lachnospiraceae bacterium | reverse complement strand
ATCTCATATCCTGCAAAAGATAGAGTATATCAAGCCCAAGCTCATCCCTTTTTTCCATGGCAACAGCAAGCATTTCAGCCGAATTATCTGCACCAATCATATCATAACCTTTATCAGCAAGCATGGCCGTAAGCGTACCGGTACCACAGCCAAGGTCTAACACAAGTCCGTCATTAATATTATATTTTCTAAGAAGTGCCGCAATATATTCACACCATTCCTCATACGGAATATTGTCCATAAACATATCATATACACTTGCAAAATCACTATAAGCCATTGCTTCCATAAACGCACCTCCATATATAACAGTTCAGACACGCAGTCGGATTTATACAGGCATAATCATCCTGCCTTAAAGGTCATGGCTGAACTGTTATATATATTAACAATTTTTTTGCAGAAATGCAAGCTTGATTATTGGCTATATAATGTGTTAGAATATATTTAATAATGTTTTTATAATTGAAGGAGCATATCATTTACATGAAAAACAGTTTAATTAATAAAGCGGTTCGGATTTCCAGCCTTAAGAGCCTTGTGTTCCCGCTTATAATCCTAATTGCCACAATAATAGCGTTGCTATATTTTTTCCCATTTGCCAAAAATACAGAACCATATAAAATAAGCAGCCTGAGCGAACTGACACAGGCGCATGACAAGGGTGAGCTGTATATAGAAACTGTCGTTTCCATGCTTTATCACACCGGGCATGAACACTACGTTAACGGCAAAGCCAGAGGGCAGTATTATTATACAATCGAAGACGGGAAATGCTACTTTTTCCTCTTATCCAATTCATTTTTAAACAAATATAAAAAGGACCGCTCTGTCCCGCAGACACTTAGTGATATAACTGTCAAGGCAGTAATTACCACCAGTCAGAAGAACCTTTCAACGCTCATTAATATGATATCAATGGAGCTTGACTGGTTGCCCTCCGGCATGTCATTTGTGACTTCTGATTATATTATTAATGAGCTTAATTCTGACTATTACAAAGGGATTGTAATTTTATGGATTTACCGGATACTTATTTTGATTTGCACAATACTTATAGCACACAGTATCCTGTGCATTATATTCCCATGTTTTGAACCTAAGCTATTAAGACTACGGCGTTATGGCAGTCTTAAAAAACAGCTTAAGCTTGCAGAATCTGAAATGTCCTCGGCCATATATCTTAAGCAGGATAGCTTTATCATAACAGAACATTTTTTAATTAATTTATCACCTGATAATTTTATACTTATGCCTGTCGATAAAATTGTCTGGGCATACAAATTCAGTTCCTATCATATGCTCAGACAAAAAAGACGTAAAATTACGTATACATTATTTATACACGGAAGCCGACGGCTGAATATGCGAATCAGACATCTGTCTAAATTCGATGCAAACTCCATACTTTCATACCTTGCTTCCAACTATCCCGATGTACTAATCGGTTACAGAAAAGAATACGAACAGATTGCAACAAAAATGGCTACCCGCTAGTGGTAGCCATCCTGCTAATCTGTTTTAATAATTAATGCTTAATTCACAAATAAATCTATATTTAATGAAACGGCACAATATCAAATACAACGATTATGATAACTTGGTTACGTTAGTAGCCTGAGGTCCCTTCTCGCCGTTAACTACGTCGAACTCTACCTCCTGGCCTTCCTCTAATGTCTTATAACCATCCATTACAAGACCTGAGAAATGAACGAAAACATCCTTTCCTGACTCGTCGGAAATAAATCCGTAACCCTTTTGGTTGTTAAACCACTTAACTGTACCTTTCATTGTACTACCTCCAAAATATGTTGCGTTGCATTAAAACAACTGCTAGATTTAGAATATCACGAAAACGTCAAAATGTCAAACAATTACGTAATAAAATATTTAGAAATTATTAATTTTTTCCACAGCATTTTTTATACTTCTTGCCTGAGCCGCATGGGCATGGGTCATTAGGATATACTTTCTCACCCTTAACAACCGTTCCTGAGATTTTCTGTGCCTTATAAAGCTCTTTTCTCTTATCTGCAGTAAGCAGTCTGTCCCACTGTGGAAGATTGTAAAGCCACTCTGCCTTAGCCTCTACCATGTTATAATAAAGCTTCTCCCTGTCAAAGCCAAGATTAACTACTGTAGTCGCATCCATGGTCTCAATAGGATTAGGCTTTACAAGGCTGTCGTTAATGCCGTCAAGAAACCCTACCATAATGTCGAACTCACAGCCGAATTTATCAGCAAGCTCTCCAATCGTGCCTGTAACCACCTCATCGGGATTAGCAAGAATCTTCTCGTAAATTCCCTGTTCAATAACAAAATAATTGCTCCAGAACTTTGTGCTCTCCTTTTCATTCTCTTCATTTCCATAAGCCATTTCACGCCACTTTTCTAATAAAGTCATCTCTCTACCATCCTTTAAATTTGTAAATTTTAATTATCTTAATATTGTCACAGCCAAAGCATCTGACTGTTCTCCGGCTCTCCTGATATATAATAACATAAATATCAAAAAAAGTACACCTTATTTTATTGCTTAACAAGCTCAGATGTTTTAAGGCCATTTTCTGAAGCCCATGCTGATGCATATGTATCATTAAACGCAACCACAACAACTCGCCCACAATCTTCAAATGCATCTCTTTCAATCCTTGTTACAGAATTCGTAAAATGTACATTTTTAAGGTTAATACATTTTGCAAATGCTTTATAATCGATTATTTCCACGCTATTTGGAATCTCTATCGTCTTTAATCTCCTGCAATACATAAATGTCCCAAAGCTTATCCGGGTAAGTGCATCTGACAAAATTACTTCTTCAAGTGCATCACAGCGATAAAACGCACAGGCTCCAAGACTTGTAAGACTGTCCGGAAGTGTAATGGTTACCAGTGACGTACAACCGTTAAAAGCATATGGTTCAATATCCTTAACCCCATCATTAAGTGTCACACCGATAAGCGACGTACAGCCTTTAAAAGCACTGTTGCCTACAGTTACAACACTTCCCGGCACAGTAATGTCAGTAAGTGCCACACAGTCTGCTAATGCCGCACTTCCAATCTGTGTCACTGTCTTTGCAATACTAACTTCCTTTAATTCACTACAGCCATTAAAGGCATTATTTCCTATTGTAATAATACCTTCCTGTAAGGTAATACTCTGCAACGTCTTATTATCTCTGAAGGCGGATTCACCGATTGCTACCACCGACATATCATCGATAAACTTAGGCACTATAATCTCACCGGGAAATTCACCTTCCACAAGCCCTGTTATGGTAATGCCTGTCTCATCAGCCGTATATCTGAAAAGCTCATCCGAAGACTCCAAAACTGTTGTTTCCTCCGGTGTCGTTTCAAGCTCATCTATATCAGTAAAAGGCATTGTTTCCCCGAGTTCCTCATAATATTCTGTGGAAGCCGGTGTTGCCGTCGTGATATCTTCGTAAAAATCCCCGTTAGTGTCTGTGGGTATTACCATATCTTCATCTGCCTTATTACATGCCAGCATTATAAGAAGGGCTGACATAATAAGAAGTACTGCAATCTTTTTAATATTATTAATCCTTTTCATTTCCAGTTCCTTTCACCACACATTTTTCTGTTGTTTTTTTTACCATTACACTATATAATGAATTTGGGATTAAAGTCATGTATTTTCATACCAGTATGAACTGAATGACCCTTTGACCCTGTATCACACAAATTTCAAACAGGAGAAACATATGAAATCACCAAAACGTATTTTTGCCATCGCAGGCGTAATATTACTTGCAGCTCTTTATATTGCAACACTTGTACTTGCTTTTGCGGACCCTACCCCTGACAAGGTCTGGTTTAAATCTGGTCTGTTTCTGTGCGTACTCGTTCCGGTTCTTCTTTACGCTTACATTCTTGTATATAAGCATATGCGTGACAAGCGGCAGTAATATATCCGCCTTTAACCCGAATCCTGCACCAGGCTCGCTTACGGGCTTTGGTGTAGCAACAGGATAGCCTTTAACGAAGCAGTTCAGCCGCTTTACTTGTTCCTATTCTGTCTGCACCCGCCTCTATCATCCTAACGGCAGTCTCATAATCCTTTATTCCGCCCGATGCCTTAACCTTAGCCTTCCCATTTACTGCGTCCTTCATAAGTGCCACATCCTGCACAGTCGCACCACCTGCCGCAAATCCTGTGGAAGTCTTTACAAAATCAGCCCCCGCCTTAACAGAAAGCTCACATGCCATACGCTTTTCATCATCAGTAAGAAGACAGGTTTCGATAATAACCTTAAGTATCACTTCCCCGCATGCCTCTTTTACCTCTCTTATATCTTCATACACATAATCATATGCCTTATCTTTAAGTGCCCCCACATTAATTACCATATCAATCTCATCCGCACCCGAAGCTATCGCAGACCCGGCTTCAAAAACCTTAAGCTTAGTGGATACCGCACCAAGCGGAAAACCCACAACAGTACACACCTTAACATCTGTTTCCTTAAGTTTTTCTGATACAAATTTAGTTCTGTACTCGTTCACACATACTGATGCAAAATCATGCTCTATTGCCTCATCACAAAGCTTTTCTACCTGTGCAAGTGTCGCATCAGGCTTTAATATTGTATGGTCAAAATATTTTTCAAATTTCATAGCCTTCATTCCTCCATATATAACCGTTTATTGCCACTTGACACTCCTGCCATTATAATATGCCAAACATTGAAAGCAGTATGAGCACACCGTATATAACCGGCTGGTGAAGTACATATATAATCAACGTATGCTTTCCTATAAATGAAAGTACTCCTACAGGTTTAAACCTTTTTCCCAAAAGCCCCTTATTTCTAAGCACACCAAAGAAAAAATATCCCGCAAAATATAAAAATATCCACGGTATCACCGGAAAATAATCTCCTGAGGTAAAATTTTTATCAGGAAGCCCTATTGCAAATAAAAGCCTGCTTTTATAAAGTACATCCGGTAGCTTAAAAATCGGTCTGTCCCATATTCCCAGATATCCGTAAGGCACGGTCTTTGTAACTGCAAATAGTACGATGGCTGTCACAAAACCAAGCATTTTTCCTGCCTTATCCATAAACCCTTTACCTAATAAAGCTGCCATAATTCTTGCAATTCCAAGGAAATGCAGTATTCCAAACATTATAAGCTGTGAGGGCATAAATATCCATGTTCCCAAAGTCATAAGCATACCGCAGCCAAATATTATAAGTCCGCGCTTTAAATTACTTCTGCAAAAATTTGTTGACATTCCTGACACAAAAATAAGAGTCATGCATATCGCCTGCTGCCAGACATAGCCCGGCATTTTCCTGTACCATTCAATATCCACATCAAATATATACACAAGGTCAAACATCAGATGATACAGTATCATATTAATAAACGCAACCGCCCTTACATTGTCAATCCAATGAATCCTCACCTTTTCTTCTGCTGCCATATTTACGCCTTTACAAGGCGGCCTTCGCATTCCTTAACCTCGAGAAATACCGGCCGCTCGTTCGGATGATTATTAGGCTTATGAAGTGCAAGAAAAAGCTTTCCGTTTAAATCCTCAAAAATCATGCCATGTCCGCCGTTATCCGGAAACAGAAGCTCATCATCATGTATCCACCTGCCTGTTACGTCACCGTTATCAGAATGTACCTGCCCAACCACATAACCGCCTGTTGAAAAGCTTGACCATATCATAATAAGCTCACCGTTTTTAAGCCTGTACATAAACGGTCCGTCCGTTACATACTGTCCCTTGGTATGTTTTTTAACCCATACCGGTTCAGATGCCCTGAAAAGAAGAAACGGCTCACCCACAGCCTCCTTTAAATCTTCCGAAAGCCTTACCGCACATATCTCTCCATCGATTACCTGACACCATTCATGTGAAAATACCATGTAAGGCACTCCATCATTACTTACATAAAATGTGCCGTCAAGCGCTTCCCAGTCTTCTGGGGTAACCGGCCCCGCACTGTGCAAAACAAATGGTCCAAGCGGATTATCAGCTTTAAAAATCTGCGTTCCCCTGCAGTGATTCTCCGCCTTAAGCGAAAGAAACATATAAAATGCACCCTTATACTCATGTACCTCCGGTGCCCAGTAATTCCTGTCAGCCCAAAAGCCCTCCAGCTTATGAAATACCTCTATCGGCCCCTCAAAATCAATAAGGTCACTGCTTACATACACATCAACCCCATCCTCATGTGCAGTCCAGCAGTTCTCGCCTCTTGTTCCATACATATAATATTTGCCATCATACACAAGCACAAACGGATCTCTTATCCATATATCTTCTTTTTTCATAATTTTCCCTCCGATTTATCAATTTTCGTAAGTCAGCCCACGATAAATTATGACAGTTAAACCAACGCAGCTACACGAACTCCACAAACACTGCATTACTCACAAATATCCCATCCGTGGTAAGTCTTACGCCTGCTGCAATCTGTTTATTGTCTTTATATATATATTCAAGAAGTCCCTGTTTTACAAGCTTTTCAATAACGTCACCATATATACTGTAAACATCTTCTCCTGATATTTTCCTGAAATCCTCAAAATACACGCCTTCCATACGCCTGAGACCAAGATAGAAAAACTCTGCCATGGCATCACTTTTAGAAATGGCTGTATTTTCTGCAACAAGCTTACAAAGTGTATCCTCTGTATGACTTTTATTAAGAATTTCCATATACTCATCAATATCACTTATATTGCTGTACCGCTCATTTTTAATAAATGAGGCCGCACCTATACCAAATCCAAAGTATTCCATACGTTTCCAGTAACGGTTATTATGTCTGCTTTCAAACCCATCTCTGGCATAATTAGATATCTCATACCGGTTGTAACCATAGCTATTAAGTATCGCCGCTGTTGCTTCATACATCTGCAAATCCTCGTCCTCTGTCGGAAAGGTAAGCTTATCCTTGTCCTCATAAAGCCTTGTTCCTTCCTCAAGTATAAGACTGTATGCAGAAATGTGCTCCGGCATAAGCCCGGCCACTGTCCGTATAGTATACTCCCAGTCTGCAACACTCTGTCCCGGAAGCGCCGAAATCAAATCTATATTAATATTATCAAAACCTGCCTCTCTTGCAAGTCCGTAGCTTTCAAGAAATCTGTCAAACGTATGAATCCGCCCTATACGCTTAAGCTCTTTGTCAGAAGCCGACTGAAGCCCGAAACTTATACGGTTAACACCAAGCCTCTTATAACATGCAAGTTTATCGTAATCCACAGTCTCAGGATTACATTCCACGGTTATCTCTGCATCATCAGCCATCCGGTAATTCTCCCTTATGGCAGACATAATTTTTTCAAATGCATAAACAGGCAAAAGCGAAGGTGTCCCTCCGCCAAAAAATACCGTATCAACTTCTTCATCTGCTGCGGCCTTTGCCCTTAGCGAAATCTCCGCACAAAGCGCATCCGTATACATTTCCATCTGCCCCATACCACACGGCGGGGCAGATAAAAAATCACAGTATGCACACTTTTTTACACAAAACGGTATATGAACATAAATCCCATATGTCTTACTCATTAATTCTCATCCAGCTTAAGAACGCTCATGAAAGCCTGCTGCGGAATCTCCACATTGCCAACCTGACGCATTCTCTTCTTACCTTCCTTCTGCTTTTCAAGAAGCTTTTTCTTACGTGTGATGTCACCGCCATAGCACTTCGCAAGAACATCCTTTCGCAT
>CAZBHM010000097.1:0-7763 GCA_964491975.1 uncultured Lachnospiraceae bacterium | reverse complement strand
ATAAATCTTTTGCAATTCAGGCAGGTAGAGAGATTCGTGTAATGGTAGTTCCAGAACAGATTTCTGATTCTGATATGGTACTTTTAGCCAGAGATATTTCCAAGCAGATCGAAAGTGAGCTTGAGTATCCGGGACAGATCAAAGTAAGCGTTATTAGGGAATCCAGGGTAGTAGACTACGCAAGATAGTAATGCCTATAACTATTATAAACTAACGGCTGAGACCTTTGGGTCTTGGCCGTTTTTTAAGTCTAAAGATAAAACAGTGGTAAGTTTAGTATTGACAAGATGAAGTCTTTTATATAAAATGGATTAAGTAGTTTTGCAAGAAAATAAAAATGAGGATTCATTTTAAACCGGAGGATACAATGCAGCAACAGTTATATAGTTCATTAACAAAGGAAGAATTGATAGAAAAAAAGCAGCAACTGCTTAAAGAGGAAGAAGCGGCAAAACTTAAGAATTTGTCACTTGATATGTCAAGAGGTAAGCCGGAGATGGCTCAGCTTGATATAGCACTTGATATGTTTAGTGTTATTAATGCTGATACTAATATGAAGGCTGATAATGGTATTGATTGCAGAAATTATGGGATACTTGATGGTATTGCGCCTGCTAAGAAGCTTATGGCAGAGATGATGGGAGCAGAGCCTGAGAATGTTATTATATATGGTAATTCCAGTCTTAATATTATGTATGATACTATTTCACGCTCATATACTCACGGTGTATTAGGTTCAACTCCATGGTGCAAGCTTGATAAGATTAAGTTTTTGTGTCCTGCACCGGGATATGACAGACATTTTGCAATTACAGAGCATTTCGGAATAGAGATGATTACTATTCCGATGAAGGAAGATGGACCTGATATGGATATGGTTGAGGAGTACGTAAATGGAGATGCATCTATTAAGGGCATATGGTGTGTGCCTATGTACTCAAACCCTACAGGTATAACTTTTTCGGATGAAGTTGTAAGGAGATTTGCAGCACTTAAGCCGGCAGCAGAGGATTTTAGAATTTTCTGGGACAATGCATATTGTATTCATCATATATATGACGAGAAAGACAGCCTTTTAAATCTTGCGAAAGAGTGTGAGGCAGCAGGTAATCCGGATATTTATTATATGTTTGCATCTACATCTAAGGTAAGCTTTGCCGGTGCCGGTATTGCGGCCATGGCTTCATCTGCAGCTAATATTAAGGATGTTAAGAAGCAGATGACTATTCAGACGATTGGACATGATAAGCTTAACCAGTTAAGACATGTGCTTTATTTTAAAGACTTAGACGGTCTCAACGCGCATATGGAGAAGCACGCGGCTATTATGCGCCCTAAGTTTGATGCGGTTTTGGAAATACTTGACAGAGAACTTGGCGGTACAGGTATTGCTGCATGGTCAAAGCCAAAGGGTGGATATTTTATTTCGTTTAATTCATTAGAAGGTTGTGCTAAGGCAATTGTGGCTAAGTGTAAGGAACTCGGCGTTGTACTTACCGGAGCAGGAGCAACTTTCCCTTATGGTAAGGATCCTGAAGATAAGAATATACGTATTGCGCCATCTTTCCCTACAATTGATGATTTGGAAAAGGCAGTTGAGATATTTGTGTTAAGCGTTAAGCTTGTAAGTGTTGAGAAACTGTTAGCAGACAGATAGATATAATGCTTCGCGGATATGCGTATGTTTAGATGCGCATATTTTTGCGGAGCATTTTTTTGAAAGCGCAGGCGGATGCCTGCAATTCGCATTTGTTATTTGATTAGCTTGGAATGTTATGATATATGGAGGTTATGATATGGATAAGATAGCATTTATTGGAATGGGAAATATGGGAAAGGCACTTCTTAAAGGTGCGCTTAAGACAATGGATAAGGACAGGTTTATGTTTTCGGATAAATTTCCTTCTGAAGAGATTATGAAGGAGTATGGCGTTGAAGGCACAACAGATAATGCAAGATGCGTAAGAGAAGCAAAATATATTTTTCTGGCAGTAAAACCGCAGTTTTTTAAAGAGGTTGAGGATGACATAAAGAATGCAGTTACTGAGGAAAAGGTAATAGTGTCGATTATGGCAGGAATTACGATTGACAGACTTAAGGCTTCGTTTGGCAGTGCCAGAGTGATAAGGGTAATGCCGAATACCCCTGCACTTGTAGAAGAGGGAATGAGCGGGGTATGCTTTGATGATTCTAAGTACACCGATGAAGAGAAGAATACAGTGCTTGGCATTTTTGAGGCATGTGGTAAGGTGCAGGCGGTTAGTGAATCACTTATGAGTGCAGTTACCTGTGTAAGTGGAAGTTCACCGGCATATGTATATGTGTTTATTGAAGCACTTGCAGACAGTGCCGTAAAATACGGACTTCCAAGAAAGGCGGCTTATGAGATGGCTGCGCAGACAGTGCTTGGAGCCGCTAAAATGGTGCTTGAGACCGGCATGGTTCCGGCTGAACTTAAGGATATGGTATGCTCGCCGGGAGGAACTACTATTGCAGGGATTGCAGCACTTGAAGAATATGGGTTCCGTAATGCGGTAATTAAGGCAACTGATAAATGTTATGATAGGGCTGAGGCTTTAAAATAAGATAGGAGGCGGTATGATGAAACCACAAAAACGATTAAAGAGAGAACTTACACATAAAGGAAAAATAATTAATCTTTACTGTGATACAATCGAGCTTGAAGATGGCAAAATAGCAGAATTTGATTTTATAGGGCATAATGGTGCGGCAGCAGTAGTACCCGTTGCTGATGATGGGAAAATAATTCTTGTAAGACAATATCGTAATGCGCTTGACAGATTTACTCTTGAAATTCCTGCCGGAGGGAAAAATGGTACTGATGAAAAAGGAATAGATTGTGCTTCAAGAGAGCTTGAAGAAGAAACGGGATACTACTCGGATAATCTTGAATGGCTTATAACTGTTAATACTACGGTTGCCTTTTGCAATGAAAAGATTGAAATTTTTATGGCGCGAGATTTGAAAAAGACAAAGCAGAATCTTGATGAGGGTGAATTTGTTGAAGTGGAGAGTTATTCGTTAGATGAACTTCTTAAAATGATAAGAGAAGGCAAAATTATGGACTCTAAGACTGTTGCCGCAATTCTTGCATATAAAGAATTTCTGACAAATCAGATTTGAGGTTTTCTTGCGAGGTATGGTGTGGGATTCGGCTAAGTTGCGCTGATATAATCTTAAGCCGAATCCCTACACATTACTAAAAAGCGGATGTGGGTATTCTTAACTTCTCGGGTGTGTTGAGGAGTAAATATCACGGAGCCTTGCGTTCATGTTGGCATATAGCTGTTGCGTACTTGAAATGTCTGAGTGTCCGAGCATCTGCTGTACAGCGTGTAAATCAGCACCATTTCCGACCATGTGGGCGGCAAATGAATGGCGGAGAATGTGAGGGGTAATCTCGGCATGGATACCCGCTGTAGTTCCGTATTGTCTGATTAATTTCCAAAAGCCCTGACGGCTCATGGCTTTGCCGGAACAGTTGGTAAAAAGATACGGAATCTCATCTGATTTAATAAGTTCTGCTCTTGCGGACTTGAGGTATGCGGTGAGAGCCCTTTTTGCCTTGTTGCCAAATGGAATTATGCGCTCTTTCTGGCCGCTATGGCATATGATATAGTCAAGCTTCAGATTGACATCCGCAACATGCAGTCCGATAAGCTCCGATACACGTATTCCGGTGGCATATAAAAGCTCAAGCATGGCTTTATCCCGTAGTCCTTTGTAAGTATTAGTGTCAGGCTGACTTAAGAGCAGGTCAGTTTCTTCGACAGTCAGTATGCCGGGGAGCTTTTTGTCAACCTTTGGAGTTTTTATCTCGAGTGCCGGATTAAACTCAATCACTTTATTTTGAAAGAGATAATTATAAAATGCCTTGATAGCGGCGATGTTTCTTGAGATAGAAGCGGGCGCACTTCCGCTTTTTTCTAAAAAAAGCATATAAGAATTAAGCGTTGTACCTGTAGCTTTTGTTATATCTGTAAGTCCCTGTGTCGAAATATAGCTTTTAAATTTCTGTAAGTCTCTGTTATATGACTGTAAAGTGTTCTTGGAATAATGTTTATTGGATTCAAGATAAAAAATAAATTCTGTAATCTTCATAACTGCTGGTCCATCCCGGTACATTAATAAATTAATCATTTGTAATTTGTAAAAAACATTATATATAGTTTTGGAAATAAAAGCAAATGTTTTTTTACATTTTATAGAAGAAAACAGTAAAAAAATTTTAAGAGCCATAAATTAACTGTACTTTCACATATAGTTCCAGCAAGAATGAACAGAATGGAGCTGGCTATTATTTTAAATGTATTAATGATCGTGCAGGTACTGACGGGCGTTTCAAACAGATTTTCAGTACAGAGCTTATGCCATGTAAGCGCATAAAAAATGAAATGAGGAATCAGGGTCAATATAAAAATGACTATTCCCTTAGGGCCGTATTGCTGTACCAGAAAGCCTTCATATATTGCTCCGGCAAGTCCGTAGATGAAGCTGTATACACATGCGGCCTGATATCTTAAAATGGTTATTTGCGTAAGAAAAAGAATCGCAAAAGAGTGTAAACGCTTTTTAGTGCTGTATTTAATAAAATTTACGGTATTTATATTGCTTGAAGTAAGTCTATCAGTGTTTAACTCATGGTACAGAACCATTGTCGGAAACATGACATCGTTTTGGAAGATAAATATTATGGAGCCGCTTACAATTCCAAGGATAAGCATTAAAATATATCGTTTTGAAGGAGTAAGACTTTGATGAAAGAGTTTTGCTGACATACTGGTTATACCGTAAGTAATTGTTAAAATATTATATGTACGTTTTGAAGAATAATGATAAGTTTTTGTTGCCTGATAAGACAAATTATGCTATACTTGTAACAGCAATTTTGTACGTGAGGAGAAGATAAGGCTTATGAAGTTTTTTAAGAAGATTGCACTTAGAACCGGATATTATGTTTTTGATGAGCTTGGCATGCTTATGGGAGCAGCCATTTACATCCTGCCGGTTATTTTTTATCATGCAATTAATCTGCCATGTGCCATACTTTCAGTGGTTTTGGCTTTTATTGCACTTGCGTTATTGGTAAGAAATAAGATATTTAGCCCGTTTGGACTGGTTGTTTTATTGATTTTGGTACATCTTTTAATAGGTGTGTTTGGTATTTTGATAGTGATAGTAAGGAATGTTCTTGCTGCTACAGGTAAGAATAAGAAGATTAATTATGCAGGACTCTGTTGGGCTAACGAGAGAAGATATGATGATGAACGCGCAAGAGAGTATGGGTACAAGAGCGTGGATGATGCAATTAATGCAGGCGTTATGTACGATGGAACAAAGCTTTGGTAATAAATAGTGACCGCGTGTGAGTATTCTCATAACGCGGTTTTACCATGTAATTATGTTTGAATGGAGATTTTTATGGTAATAAATGCGATGTTATTTAATCTGGTTGTATGTTTTGTGCTTCCGGTTGTACTTGCTTTGGTGGTATCAGGGAAGATAAAAGCTGATAGTATAAGCTATGCACGCGGAAAGCAAAGGGGATGGCTTGTATTTCTGCTCGGAGCGGCAGTATACCTGATTTTTGAAATTTGTTTCAGGCAGGGTGTAATAAGCCTCTTATGCTTATCGACAGCAGGCGCACAGTGGTACACTGCCATTAG
Source organism: uncultured Lachnospiraceae bacterium (assembly GCA_964491975.1). GTDB lineage: Bacteria > Bacillota > Clostridia > Lachnospirales > Lachnospiraceae > SIG300. The sequence goes on along the minus strand of CAZBHM010000097.1, from coordinate 2,076 downwards.
TATGGATGATACACATTACAGCCTGTTTTTTGGCCTGACAGCGGGCTTTGCAGAAGAATTTGGCCGTGTGCTTATTTTTATGATTTTATACAATAAGTTCACATATAGACATATCAATAAGGTAAGTGCGGTACAGTATGGACTGGGCTGTGCATGGCTTGAAGCGATTGCTGTGGTCGGATATAAGATTGTTGTTTATTTTGCGGCGGCTTTGGAGGATGTAACGATTCTTAGTGAAATTGGTGCATCAAGGACAGCAATGGCAGGTATTGAGAGAAGTATATTTATGTTTTATCAGATAGGATATGCACTTCTTATTGTAAATGGAATAAGAGTGAAGCGTAAAACTGTTTTTACTATAATTGCATTTGTTTTACATGCAGGTTTTGCGTTTACTGATACGTATCTTGGGCTTAAGGGAATGAGCTATACATCTTTGAATATAATAAATTCTGCACTTGCAGCGTTCGTATGTATATTAGCTCTTATTTTATGGAAAATAGTGCCGGTAAAGGAGAAGAATGTTTATGAAAATGCTGATTAAAAACGGAAGGGTGCTTGACCCTTCACAAAATCTCGATAAGGTCTGCGATATTCTTGTGGAAGATGACAGGATTTTAAAAATTTGCAGTGAAGGAAATGAATCTGAGGCAGACAAGGTAATAGATGCAGCCGGCTGTTTTGTGATGCCGGGGCTTATTGACCTGCATGTGCATTTGAGAGAGCCGGGCTTTGAGCATAAGGAAACTATCAAAACCGGTGCCAAGGCTGCGGCAGCCGGTGGATTTACTACGATATGCCCCATGCCTAATACAAAACCGGTGACCGATTCGCCGGAAATGGTCGAATGGGTTATGAATAAGGCGAAAGAAGTATCACTGGTTAATATTATTCCGGTTGGTGCAGTTACGCTTGGACAGCTTGGAGAGACCGTAACGGACATAGCAGGAATGAAGGCTAAGGGGGCGCTTGCAATAAGCGAAGATGGCAAATCAGTAATGAATGCGAAGGTTTACAGGGATGCCATGGTTATTGCTGCTAAAGAAGGTGTGGTTGTAATGGCACACTGTGAGGATAAAAATCTTGTTGGAAAAGGCGCACTTAATGCGGGAAGCATATCTGAACGCATTGGAGTAGATGGTATAAGCAATGCCGTAGAGGATGTGATTGTGGCAAGAGACATAGTACTTGCTTCGGAGACTAAGGCAAGGCTTCATCTTTGCCACTGTTCAACTAAGGGAAGTGTTATACTTTTAAGGGATGCAAAGGCTGAAGGAGTAGCGGATGTAACAGGTGAGGTGTGTCCACATCATTTTGCCATGACAGAGGATGATATACCGGGTGATGATGCTGATTATAAGATGAACCCGCCGCTTAGAAGCAGAGCAGATGTTGTCGCGCTTAAAGAAGCACTCCGCGATGATATTATGGATGTTATTTCGACAGACCATGCGCCGCACCATGCGGATGAAAAAGCAAAGGGTATTGCAGATGCACCATTTGGCATTGTAGGACTTGAAACGGCAGTGCCGCTTACGGTTACACATCTTCTTAACGAAGGCTATCTTACACCGCTTCAGATGGCAGCGAAGATGAGTACAAATCCTGCAAGGGTTCTTGGGATAGATAAGGGCTCTCTCATGGAAGGCAAGATTGCGGATATTACAATAATTGATTCCCAAAAAGAGTATGTTATCGATAAAAATAAATTTGTTTCAAAGGGTAAGAATACACCTTTTCATGGCAAGACCGTGAAGGGAAAAGTTAAATATACAATAGTTGCCGGCAAAGTGGTATATGCGGCAGATTAAGGAGGAAAAAGATGATTAACAAGCTTGTGGACAAAATTAAAAAGACGGGTGCGCCTATAGTGGTGGGTCTTGACCCTATGTTAAACTATATGCCAGAGTACCTTGTGAAAAAGGCATTTGCAGAATATGGTGAGACACTTGAGGGTGTTGCAGAAGCAGTATGGCAGTATAATAAGGGGATAATTGATGCGACATGTGACCTTATTCCTGCTGTTAAGCCTCAGATTGCCATGTACGAGCAGTTTGGTATCGAAGGACTTAAGGC
>CAZBHM010000096.1:0-7820 GCA_964491975.1 uncultured Lachnospiraceae bacterium | reverse complement strand
GTAAGGAAGGACAGAATGCAAGACTTGCAGCAAGACTTACAGGCTTTAAGATTGACATTAAGAGTGAGAGTAAGGCCAGAGAGATGGAGGAGTTCCGCCACCTGTATGAGAACGAGGATGGCTACTATGAGTATGATGAAAATTATAATTCATACGAAGAAGCAGAAGTTGAAGAATAATTAGGATGTGATATAATGGCTGCTACTGTTAAGAAGATTCCACAGAGGCAATGTATGGGCTGTGGTGAGATAAAGAATAAGAAGGATTTAATAAGAGTAATCAGGACCGGCGAAGATGAGATACTCATTGATGCTACAGGCAAGAAGAATGGCCGTGGGGCGTACATCTGTCCTTCGGCGGAGTGCCTGAAGAAAGCAATTAAGAGCAAAGGGCTTGAACGTTCTCTTAAAACGACAGTACCGGATGAAATATATCAGCAATTGGAAAAGGAGCTGATTTTAATTGACAACAAATAAAGTAATGTCGTTACTGGGACTTGCGACCAGGGCAGGAAAGCTTGTAAGCGGTGAATTTATGGTTGAGAAAACCATTAAGGAAGGCAAAGCACTTCTTGTTATTGTGGCAAATGATGCATCTGATAATACAAAAAAAATGTTTCGCAACATGTGCGAATACCGTGCCGTACCAATGTATATATTTGGTGATAAGTTAAGTCTTGGGCATGATATCGGTAAGGAGATGCGTGTAGTGGTTGCAGTTCTTGATGCGGGATTTAGAGATGCAATAGTTAAGCAATTGGATATAATAAACGGAGGTAGTAAGAGTGGCGAAAATGAAGATTAGTGAACTCGCACAACAACTTAAAGGCGAAGGCCGGAATGTTGAGAGTAAGGATATCATAAAAGCTCTCGACGAACTTAATATAAAAAATAACGATAAAAAATTTGTTTCAGCATCAAGTATAGATGAAGATTCTGTTGCAAAAGTTAAGAATCATTTGTTTGGCAATAAGAAGGCTGTGGCAGAGAATGCGATAAAGCTTTCTGAGCCTCAGACAGCTGAGGTAAAGACATCTGCTGCTGTTCAGGATAAAGTCCCTTCACAGCCGGTGCAGAATAAAGAGGGTGAAGTAAAGGCTAAGAAGAAAATAAGCGTTGTATTTAATCCGCAGAACAGTTCACAGCCTAACAGACTGCCAAAGCCTGAGCAGCGTGACAAGAGACATACTAATTTTGCACAGGCAGGTCAGAATGCTAATGCAAAAAGACCAGAAGGGGTACGTCAGAATAAAACGGAGACATTAAGGCAGGATAAACCGGAGATTATGAAGCAGGATAGACCAGAAAATGTAAAGAAGCAGGATACAGTAAGAACAGAGAATACAAGGCCGGAGGGAACAAGAACAGACAATAACAGGAATAACGGCCAGCGTTTTGAAAGAAATGACAGACCTGATGGTCAGAGAAGACCTGATGGCAGAAATAATGGTGAATTCAGAAGAAATGACGGTCAGAGACCTGACAGCAGAAATAACGGCCAGAGACCAGATAACAGAAATAACGGTCAGAGACCAGATAACAGAAACAATGGCGACTTTAGAAGAAATGACGGCCAAAGACCAGATAACAGAAATAACGGTCAGAGACCAGATAACAGAAACAATGACTTTAGAAGAAATAATGACGGTCAGAAGTTTGGTCAGGATAAGGGCGATAGCAATTTCAGAAAAGACGGAAGAGACGGCGTAAGAGGCGATAACCGTGACCGTAGAAATGATGGCAGAAATGATAAGAAGATGGATATCAAGCTTGATACTCCTATCGAGAGAAAGCCGGAGGCACGTTCAGAAAAGCGTCTTGAAAAGCGTCCGGAGAAGACGAACCGTGATGACAAGCGCCAGGAAGGCAAGTTAGAGATTAAGCAGGTTAAGAAGAATCCTGTGCCACAGTCTAAGCCTCAGGAAGAAGAAATTAAAGTAATAGTGCTTCCGGAGAAGGTTACAATTAAGGAGCTTGCTGAAAAGATGAAGATGCAGCCTTCAGTGTTTGTAAAGCAGCTTTTCATGAAGGGCCAGATGGTTACAATTAATCAGGAAATTGATTTTGATACTGCTGAAGAAATCGCTCTTGAGTATGATATAATCTGCGAAAAGGAAGTTGTAGTTGACGTAATAGAAGAGCTTCTTAGGGAAGATGAGGAAAATGAGGCAGATATGGTGCCAAGACCGCCGGTTGTCTGCGTAATGGGACACGTTGACCATGGTAAGACATCACTTCTTGATGCAATCCGTTCAACTAATGTTATATCAAGAGAGGCAGGCGGCATTACGCAGCACATCGGTGCTTACATGGTTGAAATCAACGGTCAGAAGATTACCTTCCTTGATACACCGGGACATGAGGCTTTTACAGCCATGCGTATGCGTGGTGCAAAGTCAACAGATATAGCAATTCTGGTTGTCGCTGCCGATGATGGTGTAATGCCGCAGACAATCGAAGCTATTAACCATGCAAAGGCCGCAGGCGTGGAAATAATTGTTGCAATCAACAAGATTGATAAGCCAAGTGCTAATATAGAGAGAGTTAAGCAGGAGCTTACAGAGCATGAGCTTATTGCAGAGGACTGGGGCGGAAGTACAGTATTTGTACCTGTTTCAGCACATACCAAGGAAGGTATTGAGAATCTTCTTGAAATGATTCTCCTTACCGCAGAAATGAAAGAACTTAAGGCAAATCCTAAGCGTAATGCACGAGGTATTGTTATTGAGGCACAGCTTGATAAAGGTAAGGGTGCAGTAGCTACCGTGCTCGTACAGAAGGGAACACTTAAGGTTGGTGATTCCATAGCAGTAGGTCCGTGTCATGGTAAAATCCGTGCCATGATTGATGATAAGGGAAGACGGGTTAGGGAAGCAACACCTTCAACACCTGTTGAAATTCTTGGTCTTAATGATGTACCTAATGCAGGAGATATCTTTGTAATTACAGAGAATGAAAAAGAGGCAAGAAACTTTGCAGAGACCTTTATTGCACAGAATAAAGAAAAGCTTATTGAAGAAACTAAGGCTAAGTTATCCCTTGATGCATTATTCAGCCAGATTAAAGCAGGTAATGTAAAGGAACTTAATCTTATTGTTAAGGCAGATGTTCAGGGCTCAGTTGAGGCAGTTAAACAGAGCCTTACCAAGCTTTCAAATGAAGAGGTTGTTGTTAAGGTTATTCACGGCGGTGTCGGTGCAATCAACGAATCAGACGTAATTCTTGCATCAGCTTCCAATGCCATTATTATTGGTTTCAACGTAAGACCTGACAATATGGCTAAGGTAACTGCTGACAGAGAGAATGTTGATGTAAGACTTTACAGAGTAATTTACCAGGCAATTGAGGATGTTGAAGCTGCAATGAAGGGTATGCTCGAGCCTGTTTATGTTGAAAAAGTAATTGCACATGCAGAAGTAAGAGCTACCTTCAAGGCTTCAGGTATTGGTGTTATCGCAGGTTCATATGTACTCGATGGCAAGCTCGTAAGAGGCTGCAAGGCTCGTATTACACGTAATAATGACCTTATTTTCGACGGCCCGATTGCATCCATGAAGCATCTTAAGGATGATGTAAAGGAAGTAAGGGCAGGCTTTGAATGTGGTCTTGTGTTTGAAAAGTTCAGCGATTTGGCAGAGGGTGACCAGATTGAGGCATATATTATGGAAGAGGTGCCAAGATGAGAAAAAACAGTATCAAGAATACCAGAATAAATGGAGAAGTTCAGAAAGAGCTTGGGAATATTATACGCGGAGATATCAAGGACCCGAGAATAAGCCCGCTTACATCTGTTGTGGCTGTGGAAGTAGCTCCTGATTTAAAGAGCTGTAAGGTTTATATCAGTGTTCTTGGTGATGAAGAAGCCCAGAAGGATACGATTAAGGGATTAAAGAGTGCGGAAGGTTATATCCGTACCAAGCTTGCAAAAACAATCAATTTAAGAAATACTCCCCAGCTTAACTTTATACTTGATCAGTCAATAGAGTATGGTGTGAACATGTCAAAGCTTATTGACGAAGTAAATCGTAATATCGGTCATGATGAGGAGGAAGATAATGATAAAGCTTTAGTATGGCCGACAGATGATGAAGAGGAAGATGAGAATGAATAATAGCTGGAATTTAGATTCAGTGCTTGAAGGAGTAAAGTCAGTAGCAATCGCCGGACATGTAAGACCGGACGGCGATTGCGTTGGCTCTTGTATGGCACTTTACCATTATATAACTGATAATTATCCTTCGGTAGCAGCTGTAACTGTATTTTTAGAGGAGATTTCTTCGAAATTTTACTATATAGATAAGGCTTCAAAGATTATTAAGCATGCGGTTACAGGTGCATACGAGGCAGATTTGTTTATTGCCATTGACTGTGGTGATGTAGAACGACTTGGTTTTGCTGGAGTGTTATTGGAGCGGGCAAAGAAAACGCTCAACATCGACCATCACATAAGCAACACTAATTTTGCAGCGCTTAACTGGGTAAAACCGGATGCGGCAGCTTCATGTGAAATACTTTGTGAGCTTATGCCTGAGGAGCGTATAGGCTACAATACAGCAGTTGCATTATTTACGGGAATTATCCATGATACGGGTGTTTTTAAACATACCAATACGACTAGAGCCACATTTAATGCGGCAGGCATGCTTGTAAGTAAGGGCATTCCTTCAACAGAGATTATTAATGACAGCTTCTTTCAGAAAACCTATATCCAGAATCAGATTCTTGGAAGGGCACTTCTTGAAAGTGTGCTTTTTTATGATAAAAAATGTATTTTTTCTGTTGTAAGTAAGAAGGACATGGATTTTTACGGAGTGTCGGCAGCAGACCTGGATGGAATAGTTAATCAGCTTGTTGTAACAGAAGGTGTTGAGCTTGCAATATTCATGTATGAAGTAGGACTTTGCCAGTACAAGGTAAGTCTTCGCTCTAACAAATATGTAGATGTAAGCAAGGTTGCCATGCAGTTTGGCGGGGGCGGTCATGTGCGTGCGGCAGGTTGTATGATGCATGGTAAGGTACATGATGTTATTAACAGTATTTCAAATGCGATTACGTCACAGATGGAGATTGATTGATAAGTGTACAATGGAATTATTAATGTAAACAAAGAAAAAGGTTTTACCTCACATGATGTTGTGGCAAAGTTAAGACGTATTCTTGGGCAGAAGAAGATAGGTCATACAGGTACGCTTGACCCGGATGCCACGGGTGTTCTTCCGGTATGCCTTGGTAACGGAACCAAGCTTAGCGATATGCTTACGGATACTGATAAAACATACAGGGCAGTATTTCTGCTTGGCCGTATTACAGATACACAGGACATAAGCGGCATGGTTACCGGGGGAAGTGAGCCTTTGGTTAATGAGGAAGAGGTTTGTGATGCGGTCAACAGCTTTGTTGGTGAATATGACCAGATTCCTCCGATGTATTCTGCCATTAAGCAGGATGGTAAGAAGCTTTATGAGCTTGCAAGGGCAGGCATTGAGGTGGAACGTAAGGCAAGGAAGATTACCATACATGCGATTGATATAGAGAAAATTGAGCTTCCTTATGTTACGATAAAGGTTGACTGCTCCAAAGGGACATATATTAGAACACTTTGTCACGATATTGGTCTTAAGCTTGGCTGCGGTGCATGTATGACAGAGCTTACAAGGCTTAAGGTGAGTACCTTTATACTTGAAGAGAGCATTTCACTTGACAGAATTGAAGAATTAAAGATAAGCGGTGAGCTTGAAAACTATATTATACCGGCAGATAAGATGTTTCCAGGATATCCGTGCATTCATATGAATGAGCAGGGCGATAAGGCGGTTCATAACGGGAATCCTTTTGCAGCCTCACTGTGCCTTGAGGATGATATTTCCAAATCCGTACCGTTAAGAGTATATGATACCACGGGAAAATTTGTCGGAATATTCAGTTACAGAAGTGAAAAACAAATGTATTTTCCTGATAAAATGTTTTTATAAGCTTAGGGCATTAAGAAAACTCAAAAGCAGGCAGTTTATATAAGAGCCCGCATGGGCCGGAAAGTTTAGATTGACATGAGGATAGTTAATGATATAAATACAATAAACTCAGAAAGAGCTGCCTTAGCGATAGAGGCAACGGCAGTTACGATAGGTAAATTCGAGGCCCTGCATAAGGGCCATCAAAGACTTATAGCACAGATTGTTTCATATAAAAAAGAAGGGCTGATACCTACAGTACTTACATTTAAAAATGCATCAGTATCACTTGGCAAAAGCAATGAAAAAAAGCAGTTTCTTGATGATGAAATAAGGCATTCGTTTTTGGAAAAGCTTGGGATAGAACTGCTTGTTGAAATTGAGTTTAACAAAGCATTTGCAGATATGAGTCCTGAGATGTTTGTTAAGGAAGTACTGGTAGACAGACTTAATGCAAAAGAGATAATTACCGGGATAAATTTCAGGTTTGGTAAAGATAGAGCGGGAGATGTTGCGCTTCTTAAAAAGCTTTCTGATAAATATGCATATAATTATTATGCGATTGACCTTGAGAAGTATGGTGATACGGATATAAGTACCACATATGCCAAGGAGCTTCTTTCTAAAAAGGATTATTATGCATTGTCCCAAATTTTGGGAAATGATTATCCGCTGAGGTTTAAATAGACGGTTCAATGCTGCTGGCAAAAACTTACATTGACTTTATAATTATATGACTGATATAATCCGAAGAGTACATACCTGTGCTTTAAGTTATGGAAAGGAATGGGTTTATGCTTAAAAAGAAAGTAAAGACTGTAAAGTTTAGTGTGGCAATGCTGACTGTGGCCCTGGCTGCCGGTATGCTTGGGATGGCTCCGGTATCAGCAGCAGATGCCAAGGAACAGATTAGTACAATTGAAGTACGTAGCAGGGATATTGTTATGACAATAGAGCCGGAAGAAACTTCTGGCATAGTGGCATTAAGCGGCATAACAGAATATATTAACAGCCATTATGATAATCTGGGACTTGCTGATGTAGATAATACGCTGAATATACGAAGTAAGCCTGTAAATGGCAAAATTATAGGTAAGCTTTTGCCTAATGGCGCATTTGAAATTGAGGAAACTACAGACGAAGGCTGGTATAAAATTACCTCAGGAGATATAGAGGGCTACGTAAGTGCAGAATATGTTCTTGCAGGTGAGCAGGCATATGCCAGGGCAGAGGAGGTTATACAGGTCAGTGTCGTAGTTAATGTAAGCGGGCTTAATTTACGAAAGGCTGCAACTACCACATCGAAGGTTATCAAAGTGCTTCCACGCAACAGTGTTGCAGATGTTATTGAGGATAATGGGGAATGGTTAAAGGTTTCTTTTGATGGTAAGGAAGGCTATGTGTATGGTGAGCATGTTATGGTTAGATATAATCTGCCTGCGGCACTTACAATTGATGAGTATAATGCTTCTAAAAAGAAGTCCACATCAGGGAAGACTGTTTCAACGGCAGCATTCAAAGCTTTGCCCGCATCAGAAACAGTGTCAGACTTAAGAACCAGGCTTGTGGCATATGCAAAGCAGTTTGTAGGCTATCCGTATGTATATGGCGGCAACAGTCTTACAAAAGGAACTGACTGCTCGGGCTTTGTAAAGCTCATTATGGCGGAATTTGGAATTACTACCCCCAGAACTGCATCTACACAATATAATGCTGGTAAAAAGATAAGCGTATCGGAGCTTTTGCCGGGAGACCTTATCGTATATGGTGATAAAGTAATTGAACATATAGGAATTTATATTGGTAATGGGCAGATTGTTCATGCAAGCAACAAAAAGTCCGGTATTAAATATTCTAAATATAATTATAG
>CAZBHM010000095.1:0-7837 GCA_964491975.1 uncultured Lachnospiraceae bacterium | reverse complement strand
AAATGTGGAGTTAAAAAGGCTTCTTGTAAATCCCACAAGTTCGTCCCAAAAGCCGCTAACATACGCCTCCTGCATCGGGGTATCATATTCATCAAGCAAAATGATGACTTTCTTTCCATAATAACGGCACAGATAATCTGACAGCTGATAAAGTGCCAGTGAAGCATCGCTATCATCCATCACAGCTGAAACTCTGTTATAATAAGCTTTTTCTCTTTCCTTAAGCAGACCGCTTTCCAGCAGATATGAATGCTTGTCATAAAGATTTGTCAGAAGCTGACATATTGTTTTGCGTGTTGCCTCAAATGTCCTCTCCTTTATATTTGCGAAGCTTAAAGCTATCACCGGATAAGTCCCCTGAATCTCTCTGTACTTTTCATCTTCCCATATGGAAAGGCCTTCAAACAAATCGCCCCTGCCCGCATAATCCACTGAAAAAAACTCCTCAACCATGCTCATGTTTAAGGTTTTACCAAATCTGCGCGGGCGGGTAATTAATGTAACGCTGTCCCTACTCTCCCACCATTCTTTAATAAAATCCGTCTTGTCTATATAAAAACAATTACCTGTTCTGATTTCCTCAAAACTCTGTATTCCTATTGCTACCGTTCTTGCCATATCGTTCTCCCTTCTCTTTCCAAAACAATCCGCAATCACTTTCGATACCAGAACCAACAATATCTGTTCATTCAGCCTTAACAGTTAAACTTCGCCCAAATATTAGTAAAACTGCCATACCATTGTATAAGTATAGCAGTTTTGATTAGATATTACAAATGTTTTTTATTCCCCATCAGGGCATTTTCATAATTCTTCATTAAGCCTCTTTCTCCTGCCCTATATTAAGCAGGTTCAAACACTACTCTTCTGTGTATTATATTGCCAAATAAAGTCTGCTATATCCTAAAAATATTATAATCACGGATTATTCCGCTGCTAAAGCAGCTTTCACAACCTTATGACAGAGACATATACTCACATATACTTCTAAGAAGTGCTCTTGCCTCAGGATATTCCTGCTTTTTAAGAAGCCCAAGACTGCTTACCAGAAGCTTTCCGCTGCCAACCTTTCTTTCAAACATAAAAGCCATCTTTCTAAGTCTTGCATAGCAGTCAAGCACCTCTAAAAGCGGTTCAATCTCATCAGGAATAACCATCGCCCTTGCCTTTGTAATTATCCACCACTGCCACTCAGGGAAGAACTTTGTCGGAAACTTCTTAAACACCGGATGCGTGGTGTCAATCATACAGCCCATATAGCCTTCCTGCGCCGCAAATGTTCCAACAGACCAGAAATCTGTAGTAAAGCATGTCTTAATTGTAGAAATCTCCCGGCCTTCACTAAAAAGTTCACCCAGTCTGCCATCCTTATATGTTTCAAAATCGGGCTCAAAGTATACGTTCATACCCTTTTCAAGCAAAGCTTTCACTTCTGCTATATCGCCTGCCACAAAAGCAGTAGCATCACCGGGTAAAGCCTCTTTTCGTGAATACACAAATATGCTGTATTCATTAGTATACTCACCCACAAATATCTTAAGGTCAAGTCTTTTGGCATCTCCTGTATTTTTAAACGGCACTTCAATTATGCCGCCCTTTTTTAAACCACCGCATTCAAATTTCGTATTGTCTGAAAATACTCCGGAAGCATAAAGTCTGTCTCCATCCCACAGCTCATATCCTGCATCCTCTGAAACATTTATACATACATCTGATTTTCCATAATTGGCAAGCCATACCTCTGCCTTAAAGCTTTCATCTTCAAAATATGTATATCTGTCAAAAAAAGCAAGCGGCAGTATATTTGTAAAAATCTTTCTAAATCTCTCAGGCTGTGCAAAATCATACGGCTTAGGACTAAGATGCGGATTAAGCATACCCACAAGCGCAGTTCCCTGCCCGGTAAAATCCTGAAGTCCAAGAAGTGATATTCCTGACATGTCGCGAGTTCGCATAGCTGCTTCAATTTCCTCACGGTATGACAAAAAAGCCATTTCACCGGTGACCTCTACACGCTTTTTCCAGTCTTTAAGAAAGCCAGCCGCACTTATTTCATCATAAATATTTTGTATATTGTCAGGCTTTGTAACACCATTATAACACTTAAGCTCTTCAAAATCAGGAAGCACCTCGAACTGTCCTACCTCAAAAGAAAATACCGGTTTATCATATACTTTTCTTATTTCCCTGACTGCTTCATCATAATTAGTTCTCGTGTCCGGATATTTGTTATTAATGTAGCCCTCCATATTACAGTTAGTTCCACGCAAATCTTTTCCCCGATATCCGAATGAAGTGTAAAAGTCACTGTCATTAAGTGCCCCGTGTTCCCCATAATAGGCATTGGAGCCTTCCGCATAAAGCCTTGTTAAATCAAGCGATTTCGCCATGTCAATAAGCCTTGATGCATAACCGGCAAACTCATCCCTTTTTTCCTTTAAGCAAAGCTCATTGCCAAGCGTGAGCATTACAAATGAGGGATGATTTGCATAACAGTAAAGTATCTGCTTAAGCTCAAGCTCATAATAAGACCTGCTTTCTTCTGACTCAAATGCTTTGTCAGGATCCCAGTGCGAAAGTTCAGGCTGTACAAACATTCCAAGCCTGTCCGCTGCCACAAATGCAGCTTCCGGCGGACAATGTGAATGGAAACGAACGCAGTTAACACCGTAGCTTTTATAAGTTTCCATAATGCTTAACCACTCATCTATAGTAAGCGGCATATGCCCCGTTTCAGGAAATACTGCACAGTTACTTTCACTTCTTAAAAAAATACGGTGTCCGTTATTACAAAGATGACCGCCTTTTCCTGAAAACCTTCTTAAACCAAAGCTTACCGTTTTTTGTGAACTATTTATCCCTTCACCCCCTATTCCTGCCGTAAGCTCATGAAGATTACCCTCATATTCATCCCAGTAATTAAGATTTTCTTTAATCTTTACATCATCAAATACAATCTCGTGATGTCCTTTATCAAGTCTTACATGCCTTACAGCAGCATTCTCAGCTGAGTTACTGATTATTTCTGACTCTATGTATATATCACCTTCAAATATCTCTGAAGCCACATCCACATCAACAATTACCTTAAGGCTGCTGCTTAACTCATTATCATTTGCATATGGATAAACACGCACCCATGAAACATAGTTTAACTGCTCTTTTCTTAGCCTTATTATTCCGAGAAGCCCGTTCCAGTTAGTCTGTGTCTCATCAGTTGCCGCTGATGAATACAATATTGCCTTGGCCGGCCATCCGGGATAGGTATTGTCCGAGGTTATCTCAATTACATTATCCGCCTTTATATAATCAGTAATTTCATAACTGTACGGAGTTGAGAGTGTACCACAAAGCTTTATCTTAGCTTCATTTCCATTAATCTTACATGAAGTAATCTTTCTTGCTCTTTCTATGTCAAGAAATACCCTCTCCCCTTCCTTTGCTTCATATTTAAAACTTTTTATAAAAACTGCCGCACCGCTATATGTATACTTCCTGGTAAGTCTTGTTTTTATTATGTCGCCACTAAGAAGTGCGCTGTTACGCTCATCGCTTTCGCCAAGTCCGTCTGCCGGATGCCACTGATTTCCTGCTTTATCAGGATAACCTATTCTGTTTTCGTCCAAAGATGCAGGAAACAATGCCACATGCCTTGTCGCATCCCGCAAAACCACCTCATATTCACCACTTAAATCTATTGTAACGCACATGATTCCACCGCCTTTTTACAGTCAGTAAGATAAATAAGACATTTTTGATGATTACCATCTATTGCCAGTGTTTTTTCAAAATATTTCTTTGCTTCACCATATTCTCCAAGTCCGAGCTTTCCAAGTCCTATAAGATAATAGCAGTGTGCTTCATTTTTCTTAGTAAGATTCTCATCAAATATCTGCAAATCAGGAAGCGATACCGCAAAATACTCTATTTTGACATCATCATACACATGTCTTTCACCATAATCAACGAGCTTGTTAAACAAAGTCACTGCTACATCTTCATTGCCAAGCGCACCATATGCAAGTCCCTTATACATAATCATGTCAGCCGGCTGGTCATTATAATACATAACTCCAGCCGGATTGTCATCACCCTCACATGCTTTATTAAAGCATGCCACGGCCTCATCTTCTCTTCCAAGTGCCCTATACGCTAAACCAAGGTAGTAATAAATATGATTATCCTTAGTTCCCTCAAGCTTACCTTCACCAAGACTATAAGGATATACAAGCGCACTGTTAAGAAGACTTACTGCCGCTTCATAATCCTCTTTATAAAGTGCCTCTTTGGCAAGCTCAGTAAGAGCTGTTGTATACTGGGTTGTTACCCTGCCTTCGCCACCCTCCCAGGGATGGAATTTGTGTGCCATGATAAAATCATAGGCCTCCTTATTTTTGCCAAGCATGTTAAGAAGTGTTGCATACTCAACACACATATCATCACGCATAAGCACCACATCAAAATATTTTGTAAAATTCTCAAACCGCTCCGTATATGTTTTTCCAAGCTTCTTGTAAAGCTGGTCTGATTCCATGAATATTCTGGCATCCTTTTCATTTAAAGCAAATGCCTTCTCCATCTCCTTAAGTGCCTCTGATTTTTGTCCTTCACATTTATTAAAATATACAAGTGAAAGGTTACGGTGTACCGTTGCAAAACCATCATCCAGCTCTGCAGACTTTTCCCACAGTTTTTTCGCCTTATCGTACCCGCGCTTATCATAATAAAGATTACCGAGATAATAGTACGCCTTTGCACCCTCACTGTTAATCTTAATCGCACATTTAAGAACTGCTATATCTTCTAATTTGTTCGGGAATGTATAATCAGGAGAAAGCTTCTCCGCAAGCTTTATATTAAAAAGTGCACTTTTTTCATCACCCATACGCTCATAATAATAGCCCATGTAATAATATACCATCGGTTTTTCTTCACCAAGCTTAAGAACATTAATGGCTTCCTCATAAAAACCTGCTTCACCATAATCTCTGGCAATCATAAGCACTGCCTCTTCACTTTTTCCTGTAAGCTTAATAAATTCACTGCTGTCATTGTCCATAAAATATTTTTCAATTCTTGACATATGATCAAATTTATCAAGTGCTAAGTTTTCCTCTATCCATTTAAGTGCTTCTTCGTTTCTGTTAAGCTTTCTTAAAAGTACAGCCCTTAAGCCTCTTGCCTTAATATTATGTGCATTACGGACAATGGATTTATCAATATAGTCAAGTGCCGCTATAAAATCTTTCTTCTTCGCTGCTAGCACTGCAAGATAAAACCATGACATTTCCTGCTGTTCAAGTGTCCATGTTGCCTTATAAAAGCTGTCAAATGCCTCGTTATCATTACCCAGGAACATATTTACAAGTCCAAGATTGTAGTACGGCTCACTGTTATAAGGATTAGGATTCTTCCATGTAAGTCTCTCCAATGCCTTTGTAAGGTATGTCTTTGCATTTTCAAAGTCTCCTCTTCTAAGAAGCAGACTTCCATATGCATTGTTAATTCTTATATCTCCTTCATCTCTTTTTAAGCCTTCAAGGTAATAGTCTTCCGGAAGATATGTGGCATGTCTGTACTGTTCAATGTGGAGTCCCGTAAGGTAAAGCTCCTCATTGGTTTTAATCTCACAAGGTTCTTTTGCTGCCTCTGCCGGACTTGGAAGTTTCTCAATCTTTTTCGCAAGAGGCCTGTAGTCCACAAGCACCTCGTTTCCTGCTTTCACAGATACCCAAAAATCTGTTTCTTTTGCATCATTAGAACTAAAGCAAACACTCTCATCAAATACATCACATGGCGAAAGCTTAACCTCCTTTGAGAAAAGAAGCTCATCCTTATATTTTAAGTCAACCGTGACCTTTTCATAAACACTTGTGGCATACGCACGGACTCTTATACTGTCACCATCAAATTCCATATTAACGGCAGCTTTAGTGCTTGCATTCTTTACATACCCAATCTGCTTATAAGGCATGAAATATTGTGTGAATGTCTTTTCCTCAAAAGGCTTAAGCCATGTAAAATCAGGCTGGTTATCCGTAAAGACTCCTGTCATAAGCTCTATATAAGGACCATCCTCATCTGTCAGATTTCTGTCCCATGCTTTTCCAAAATCTCCACATCCCCATGTCCACTGTTTCTTGCCCGGAGATACATGATGGTCAGCAACATGCAAAATACCTGCTTCTTTACCATAATCATAACCACCTACAAAATCAAATTCTGACTTATCAGCCATATATGAAGTCGGCACCGGAATATTCTTATATCTTGAAATATCAACCCCCCTGCCATAATCATGCTTGTAATATACACCTGTTGCAATCGGGAATTTAGAAACATCTCTCTTGCCGTGATCCATAACCGCATGCACATCCGGCGGAAATACTGACTGCGTATCATCATTTACCGCCACTGCCGGATTAGCCCACCATAAAAATGTCTGCGGAAGCTGCGTTCTGTTATAAAGTCTTGCATTTATCTCTATATATGCCTTTCCCGGATATAACCTTATTTCCGTAACACATTTTGTACCATTTATTCTGTCAACATCACCGATAAGCACTGCCACACTTTTATCCCTGTATTCTTTCAGGCTGTACTCAGTCGGAAGAAATGTTCCCGGTCTGTGATGCTGTGGCCAGTTAAACTCTATACCGCCTGAAATCCATGGTCCGGTAAGACCTACAAGTGCCGGCTTAATAACCTGATTATAATATACAAAATCATATCCGTTAGTCTTATCGTAAGCTCTCTGTATTCTTCCTCCAAGCTCCGGAAGCACCATAACCTTAAGATACTCATTTTCAAGAAATACCGCAGTATACTCCTTATCCTTTTTCTCATCATAAATTTTATCAATTACAGGATACGGATAAACCTTGCCCGTACTTCCCTGATAAACTCTCTTTTCAAAAAACATAGGATTTTTGTCAGGATTTCCTATGCCATATGTAGGAATATTAACCTTTTCTTCCCATACCTTTGCTGTACACATACCAAATCTTCCTTTCTTTTTTCTTTTATTAAAGCATATCTTTTAAACTTTGTCATTTATGAATATTGCCCTGATATATAAATATATTGCTCTCCATCCTTTCAATCAGCCCAAGCCATAAATTAATTTTATCTGCAATATGTTAACCAATTTTATCGGATATGTCATTGTAAGAATACGTAACTTCTGATATCCTTACATAAAAGAATGTTATAAATCGGAGGGCTCTATATGCATTTAACAACCTTTAAGAAAAAAACAATTTTTTATTTCCCACTACTTTTTCTTTTATTTACCATCATGCTTTTATCATCCATTTCCGGATGCAAAAGCAATGCCACTTCTCCCTCTGATGCGGAGAAAAATCTTTATAATGCACCTGAAGCCAAATCCATAACCTATAATATGAACATTGGCTGGACATTCACAAAAGCGCCTTCCAACAGCAAATGGCCTCTTTCCGCCGCACAGGCTGCCATCGCAAAAGATGGAAAGGAATTTTATGAAGCAGACTACGATGATTCTGCCTGGGAAAGCGTAAGTCTTCCACACGCAGTCAGTGCTTCTGAATCTTTTACCGAAAGAGCCGTAGACGGTGGTGATACCGGCGTTTACAGAGGCATGGCATTTTACCGCAAAAAATTTACCGTTCCCGCAGAAGCTGCCGGTCAGAAAGTATTTGTAGAACTTGAAGGTGCCAGACAGGCAGTTTATGTATGGGTAAATGGTCAGGCTGTCGGCTACTATGAAGCAGGAATTACTGCATCAGGCTTTGACCTTACACCTTACATAAAGTATGGCGAAGAGAATGTGCTTGCAATAGCCAATGACTCAAGCTCA